>JANZZC010000001.1 GCA_026419575.1 Thermomicrobium sp. | reverse complement strand
GGATCGAGCCGGCCGGTGATCCCGTACGTCGCCAGGACATCGAGCACCGTCGCCTCGAGCCGTTCGACGAAACGACGGACGCGTCGCTGGCCCTCGTCGAGCCGCATGACGACGTAGACGACGAGCTGTCCTGGCCCGTGGTACGTCACGTCGCCGCCGCGATCGGTCACGTAGTACGGGACGCCACGGGCAGCCAGTTCGTCGAGCGTGAGCCGAAGGTGATGCGTGCCGCCGCGCCGGCCGGTCGTGAAGGTCGGGTGGTGCTCGAGCAGGAGCAGCGTGTCGGGGATGCGGTCAGCGCGGCGCGCTGCGGCGAGCTGTCGCTGCAGTTCCCAGGCAGCCAGGTAATCGACCGTACCGAGCTGGAGCGCGACGACCGGCTCTGCGCGACGAGCGTTCACACCTGTCGCTCCCCGAGGCGGCGATGACGGTACCGCTCGTACTGTTCCTTCGCATGATACGACGAGCGCACCAGCGGTCCGGCCTCGACGTAGACGTAGCCGAGTTCGTCCTCGCCGATCCGCCGCAGTTCCTCGAATTCCTCGAGCGTGTAGTACCGGTCGAGCGGATGATGCCGCGGGGTCGGCGGCAAGTACTGACCGATGGTCAGGATCTCGACGCCTACCGAGCGCAGGTCGCGCATCACCGCGAGCACTTCGTCCCACGTTTCGCCCATGCCGACGATGAGGCCCGACTTCAGCGCGATGGTCGGATCCATGGCGCGTACCTGGCGGAAGAGTTCCAGGCTGCGGCCGTAGTCGTCCCACGGCTGGATGCGGCGGAAGAGCCGCGGGACCGTCTCCATGTTGTGCGCGATGACCTCCGGCTTGGCGTCGACGACTGTGTGCAAGGCCGCCCAGTCGCCTTGGAAATCCGGAATCAGGACCTCGATGCCGCACGAGGGAAGACGCGCGCGGATCTCCCGGATCGTCGCCGCGAAGATGCTCGCTCCCCCGTCGGGAAGGTCGTCACGGTTCACGGAGGTGATGACGGCGAAGTCGAGGCCCAGCCGCTCGACCGCTTCGGCCACGCGACGCGGTTCGTCGAGATCGACCGTTCCCGGCCGTCCCCAGCGCACGTTGCAGAAGCGACAGGCACGGGTGCAGCGGTCCCCGAGGATCATGAAGGTCGCCGTGCGCTGGTTCCAGCACTCGTAGATGTTGGGACACCGGGCTTCCTGGCAGACCGTGTGGAGTCCCTCCTGGAGCACGAGGCGACGGAGTTCGACGTAGTTCGGCCCGTGCTCCCTTCTGACCCGGAACCACTCGGGCTTCTTCTGGAGCAGGATCGGTTGCCGCACGGTCGTCATCCGGTCCCTCCTTCCGCACGGGGTTGGAGTTCTCGCTCCATGAGCTGATGCTCGATGTGGGCCATGTAGAACGGGCGACCGACCGGGCGGAATCCGAGCTTGCGGTAGAACTCGAGCGCGTGCGTCTGCGCATTGAGCGTGACAGTGCGCGCTCCGTGCTCCCGCGCCCAGTGGATCAGGTATTCCATGATGGCTCGGCCGACGCCTCTCCCACGGTACGGCTTCCGCACCGCCACCCAAGCGATCTGGGCCTCGTCGCCCCAGAGCGAGACGCGGCCGGTACCAACCGCCTCGCCGTCGATCCAGGCGAGCACGTTGAGGCTCTCCGCGTCTTCCGGGTAGTCGCGCACCCAGGTGGTGAGGTGCTGCTCGCGGTCGAACACCTCGCTCCGGATCGCGTAGACGAGCGCGAGTTCTTCGCTTGTGCGGACCGGCTCGACGCGGGGCTGCTGCCGTTCGGGAGCACGGGCTTCCGGCTCGACGGTCGTCATGGGAGTTCCTCGCTCAGAAGACGAGCGAAGGCTGCGTCGATCGCTCGTCGTCGTTCACCGATCCACTCGCGGGCCCCGGACAACCGGCCCCGGCTGGCGGAGAGCGCACGTCCGACGTGCATGGGCCCGGTCCCACCGGGATGCTCGCGCGCGCGCACGGCGTCCCACGCGGTCCGCGGCAGTTCGATCGTGGCCAGCGCCGGATGGAAGCGCGCGAGTTCCGCGCGCTCGAGATCGGCGAAGGTCTTGCCCTTGGCGATGCAGGAAGCGACGAGGCGGCCGACCGCCTCGTGCGCTTCCCGGAACGGGACGCCCGCGCGGACCAGTGCGTCGGCGATGTCGGTGGCCAGCGTGAAACTCGCCTCGGCGGCCGCTGCCAGATGGGCGCGATCGATCCGCAGCGTCCGCACCATCGGTGGCAGCACGCGCAACAGGAGCGCCACCGTGTCGAAGGCATCGAAGACGCCTTCCTTGTCCTCCTGGAGATCCTTGTTGTAGGCGAGCGGCAGTCCCTTGAGCACGGTGAGCAATCCGATCAGATGGCCGAAGACGCGCCCGCTCTTCCCGCGGAGGAGCTCGGCGACGTCGGGGTTCTTCTTCTGCGGCATGATCGACGAGCCGGTAGCGAACGCGTCGTCGAACTCGATGAAACCGAACTCGCTGCTCGACCAGAGCACCAGTTCCTCGGCGAGCCGCGAGAGATGCGCCATCAGGATCGAGAGGTCGGCCAGGAACTCGAGGGCGAAGTCGCGGTCGGAGACCGCATCGATGCTGTTCTCGAGGATGCCGTCCATCGCCAGCAACCCGGCGACGAACTCGCGGTCGATCGGGTAGGGGACGCCGGCGAGCGCGCCGGCGCCGAGGGGCGACCGGTTGACGCGCCCGTAGAGCTCCTGGAGGCGAGCGAGGTCGCGCTCCAGCATCGCGACGTAGGCGTGCAGGTGATGGGCGAGCAGCACCGGTTGCGCCCGCTGGAGGTGCGTGTAGCCGGGCATGACGACGTCCTGGTGGGCCTCGGCGAGATCGAGCAACGCCTGCGCCGCTTCCACGATCCCCTCGGCGAGTTCCAGGATCGCATCGCGCATCCAGAGCCGGAAGTCGAGCGCGACCTGGTCGTTGCGACTGCGGGCCGTGTGGAGCCGACCGGCGGTCGGCCCGATCAGCTCGCGGAGGCGCCGTTCGACGCTGAGATGGATGTCCTCGTCGGCGAGTCGGAAGTCGAAGCGCTCTTCCTCGATTTCGCGCAAGATGGCGCGGAGCCCGTGCGCGATCGCCCGCGCGTCCTCGCGCGAAACGATGCCTTGCCGCGCGAGCATCGTCACGTGGGCCAGCGAGCCGAGGATGTCGTGCCGAGCGAGCCGACGGTCGAAGGGGAGCGACGCGTTCAGCTGATCGACGAGTTCGTGGGTCGGCTTCTGGAAGCGCCCGCCCCAGAGCTTCGACGGTCCGTTCATCCCTCTGCCTCTCTCCCGACCGGCGTGGCGGCGAGCCGCTCTCGCCCCGTGTCGTCGACCGCGATGACCGGCGAACCGACGGCCGGGGCCGGAATGGGATGGCCTTCGGCGACGAGCACGCGGTGGAGCGCCACGACCGCCGTCTCGAGCATCGTGTCGTCCGGTTCCCGTGTGGTCAAGCGTTGCAGGGCCAGGCTCGGCCAGAGAAGCGCTCGCACCGGCCGGTGCCGGTACCAGCGAGCGGCCAATCGGATGAACTCGTACGCCAGCGCGGCGATGACCGGTATCAGCGCGACTCGGGAGACGATGCGCCACACGAGCGACGGCCAGCCGAGGAAGGCGAAGACGATGACCGAGAGCGCGACGACGACGAGCAGGAACCCGGTACCGCAACGCGGGTGGAGCACGCTGTGCGGGCGAGCTCCCTCGATCGTGAGCGGGCAGCCGCGCTCCCAGGCGTGGATCGTCTTGTGTTCCGCGCCGTGGTAGCCGAAGACGCGCGCGATGTCCGGTGTCCGCCCGATCGCGGCCAGGTAGCCGAGCAGGATACCGAGCCGGAGCGTCCCTTCGACGGCATGGATGGCCCAGCCGGTGTCGATCCAGCGGGCGAGGACGCTCGCCAGGCCGAGCGGGAGGAGGAAAAACAAGCCGACGGAGAGCGCGAGCGACAGCGCGACGGTGCCCCAGAGGAGCCCGCGGAGCGAACCGGCGGAGGGCCTGGCGTCGCCTTCGGCCTGGAGTTCGGGATCGTAGCGCATCGCGACCTGGGCCGAGAAGACCAGGGAGCGCACGCCGAGGACGAGCGTCTCCCAGAGCGCGAGTACTCCGCGGAGGAACGGGACTCGCCGGACGCGCACCGCCCACCGCGCCGGATCGAGCGGCTGTTCCCACACCGCGATGCGCCCATCGGGCAAGCGCACGGCTGTCGCCATATGGCGGACGCCGCGCATCATCACGCCTTCGAGCACCGCTTGGCCACCGTAGATCGCGCGATTGTCCGCCACCGTGCTGCTCCGCACTGCGCCCATCGCTCACGGCGATTCTAGCACTCCTAGCTCGGATCGTTGACTGCACGAGGGACGGACGCTCGCCGAGGGGAGCCGGGCGATCGCCCGGTGACCGGGTGTGTCGCCGATTGCTGCGCGGAACGACCCGTGCTAGCCTACCGGTGAGGCTGGGAACTCGCGTGGGAGGTCGATCGATGCGCGTGGAGCCGCTGATCTTCGAACTCTCGAAGCCGGGTCGCTCCGGGACGAGCGTGCCGGAGCTCGACGTACCGGAAGCGCCGCTGCCGGAGGAGTACCTGCGGGAGGATCTGCCGTTGCCGGAAGTCAGCGAGATCGACGTCGTCCGGCACTTCACCCGGCTCTCGCAGTTGAATCACGCCGTCGACATCGATTTCTACCCGCTCGGTTCCTGCACGATGAAGTACAACCCGAAGATCAACGAACTCGTCGCTCGTTTGCCCGGTTTCGCGCACCTGCATCCCTTGCAGGATCCGCGGACGGTGCAAGGGATCCTGCACGTCATGTACGAGCTCCAGGAGTTCCTCGCGGAGATCGCTGGTTTCGATGCGGTCTCCTTGCAACCGGCGGCGGGCGCGCACGGCGAACTGACCGGTATCCTGATCGCTCGGGCCTACTTCGATGCCCGCGGCGAGCACGAGCGCCGCACCGTGATCATCCCCGACTCGGCCCACGGGACCAATCCGGCGACGGCGGCCATGGCCGGGTTCCGCGTGGTCGAGGTGAAGTCCGATCGCCGCGGCAACGTCGATATCGACCAGCTGCGGCAACTGGTCGGACCGGACACGGCGGCGATCATGATCACCAATCCGAACACGCTCGGCCTCTGGGACGAGAACATCACCGAGATCGTCGACCTCATCCACAGCGTCGGCGGACTCGTCTACAACGACGGGGCCAACTTCAATGCCTTGCTCGGGATCGCCCGGCCGGGCGATTTCGGCGTCGACATCATGCACTTCAACCTGCACAAGACCTTCTCCACCCCGCACGGGGGTGGCGGGCCGGGGAGCGGCCCCGTCGGTGTGAAGGCGCACCTCGCCGAGTTCCTACCCGGGCCGGTCGTGGTCCGTCGTCCGGGCGAGGATCCCGAGTACACCTGGCACTGGCCGGAACGCTCCATCGGCAAGATCCACTCCTTCCACGGGAACGTCGGCATGCACATCCGCGCCTGGGCCTACATCCGGATGCACGGTGCGGCCGGCCTCCGCCGCGTGAGCGAGGACGCGGTGCTCGCCGCCAACTACCTCCTCGCCCGTCTGCGCGACGTCTACGATGTCCCCTACGACCGTACCTGTATGCACGAGTTCGTCCTCTCGGCCGTCCGCCAGAAGCAGAAGGGCGTCCGCGCGATGGACATCGCCAAGCGGCTGCTCGACTTCGGGCTCCATCCGCCGACCGTCGCGTTTCCCCTGATCGTCCCCGAAGCGCTCATGATCGAGCCGACCGAGACGGAAAGCATCGAGACGCTCGACCGTTTCGTCGCGGCGATGCGACAGATCGCGGAGGAAGTCGAGCGCGATCCCGAGTTCGTTCGCCAGGCCCCGCACAACACCTTCTACAAGCGGCTGGACGAGGTACGGGCGAACCGCGAGCTCGACCTCCGCTGGCAGCCCGCGCCTGCTGCCGCGCCGACGACCTGACGCTCGCTCGGCTATACTCCTCTCATCGGTCGTCAGGGAAGGAGGGAGTCACGATGGACAAGAAGACGTTGATCGAGGGCTTGAACCGCGACCTCGCTGGCGAGTTCCAAGCCATCATCATGTACGTCCACTACACCGCAGCCGCGACCGGTGTCGATCGGATCGAGCTCGCCGAGTTCTTCGAGAAGGAGATCCAGGACGAACTACGCCACGCGCTCTATTTGGCCAACAAGATCACCGCGCTCGGCGGGACACCGGTCGACGAGCCGCTCCCCGTGCCCAAGGCGAGCTCGAACCGGGAGATGATCGAGCGCGTGTTCGAGGCCGAAGAGCGGACGATCGGGAACTACGTCCAACGCATGAAGCAGGCCGAGGAGTTCGGAGACTACGGCCTGGCCAACGACCTTCAGGACATCATCTCGGACGAGACCCGTCACAAGGAGGAGTGCGAGAAGCTACTCCGCGGCGTCGCCTGAACCTAGCGCGTCGCTTCGCGCCCGCTGGCCCGCCTCCGGCAGCCCGACCGCTCGCCGGGCGCGGGCCAGTTCGGTCACGAGCTTCTGGTGCTCGACGGCGAGCGTGAGGTCACCCCGCGTCCGCTCCAAGACCCCGCGGACCATGTCCGTCGTGCGTCGCAGTCCGTTCGTCACCGCATCGGGATAGTCCACCTGGACGAGCACGCCATAGATC
>JANZZC010000030.1 GCA_026419575.1 Thermomicrobium sp. | reverse complement strand
AGATGTGTATAAGAGACAGATCCCTAGGAGCGTCGCTTCCAAGGCGCGCAGGAGTTCGACGACCAATACCGCGAGGCGTCGCCTGGTACGCTCGCGCGTGCACGGGCATGACGAGAGTGCGCGCGCTTCGTCCACGTCGGCGACCACGGCGAAGGAGACGTCGCTTTCCAGCGCGCGCAGGAGGAGCAGAGGGTGCCCGTGTTGGCCCGACCAGCTGATCCCCTGCAGGACGATCGGAACGTAGTGCGTCATTCTACCCCCTTCCCGCCCGAGCGTGTCCGCGTCTGATCGTCGTCACGAACGAACGTTGGAGAGTGGACGGATCCGTTTCCGCTGGGGATCGACCGAGATCCAGCATGGACGGCGTGCCCTCGGTCGGTGCTCACTGATCGGCGCTGGTCGACCGCGACACGGGAGACGGCTGTCGGCGGGCAGCAGCCCGCTCGAGCTGACCGAACGAAGCGGACCGTCGCGGTGCCGGACTGTCCGGACGAGCGTCGCCCGGTGATCGGAGGCAGGGCGGAGCCGTCCGGCCTCGCACGGCGATCTTGGAGTTCGCCGACATCCTGGAGAGTTCCCGAACTGCGGCGTCTATCGAGCGGCACTGTCCGCTCGCAGCTCCCGCGTGACCTCGGGCGGCTGCACCGCTGCCGTGCGCTCGCGTCGTCGTACCGTGCGTCGACCCGATGCGCGCGGACCTCGCTGCGTTGCCAGGGACGCTCGTGATCAGCCACGGCGTGGTCGTGTCGTGCTGGCCCGTGACACCGTTCCGTCGATCCCGGGGTCGGCCGACTGCACCGCCCGACGGGCGAAGCCAGTGGCGGTGCGTCTCGTTTGTCTGCAGCTGTCGCTCGTGCGAAGGTCGGTACGAGGTCTCGGCTCGTCACGCTGCCATCCGTCGCTACAATCCCGACTAAATCAGTCGGGATTGTAGCGCGCGCGGGGGTGCTCGTCAACGGGAGCGGTGTGGGTCGTCGCCGTCGCCCGGAGGCGAGGATGCGTGCGGAGCGGTCGGCCTGTGGCCGGTGAGCTCCGGGACGCTGGGACGAGCCAGCACGAGGTGGGCCACGGGACACTCGTAGCATCGGCGCGGCTGGCAGCCGGTCCGGTAGAGGTGCAGGAGCCCCTGCTCCGCTCGCGCGCTGCGGAGCGCCAACCCGGTCGGCCCACAGACCTGTTCGAGCGTCGCGCGCGTGATCGCGTTGCCCCGTCCGGCCGGCAGCGTTCGCCAGAGGTGCGAGGCTGCTTCCACCAGCGTTTCCTCGCCGATCGACTCGCCGTAGGCGAGCGCGAAGGGCACGACCACGTTGACGAGGACGTCGTGGGTGCGGTCCCGACCGAGAGGTAGCGGCGGAGACCGGAGCCATTCGGTCAATGCGGAGCGGGGACGGTCGGCCGTGACGCGCTGCACGAGAGTCGTGAGGAGTCCCTGCGGCGAGGCGGCGACGAGTGTCGCCAGCGAGAGGAGGCGGCGGAGGGGATGGTTCGCCGGCCGAGCCCCGGCGGTTCTCCAGCGTATCCGGGGAGTCGGAAATCCCCGCCCGATGTCGCTCCAGAGCGCCTCGATCCGGTGCCACGAGCCTCGATCGAGCGGCGCGAGGTTCCGTTCCTGCGGCAAGACGGGGAGGAAGCCGGCGACGCCGAGAAGCAGCGCGGCTGCCAAGGGAAATCGGTCCGTCGGTTCCGCCAGGAGGACCGTGGCCTCCAGGTATTCCGACGGCAAGTGCTCGGCGACCATGCGCATCCCCTCCCGGTTGCGGTGGTAGCCGAGCGCGTCGGCGAAGAGCCAGTAGAGAACCTGCCCGGGAGGCGCGGCTCCGAGCAGCGATTGCACCTGTGCTACCTTGTGGCGGAGTCGATGATCGCCAGCGTCCTCGAAGAGTGCGTGGAGCGTGTGCGGTTCGCTCGCCGCGAGTTCCGGGGCGCAGTGCGCGAAACCGAGCGCGCCGAGCGGCCGCCCGAGCGGAAGGACAGTCGGATCGAGGGATCGATCGACGAAGCGCGCGAGTTCCACGGTCGGGATCGGCCGACCGTCGCGGCGCGATACCGGCTGCCCGAGGTCGTCGTGCCAGACGACGTGCAGGACCACGCGGTCGTAGGCTGGGTCCTCGTGGTGACGGTGGGCATACCAGTCCGAGCTGCGAACGTGGAGCTCGACATCACCGGAGAGGAGCGTCCCAGCCAGATCGAGCGAGGCGTCGGCGAAATCCGGACCGTGGCGGTGCGTCCAGACCCCGCGGTAGATCACGCGGAGCGGCGCACCTTGGGCCGTTTCCAGCTCGCGGGCGATCCGCTGTTCCTGCCAGACGAAGGCCAGCCAGTGCTCGGTCGGTACCATGCTCCCTCCCGTGCCGTGCTCGGAGCATAACAGAGGCAGGGCGTTCGCGGACGCAGGCGACTGGCGAGGGCGACGGTGGTGAGGGATACTCTCCGCGGTTCGGGAGGTGCAGAAGGGAGGCACCACGTCGTGACGTTCGCAGGCATACGCACACGGGCGCTCGATCCGGCGATCGAACGGGCGCTGGCCGATGCGGTCGATACCGGGTCGCTCGATCCCGCCGCAGCGAACCGGCTGATCGAAGCGGATATCGACACCTTACCGCTCCTCTTGGAGGCGGCGTGCGCCGTGCGCGACCGTCGCTCCGGGCGGACCGTCACCTACTCCCGGAAGGTCTTCCTCCCGCTCACGAACTTATGTCGAGACCAGTGCGCCTATTGTACGTTCGTGCGCCGCCCGAGCGATCCGCAGGCGTGGACGATGACGCCGGAAGAAGTGTTGGCGGTCGCCGAGGCGGGGCAGCGGGCTGGTTGCAGGGAGGCCCTGTTCAGCTTGGGTGACAAGCCCGAGCTCCGGTATGCCTCCTACCGACAGTGGCTCGCGCGCCACGGCTATGCGCGGACGATCGAGTATCTGCGGGACATGTGCGAGCTCGTCTTGGAGCGGACCGGTCTCCTCCCTCATGCGAATCCCGGTGTGATGACCGAGGAGGACATCGCCCTCTTGCGTCCGGTGACTGCCAGCATGGGGCTCATGCTGGAGTCGACCAGCGAGCGCCTGCTCGAGCGGGGCGGTGCCCACCGAGGGTGCCCCGACAAGGTACCGGCCGTCCGACTGGCGACCATCGAAGCCGCCGGACGTCTGCGCGTGCCGTTCACCACCGGGATCCTGATCGGCATCGGGGAGACGGCAGCGGAGCGCGTCGACGCGCTCTACGCGATCCGCTCGTTGCAGGACCGGTACGGGCATATCCAGGAAGTGATCGTGCAGAACTTCCGGCGCAAGCCGGACATCCGGATGCGCGATTGGCCGGAACCGACGCTGCTGGACATGCTGCGGACCATCGCGGTGGCCCGGTTGATTCTGGGAACGACGACCGCCGTGCAAGCGCCGCCCAATCTCATGCCCGACGGCTACGATGCGTATCTTTTGGCCGGTCTCGACGATTGGGGTGGCGTTTCCCCGGTCACCCGTGATTACATCAACCCCGAGCGGGCGTGGCCGCACTTGGGTGAGCTCAAACGGCGTACCGAGCGGATGGGCTTCACGTTGCGCGAGCGGCTCGCTGTCTACCCGAGCTTCCTCCTGCGCGGCGACGAATTCCTCGATCCCCGCATCCGCGAGCGCGTCCGAGGTTTCGTCGACCCGGGTGGACTCGTTCCGATCGACGAGGAGTTGTGGTGATGCAGGAGATGACGGCGCTGCGCGAGATGACCGATCGACTGTTGTCGACAGCCTCCCCGGATGTGGCGCGCATCCTGGACCGCGCCTTGGCGGGGCACGAGCTGTCGGTCGAGGAGGGGACCCGCCTCTTCGAGACGCACGGGCCGGATCTTCTCCTCGTCACCCTCGTCGCCGACGAGTTGCGTCGGCGTGCCGTCGGCGATGTCGTCACCTACGTCGTCAACCGGAACATCAACTTCACCAACGTCTGCATCAAGCGGTGCGGCTTCTGTGCCTTCTCCCGCGGGCATCGCGAGGAGCAGGGGTATTTCTTGCCGCTCGAAGAGGTGGTGCGACGCGCCAGAGAAGCGTGGGAACTCGGTGCCACCGAAGTCTGCATCCAGGCCGGGTTGCCGCCCAAGATGGACCCCGATCTCTACCCCACCATCTGCCGCGCCATCAAGGCGGAGCTCCCCGACATCCATATCCACGGTTTCTCGCCCGAGGAGGTCGTCTATGGCGCGCTCCGCGCCCGCTGTTCGGTCGAGGAGTACCTCCTCCGCTTGAAGGAAGCCGGTGTCGGCTCCCTTCCCGGTACCTCGGCCGAGATCCTCGACGACGAGTTCCGCCGACTGATCTCGCCGGGTCGGATCACCACGGCCCAGTGGATCGAGGTGATCACGACGGCGCATCGGCTGGGTATTCCGACCACAGCGACGATCATGTACGGACACGTCGAGAGCAACCGCCACCGCGCAGCGCACCTGGCGCTCATCCGGGAGATTCAGAAGGAGACCGGTGGCTTTACCGAGTTCGTCCCGCTGAGCCTGGTGCACAGCGAAGCGCCGATGTACCGCAAGCGCTTGGTTCCCGGTTTGCGTCCCGGCGCCACCGGCGAAGAGGTCGTCAAGATGCACGCCGTCGCCCGGATCATGCTCTATCCGTACGTCCGGAATATCCAGGTCTCCTGGGTCAAGGAGGGACCGAAGCTCGCCCAATGGTGTCTCAACGCGGGCGCTAACGATCTCGGAGGGACGTTGATCAACGAGAGCATTTCGACGGCAGCCGGCGCCACCTACGGACAGCTGGTACCGCCGCGCGAGTTGCGGCGGTGGATCCGCGATGCAGGGCGTATTCCGGCTGAGCGGACGACGCTCTACGAGCTCCGCACGCCGCTGACCGAGGAGGATCCTCCCCACCCGCTCGACGAGGCTGCCGAACATCCGGAGCGCTTCGGGTCGTACTTCGAACTGATCCGCGACGAGCGCTTCTCCTTCCGGAAGCACTACCGGATCGTTCTGCAGCAGGTGTCGACGAGCGCCCCGCTGCGTGACGCGGCTAACGGTGCGTGAGCGGGTCGTAGACGAGTCCCTGGCGCCATTCCTCGGGGTGGGCGGCGATGTGCTGCGCCCAGTACGCCGCTACCTCGCGGCCGGTAGCGATCCACACGTGTGGGTAGGACAAGATGTGCTCGATCAGCCGTTCCAGCATGAGAATCCGACCCGGTCGACCGATCAGCTCGGGATGCATGGTGAGGTTGAAGAGCCCGCCGAAGCGGTAGATCCCCTGGAACTCTTCGACCCATGCGTGGAACGCCTGCTGCGCTGGTTGGATCGGGCGCGATCCGGCCCCAGGTCGGAAGAGGAAGAACGGAGCGTCGTCGAGCAACCACTGCACGGGCAGTTCGATGAGGTGCGTCTCGGGGTGCTGCCAGGGGAGAAAGTGGCTCATCAGGTCCGAGGAGTATCGGAAGCCGTACTCTGCGAGAAGACGGAGCGTTCGGGGTGTCAACTCCCATCCCGGTGCGCGATAACCGAGCGGTGTCTCTCCCGTGACCCGGCGGAGAGCCTCGATCCCTCGTTCGAGCACCCGTCGCTCCCCCTCCTCGTCGAGTTCCGTCACCGTTTCGTGCAGGTAGCCGTGGTGCGCGATCTCGTGGCCCTGGTCAATGATCGCCGCGACGATATCCGGATGATGCTCGGCCACCCAGCCGGGTACGAAGAAGGTCGCCTTGATGTCAAAGCGCCGCAGAGCGTGGAGAACAAGCGGCACTCCGACCCGCGCACCGTAGGTGCCCTGCGACAGTGCCCCGATCCGGTCACTGCGGTCGAGCGTTCCGGAGAGCCAAAGCGTTTCGGCGTCCACGTCGAAGGTCAGCATCACCGCGCATTGCGCGCCGTCTCGCCAGCGACCCATCGTTCGTCCCTCCCTCGCTGCACTGCGCCTGAGCTATCGTAGCAGGTCGCGATCCTTCTGTCGCCTGGTTCCTAGCGCGCGCCCGAGTCGTCGAGCGAACGGGCGGCGCAGGCAGCTCCCAGCAAGGCTTCTCGGGGACCGCCGAGCGGGTGCGGCGAGGATGGTGCGACCGACCGTGTGTCCGGCCGTACCGCGGGGTTCCTCCGCGCGCGTTCGCGAAAGGCGTCGGCCCCTTTCCTCGATCCGCTGGCTCGGAGCGAGCCCCGCGCTTGCGGGGCAGGGAGTGGCCAGGGCCGAAGCGACACGTCCGTCAGGCGGTTCCGATCCTGCGCCGCGTCGTGCCCCGGGAGTCATGGTCCGACGATGCGAGCGTCACGGTTGGGTTCGCCGCGGTGCGCGCGAGGGCAGCGGACGGACGAGAGGTCGCGGCGGGCAGGGCCGGCGGGTACCGCTCCTCGTTCGCGCGGTGCGCCGTCGCTGTCCCTCTACCCCGATCGGTTCGGCGGGACGCGTTCGGTCGAAGGCTGTCGCTCCGGCGCGGTAGAGGATAGCCGCGCCGGCAGCGGCGAGAGCCCGGTGGCGGGCCGCGGTGCCGGACGGCGAGGGCGACCGAGCGGCGCGAGGCGCGCGTTCCGTGCGGACCGTTCGTCCTGGCGGCAGACCCGATCTCGGGCGTCTCCGGAGCAGCGCGGCGGCCGCCCGGACTCCGCGGCCGATACAGGGCGCGACCCCCGGTATGCCCCGTCCCGGCGCGCGGTCGGTCCCAGCGAGTGACTGGGTCGGCGAGCGCTCGACCCTTCCGGAACGAGGGCTGCGCGGGCGGGGTCGGTCGCTCGGCCCGGTCGGGGCGACGGCAGCTCGGCCGCGGGGGAGATGACCTTCGGTGGCCGGTCGCTCCGAGCGGCCGGGCGGCGCCGGGAACGGTTGGCGGGGTGGGCAGCGGGACGGCAGGGTCGGGTGCGTAGACTGCCGCGGACGTGCGGATGGCGCCGGGCAGTGGGGGCCCAGGTCACCGGATGCTGCCGACCGGTCCATTGGCTGTCGCGCGACCGAGAAAGCGGTCACGGGGCGGCGGGGTGCCGGCGGGCGTGCCTGGTGGCGGCCGGCCGGCTCGGCGCGCGGGGCGCCGGGCACCTGGAGGAGACCGGGTGCGAGGGAGCCGGAGTCGCCGAGCCGATCGCCGTTCGGCCGGGTGAGGCCTCCAACGCCTCGGCGTCGCTGTGCCAGGCGGCCGACAGCGTAGGGGTAGGGAGAACGCGGAGAGTCGCCGGTTCGTGATGCGTCGCGCGAGGGCGCGTGGGGGTCGGGCGGACCCTCCGGTGCGGCGGACGCGGCCGGTACCGGAGCGCGCGCCCAGCCGGTACGGTGCGCCCGGAGGCCTGCGCAGCGAGAGGCTGGCCGACGCGGGGCGTGTCGTGCCGGGCGCGAGGACGGGGACGGGTTCCGGCGAGACCGGGGACGCGCTCCGGCCCCGGCTGTCCACCCGGGTCGACCGATGAGGGCCGATGAATCGAGCGCCTTCCGGCGGGAGCATCGGAGGGTGCGGGGGCGATCGAGGCGGGACGGGCGTCCAGGTATCCGAGCGACGACGGGGGTGCACGACGGTGCGTTCGCGCGCGTCGGCCGGTCTCCGAATCGGGGGGAAACGGTGCGGTCGTTGGATTCGCGGGGAACACGGGCCTGCGTCCACCGATGTCCGCAGGGCGAGGAGCCGGCAACCGGATCGAAATGGGCGCGAGGTGGCCGACGGGCTCAGGACGGCGGGTTGCGAGCGGGGAAGCGGGTTCGATCGAGCGCGCGCCGGACGACGACACCAGCGGCACGGGCATCCGGCAGCGTCGGGCGCTCGACGGCCAGGTCGAGGAGTCGACCCGTCCGGGGGCGGATCCAGGCCGATCGCCGTGGGGCCCTGGGACCGACCGGCCGGCGCGGACGAGGCGAGTGGATCGCCGGCCCGGGACGAGCGATTCGGGCCTGGCGATTGGCTTCGGGCGCGGTCGCGTGCGGCCCGGCTTCTGGCCGCAGCGCTGACCCGGGTGCGTCCGGCAGCTGCCGGTGGCTCGAGCGGTGACGATGGCGGTGGACCGGGACGGGTGAGGTGCGACTGGCGCGAGGATACACGGGCCGGCGAGCGGCCGCGACTCGGTGCGGGCCGGGATTCCTCATGACCGGGCAGCGGTGGTGCGAGGTGGGCTGGCGGACATCGTCGTCGGGCGACCGAGGTGGTCTCGCCGGCGCCGCGGGGGCCGGCGGGTCGATGCGGGGGAACCCGCAGTCGGGCGGCTGGCGACCCTGCTGCGGCGGGCGTCGCGGCTGCGCGGGCAGGCGGAGGCGCCCGATCGCGTAGCCCTGCTCGCGGAGCGACGTGCTGTCTCGGTCGCTGGTGCGGGTCGGGTGCGTCGGTCGGGGCCGACCGTTTCGATCCCGCTCCAGCGGTCGAGGCGGACGGTCGAGGGACGATCGGGAGACGGGGATCGCGAAGCCCCGCCCAGGAGCCGGGCCCAGGCAGGGTCAGGAAGGTGACCGGGCCGTGCTGGGCGGGGGCGGCGGCGACGGACGATCGCCCTGGCGGGTGACCGCCGGGGTGGTTCGTACGGAGACGGCTCGGTGCGGGACGAAGGGCGCACGCCGACGCGGCAGCGCCCCCCTGCTCCCTCCACCCGGGTGGACTGGCGGCGACGGTCGGGTGGGCGTTGGGGATCGAGAGGGGACGGTACCCTGCCGGCTGCCAGCGGCGAGGTATCTGGTCGGGAGCGCAGGACAGCGGTAGGGTTGTGCCGGGAGCGCGCCATGGGCGACCACTCGCGAGCGAGCGGAACGATCGGGAAGGCGAGGACTTCAGCCGGGCGGGGAACCCTCGGCAGCGGGGTCTTCACGGCGCTGGTCGCCTCGGCGCCGTATCGGCTCCTGTGGATCTCCAGCGTCCTGACGCAAATCGGCCAGTGGATGCTCCAGGTCGCCACCGCCTGGCTCATGCTGGAGCTCACGGACTCGGCTCTCTGGGTGGGGCTGCTCGGTTTCGCGGGAGGCGTACCCTTCCTCCTCGTGGCAGCGCCGGCCGGCGCGCTGAGCGAGCGGATCGACCGGCGGACGATGATGCTCGGATGCCAGGCCGGCGCGTTCGCCTTGGGCGGATCGCTCGCCGTCCTCGTCCTGACCGGACGCGCGACGCCGCTCGTCCTCCTCGTCGCCACCTTTCTCAACGGGATCCTGCTCGCCGCGAACAACGCGACGCGCCAAGCGGTGATTCCGTATTATGTCGAGTCCCGTCTTCTGCAGAACGCCGTGGCGCTGCTCTCGGCCGGGATGAACACCACGCGCATCGTCGGGCCGTCGCTGGCCGGTCCGCTGGTCGCGACGCTCGGCGTCGGCGGGACGTTGCTCCTGCAGGCTGCGTGCCTGGGGGCGGCGCTCCTGAGCACGAGCCGGTTGCCGGTATCGCCGCCGACCGCCCGCCGGCCCGAGCCGTTCCTGCGCGGGCTCGTCGGCGGGGTCGCCTACGTGCGACGTGCCCCGGTAGTCCTCGCGCTGATACTCTTGGCGAGCGTCCCGACGCTGCTCGTCTTCCCGTACCTCCAGCTCCTGCCGGTCTTCGCCCGGGAGGTGCTCGGCCTGGGGCCGAGCGGCCTCGGGCTGCTCTACACCGTCGGTGGGAGCGGAGCGCTCGCTGGCTCGCTCTTCGTCGCGGGTGTCCGGAGCATGCGGCGTCGTGGACTCGCGATGGTCGCGATCATCGTGGTCTACGGGCTCGTCGTCGCCACCTTCACGACGATTCATTGGCTACCGGTCGTCGTCTGTTGCTTGTTCGCTGCGGGCTTCCTCGGCTCGAGTTACATGGCACTGAACAATGCGCTCCTGCACCTCGCCATCGACGACGAGGTGCGGGGGCGCGTCATGGGTTTGTACATGGTGACGTGGGGTTTCATGCCGCTCGGCGCCTTGCCGATGGGGGCGCTCGGGGACGCGATCGGAATCGATCGTGCGATCCTGGTCGGGGCGCTCGCCAGCTCACTCGTCTCGTTGCTCGTCGCTCGGCGTGTCCCCGGCCTGCTGCGCTTGTCCTGACGGGATCGTCACGACCGGTGTGCCCGGGGCGCCGAGCGCGAGGCGTTCTTCGAGATACCGCCGGAGCGAGGCTTCGTCGCCGGAGGGGGCCTCCTCGGTTCGCCAGATACCGGGTTCGACCTCGAAGGTGGCCAGGCGACCGTCGATGCCGAGAAAGACGATCCGCTCACCGGCCAGGTACTGGACATAATCATATGTCCAACCGGAGAGCTTCGCGCCCGACGCCGTATAGAGCGGGTGATAGGCGCCGTCGATCGGTTGCTCGTCGACGAAAATTTCGCGGGCCGCGACGAGTCCAGGGTAGTCGGCGATCAGCTCCGCCGTGACGCGATAGACCATCGGGTACTTCTCGGCCCGGACATGGGGGCAGGTGGCGTGATCTCCCTGGCGCAAGCGGGGAGCCGGTACGGCGAAGAGCAGCCGGCGGATCGCCTCGGCCGGATCGTGCTGGACGAGTTTCCCGAGTGGGAGGCGGACGCTCTGCCCGACGGTGAACACGGGAGCATCGTCTTCTCCGATCCAGAGCGTGCCCAGGCTATCGGCTGGTTCGGTCGCGTAGAGGCGGCAGGACACGCGGCGGGTGATCAGGAACCGATCCCAACCATGCTCCGGATGGTAGACGGGCAGGACGTCGATCCCCGACGAGCGATACCGACTCCCGACGATCGCTGCGGCCAGGATCCAGCCGATCGCGTAGGCGAGGCGGTTCGGGGTGGCGAGTTCTGGGACGTCGGGGTGGTCGGTCGGGATACCGGCCGGTTCGAGGTGTCGGTAGTGCGCGACAGCGCGGTGAACTGCCATTACCAGTTGCGGATCCGCGACGACGCTCATCTCGGACTCTCCCCCTTCCCATCGAACTCGCGGACACGTGATCGCCGTCCGTTATACTGAGACGGCGGCCTCACGCCGCGCAGCATACCACGCACGAGGAAGGAGCCGTTGCCATGGACGAGCGCTGGCACGCGAGGTGGTCGAGGCGAGGCAGGATCGCAGCCGCCGCGGAGCGTCCGCCGCGCGTTCCGCCCGAGGGGATGATCTCGTTCGTGTACGGTGACCCGGATTGGGACAGCTTGCCGCTGGAGGACATGGCGCTGGCCGCGGAGTTCCTGGCGGAGCACCAACGGCGGGACGCGCTCGGCTACCAGAACCTGATTCGCCCCGACGAACTCAACGAGGCCCTCGCGCAGAAGCTGGCTCGGGACCAAGGGATGGACGTGGCCCCGGAGCAGATTCTCGTCACGCTCGGTTCCAGCAACGGCCTCGGCATCATCTGCGATGCGCTGCTCGATCCCGGCGACGTGATCCTGATCGACGCGCCGGCGTGGATGGGCGCGACGAGCATGTTCAAGCTGGCCGGTGCCGAGCTCGTCGGCATTCCGGTCGACGAGCATGGCATCGACCCCGACGCCGTGGCGGCAGCGCTCGACCGGTTGGAGCGCGAGGGACGGCAGCCAAAGTTCCTGTACACGCTACCGACTTTCCAGAATCCTGCTGGCGTCGAGCTCGCGGTCGAGCGCCGGCGGGTGCTGGCGCAGCTCGCCGATGAGCGTGGTCTCCTGATCATCGAGGACGATGCGTACTACGAGCTCCGCTTCCGCGGCGAGTATCCGCCGACGCTCTACAGTCTGGCCGCACCTGGCAACGTCCTGTACTGCGGGACGCTGTCGAAAACGATCGCAGCGGGGCTGCGGCTGGGCTACGTCGTCGGGCCGGCGCCGATCGTGGCGACGCTCGCTCGGGCGCGAATCGACGCCTTGCGCAACAGTTTCACGGCAGCGCTGGCTGACTGGTACATCCGCACAGGGCGATGCCACGCGCATCTCGTGCAACTGCGCGAGCTCTATCGCCAGAAGTGCGAGCGGATGCTCGCCGCGCTCGAGCGGGAGATGCCGGAGGGAGTCACCTGGACGCGGCCCAACGGCGGCTTCTTCATCTGGGTCACGTTACCGGAGGGGTTGAGCGCGACGAAACTCCTCGGGGTCTGCCGGGAGCGACGCGTCGATTTCATCCCCGGGCCGGCGTTCTACGGGGACGGGAGCGGCGACCGACATCTCAGACTATCGTACAGTGCAGTCACACTGGAACAGATCGACGAAGGGATCGCGCGGCTCGCCGAAGTGGTCCGCGAGGCGATCGCCGGGGGGCTCGCGACGGCCGGCTCCAGGAGCTCGTGAAGCGGGCGCCGCGCGAGCGCACGGCGTACGCCAGGATCAGCGGCGCGGACGGCGCGCCGGTGGGCGCTTGCGGCTCCGCGCGAGCGTTGCGACCGCTTCGACTGCCTGGTCGAGGTACGGTTCGACCGCTTCGGCGGTGAGTTCGTGCCCGAGGCGGCTCTCGAGCCAGCGCACGGCATCGGCGATCGTGCGCGCTTCGAGTGGGTAACCGGCGGCGCCGAGGGCGACGGCGACCTCGAGCAGTACTCGATCGGGGTGACGCTCCCCGAGGATGCGCCGAACGCGACCGATCAAGGCGCGTTGCGCTTCGAGGTGGGCGGGTTTGCCCTCGAGCACCAGGAACGTCCCGAGCTGGCGCCACAGATCAGCGTTCCGACGTTGGCGGGCCGAGCGCTCTCTCTGTTCGATGGCTGCGACGATGCGCGCGACGATCTCCGGCGTGACCGGTTGTCGCCGGCGGAGCGCCGCCACTACCGGCTCCGCTTGCCTGGGGGAGACTCGGAAACCAGCGGCCTTGCGTACCGCTTGGAGGAAGGTGCGGTCGATCCGATCCTCGGTGCGCTCCGTTTCCATCTCTCGCCTCGCTCGTGCCTCTGCGTCCGTTCCTGCCAGTGTACGAGATACCGCCGGCGAAAGCGAGTCGCCTGCGTCGCGGCGCCCGTCCGCGCTCGAGCGGTGCGGTGGTCCGCTGCTGCGGTCCCCGGTATCGCCTGGATACCGCTGAACTGCGGGGCGGTGCGCCGGCGTTGACGCGGTCACCTGCCGACGGTGCCTCGAGCGAGGGAGGTCGCTCGTCGGGGCCGATCCGGGACTCGCCCACGAGCGTCCCCGCCGTGCACCGCGACACGGCGCTATACTGCCCCCGAAGGG
>JANZZC010000006.1 GCA_026419575.1 Thermomicrobium sp. | reverse complement strand
CCCCACTGCTGTGCCTCAGCCGCGCGGGCGAGCGCTCGCGAGGAGGAGCCGTCGTCGAGTCTCCAATGTTCGATGATCGCTGTAGTACGAGTCGGCCCCTGATGGCGACGGTCGGGGCGTCCGGTTCGCTCGTCGTCCACGGTCTGTCCTCCGTGCCGGCGAAGGATGCGTCCCACTCGGTGAATACGGCAGAGTCTCCGCTCTCCTCGACGCCTGTCAAGACGAAACGCGCGATCGTCGAAGTCGGTAATCCCCCGCGCGGATGAAGACGGCACGGCAGATGGCACGATCGCAGAGGCGGGAGCGGATGCGTTCGTCGAGGTCGTCGAGATCCCGGTTCGTCGTGATGACGGTGGGCTTCCGTTGATTGTAGCGGTAGTTGATGATCTGGAAGAGCTTTTCGGTCGCCCACGGAGTGGTGTGTTCCGTACCGAGGTCGTCGAGGACGAGCAGTCCAGCGTTGCGGACTTGCTCAAACCGCTCGTCGTAACTCTCGGCTCGGTCGGGAGCGAAGGTCGCGCGGAGATAGTCCAGCAGGTCGGGCACGACCGTGAAGAGCGGGAAGAGTCGCTGATGACGCAGGACGTAGTTGGCGATCGCTGCCGCGAGGTGCGTCTTCCCGCAGCCGTACCCACCCATGAGGAGCAACCAGCCATCCGGATTTCGGGCATACTCGAGCGCGATCCGATACGCATCGGCGACCCCGGGAACCGTCGGATCGAAGGTATCGAACGTCCAGTCCTCGAGCTGCTCGAGCCCGCTGAGTTCGAGGTACTGACGGAGGAGCTTTGCCTCTCGCTCGCGGATCTTGCACTCGCACGGTATGATCCGACCGAAGTTCGGATGGCCGACCGGCACATCGAGACGCAGGTACCCGGCACCTTTACAGATCTGGCACACCGCTTCTTGGACCGGGCGCGTGGACTCCTCGCCGCTGCTAGTCGGTATTCCAGAAGAGCGGGGCGTACTTGCCGCGGAGGTATTTGTCCGGATCGAGCCGGCGAGCGCGCTGATCTCGCGAATGGGCTTCATGGTCTCGTCCTTCGGTGGCCCAACGCTCGAGGATCCGCTGAATGTACCGCCAGTTCCGGCGTCCGTAGTGTACCGCCTCGACGATCGCCGCCTCAACCCACGAAACGGGGTATCGCTCGAGAGCCTCCGCCAGCTGCTGGGCGATGAGCGGCGTCAGGGGACCGATGTTCTGCTCGTAGAGCGAGAAGACGTTCGGCCGCTCGACGGTGACCGCTGTCTCGGGCCGAACATCGCCCGGCAAGAGTGCGGAAGGATCATGCTGAGCGAGCGCCAGCGTCTCCAGCGTCGCGAGCGCCAGCCACTCGAGCTCGGGCCCGGTCGGTGATGCCCCGCGGAGACGCAGCAGGAAGCCGCGTGCCACAGCGACATCGATGGCACGGGCGATCTCCCCGCGCGGCTCGCGATCGGTGCCATGCGGTCGCAGGGCGAGGCGCAACGCAGTGTCGGTGAACAGCGCGACGACGGGCACCGCTGGTCGTCGCTGACGGACAGCGAGACGAGCGACCGTGAGGACGACCTTGATGGAGGGGAGATCGCCCGCTTCCCGCACCAGCCGCTCGGCGAGCTCCAACGGCAAGCACGTGAGGTCAGCCAGTGGCATCCGGCCTTCCATCGCCCCTCCCCGCTCAATTCCCGGGTTCGCGGTACAGCTCCAGGTCCGCGAAGCGGGCGGTCCGGTCGAAGAAGCGCAGGTGAACCGTATCCGTCGGACCGTTCCGGTGCTTGGCGACGATGATCTCGGCGATACCGCGACGGTCGGTATCGGGATTGTAGATCTCGTCCCGATAGATGAAGATCACGACGTCGGCGTCCTGCTCGAGACTGCCGCTCTCCCGGAGGTCGCTCAGCAGGGGACGGTGGTCGGTTCGGGTCTCGACCGCACGGGACAGCTGGGAAAGGGCGAGGACCGGAACGTTGAGCTCGCGGGCGAGCGCCTTGAGCCCGCGCGAGATCTCGGAAATCTCCTGGACGCGGTTCTCGGCGCGACGAGCGTGCATGAGCTGGAGGTAGTCGACGATGACGAGGTCAAGCCCGTGCTCGGCCATGAGGCGGCGTGCCTTGCTGCGGAGTTCCATGACGCTGATTCCCGGGGTGTCGTCGATGAAGATCTTCGCTTCGGCCAAGCGGCCGAACGCGCGCGAGATGGCGTCCCACTCGTGCTCGTCGATGTATCCGAGGCGTAGCCGGTGGGTATCGACCCCGGTCTCCATCGCGAGCAGCCGCTGTACGAGCTGCTCGGCCGACATCTCCAAGCTGAAGATCGCGACGACCTTCCCGGCCTTCACCGCTGCATGATGCGCGATGCTGAGCTGGAACGAGGTCTTGCCGACCGAGGGACGTGCGGCGAGGATGATGAGGTCTGACCGCTGCAATCCGCCGGTCAGCTTGTCCAAATCGGCGAATCCGGTAGGAATGCCGATCACCTCGCCGCGGTGCTGCTGGATACGATCGAGCTTTTCGAAGAATTGCTCGAGGACTTGACCGACGGAGACGAAGTCACGGGTGGCGCGACGCTGCGACACGTCGAAGATGAGGCGCTCGGCTCGTTCGATCGCCTCGTCGGCCTCGATCCGCTCGTCGAAGCCGAGTCGAACGATTTCCGTTCCGGCGGAGATCAGTCGACGCAGGGTCGCCGTGCGCTCGACGATGCGGGCGTAGTACTCGACGTGGACCGCGCTCGGTACGACGCTGAGGAGTTCCGTGAGATACGCGACACCCCCTGCATCGTCGAGGCGACCGGTACGTTCCAGCTCGTCGACGACGGTCACGAAGTCCGCCGGTACCCGCCGGTTGTACAGATCGAGGATCGCCTGGTAGATGATCGCGTGGCTGCCGCGGAAGAAATCGTCGGGCCGCAGAAAGGAAGCCACGCGGATGATCGCGTCGCGATCGATCAGGAGACTCCCGAGCACGGCTTGCTCGGCCTCGATATTGTGCGGCGGCAAACGCTCGACGGCTTCGGCAGCCGTGCCCGTCATGACGATCCCCCGTTCAGGCGTTGCTAGCGGCGGACTCCTCTGGTACGACCTCGACGACGATCGTCGGACGCAGGCGCCCGACCAGGTGGACCGCGACGCGATGTTCGCCGAGCGAACGGATCGGCTCGTCGAGTTCGATCGCGCGGCGATCGATCTCCTGACCGACGGTCTGGCTGAGCCGCTCCGCGATCTCGCGGGCGGTGATCGATCCGTAGAGGCGGCCGCTCTCGCCGACACGTGCGGGGATGATGAGGCGGAGCCCCTCGAGACGCTCCGCCAGCTCGCGCATCGCCTGTTCGGCGCGTTCGATCTTCCGTCGCTGCGCGGCCAACCGAGCTTCGGCGATGGCGACCCGATCAGGAGTCGCTGGTTCGGCGAGCCGCTGGGGAATCAGATAATTGCGAGCGAAGCCATCGGACACGACTGCGATCGTGCCGGCCTTTCCGACATTGGGGACGTCACGCAGCAGAATGACCTTCATCGTCGCTCCCCTGCTTTCCACGCGTCACCAGCGGGTGTCCGTACACCCAGTGTATCACGGAGTCAACTATACCGGCTGCTGCGTGGTCATCGCAATTTTGCCCGAGCGGCACAGCGCGTGGTGTCAGGCGCTGTCGGTCCGGACCTCCCGGCGCGAACGCGTCGCGCCGCACTGGCTCCGCTGCGCTGAGCAGCGCCGGGTGGCGTCGAAGGTCGCGCGGGGTTCGTGGCCCAGGAACGCCTGCCCCCGGAGGCTCGCGCGTCAGGAGGAGTGGAGTGCGGTGTTGCGGTCCGGCGGGGGGACGGAGCTCGGGGACGACGAATGGGCTGTTCGCGTCTCCCCCCCTTTCCCGCGGCGGTCACCGTTCCAGTCCGGAGATTGGTGTCGAAGCTGTCGGCTGCCAGGACGCTTCGGTCCTGCGTTGGACGGAGCGCGGGGTAGGGAGACGCGGCGCTCGGTGCGCCGGGCGGTGTGAGCTCCTCGGGATGCCGATGGAGCTAGCCGGTAGTCGTCACCTCCTCGAGAGACCGGAGCGACGATCGCCCGGTCGCTGGTCCGGCCATCGCCAGGGAGATCGCTCGATCGATTCGGCGATCTCGTCACGGCACTCGGTTAGGAACGGCCGTACCTGCAACCGGGGAGTCCGGCTGTGTTGTTGTCGGCGCGATGCGAGTCGCCCGCTACCGAGCGGCGGTCGGTCGGGGCGAGCATCTCGCGGGAACGATCGCCAGGCTGGACGTCGCCGGTCACTCGGTGCCGACGGGGTGAGAGGAACTCCTCCCGGCCTCCGGCAGGCTCGCCGCCGGCGCGAGGCTGTCCTCGAGTCCGATTGCTCGGGCACGGCCGGTCGAGCGTCGTCCCCATCGTTGCCCTGCAGGGTTACCCTGTGTTGGGCTCCGCGGTCAGCTCCCGTCGGACGATTTCGTAGAGGGCGATCGACCCAGCCACAGCGGCGTTGAGCGAGGTGACGCGGCCGAACATCGGGATCATCACCTGCACGTCGGCTCGCCGTACCAGAATCGGGGACAGGCCACGGCCTTCCGATCCGACCATGAGGAGGAGCGGCCGCGGGAGCGGGGCGACGAACAGGGGCTGCGCACGCTCTCCCGGTTCGAGCGCGATCGCCCAGTACCCGCCTTCGCGGAGCTCGTCGACGGCCCGAGCGAGATTCGTCACGACGGAGACCTGCAAGTGCTCGACGGCGCCGGCCGATGCGTTGACGACAGCCGGCGTGATTCCGGCCGCGCGACGCTCCGGGAGCACCACACCCTCGATCCCTACTGCCTCGCCGGTGCGGAGGAGCGTCGCGATGTTCTGCGGATCCTCGAGATGGTCGAGCACCAGCAGGATGCTCGCCGGTCCCGGTGGGAGGAACGCGGAGAGGTCCACGTAGGGGTAGGGACTGGTCTCCAGCGCCACGCCCTGATGGTTGACCGGGCCGACCATGCGGTCGAGTTCCTCGCGCGGAACGATCGAGGTCGGGATGCCGGCGCGTCGCGCGGCGTCGATGAGCGCTTCGATCCGTGCGTGGTGCTCGATTCCCTGGGCGACGTAGAGCCGGCGATGTCGGCGCCGACCGCGCAGCGCCTCCATGACCGCATTGCGACCGTACAGGTATTCCGTCGGTCGTCCGCGTTGGAGCTTTCTCATGCCCAGCGCCAGACCGTGCCGGTCGGCGTGTCCTCGACGATCACGCCCAGCTCGCCGAGCCGTTCGCGGATGAGATCCGCGAGTTCCCAACGTCGTTCCGCGCGGAGACGACTGCGGATGTCGAGGAGCAGCTCGATGAAGGGTTCAGCGGTTCGGCGCTCCGGTGCGGACTCCTCGAAGCGGAAACCGAGGACGCCGCACAGTTCGAGGAGCGTCGCTTGCGCGTAGCCGATCGCCTCGTTCGGCTCGCCGGCGGCGCGGCCACGATTGATCGCGCGGGCCAACTCGAAGAGGCGCGCGAGCGCACTCGGCGTATTGAAGTCGTCGTCCATCGCTGCGCGGAACGCCTCCCGCGTCTCGTCGGCGAGCGTCGCCAGGGGGTGGTGAGGCCGGGAACTCGGTTCGCCTTCGGCACCGCGGACCGCCTGGCGTAGACGTTCGTAGCCGCGCGTGGCCGCTTCGAACGCTTCCTCGGTGAACGTCAACGGGCTGCGATAGTGCGAACTGAGGACGAGCAGGCGGAACGGCCCGGCACCGTCGCGTGCGAGGAGTTCGCGGATCGTGATGAGGTTCCCGATCGACTTGCTCATCTTCTCGCCGCCGAGTTGCAGGAGTCCGTTGTGGAGCCAATAACGGACGAAGGGCTTCTTGCCGGTGAACGCTTCCGATTGCGCGATCTCGTTCTCGTGATGAGGGAAAATGAGGTCGGCGCCACCGCCGTGGATGTCGATTTGCTCACCGAGGTGCCGATAGATCATTGCGCTGCACTCGATGTGCCAACCCGGTCGACCCGGTCCCCAAGGGCTGTCCCATGCTGGCTCGCCGGGTTTGGCAGCTTTCCAGAGTGCGAAATCCATTGGGTGCTCTTTTCGGGGATCGACTTCGATGCGAGCGCCGGCCAGCATCTCGTCCAGCGTCCGGTGGGACAGTTTTCCGTAGTCCGGGAAGGAGAGGACACGGAAATAGACATCGCCGTCGACGACGTAGGCGTGTCCCTTCTCGATGAGACCACGCACCATGGTGATGATCGTCGGGATCTCCTGCGTGGCGCGCGGGTAGATCGTCGCTGGCTTGATGTTGAGGGCAGCCGTCTCGTCGAGCCAGGCGTCGATCAGTTGTTCGGCGAGTTCGTTGGGCGGGATGCCGAGCGTCGCCGCACGCTGGATGATCTTGTCGTCGACGTCGGTGAAATTCATCGCGAAGGTCACTCGATAGCCGAGAAACTCGAGGTAGCGACGAATCGTATCGAAGACGATCGCCGACATCGCGTGTCCGATATGCGCGTCCGCGTATACCGTCGGTCCGCAGACGTACATTCGGACGTGTCCGGGCTCGAGCGGCTCGAACGGTTCCTTGAGACGCGTCAACGTATTGGTGACGTGCAAACCCATCGGAGAAATCCTCCCGGCCTCTCCTCCGTTCAGCGTCTCCGAGGATACCCGATCGTGGTGAGCGGCGCGGAAAAACGAAACGGGGCGATCGTGCGACCGCCCCGTGCAGGACGTGTGCCTCAGTCGTTCTTGCTCGAGGACACGGTCTCCGAAGAGGACTCGCTCTTTCCGTTGGATGTACCGCCACGCTTGTAATCGGTGATGTAGAACCCCGAACCTTTGAAGATAATTCCGGCCGGATAGAGCAAACGACGGACGGAGTTTCCGCAGGTCGGGCACGTCGCGATCGGCTCGTCGGCGAAACGCTGCTTGACCTCGAAGCGATGCCCGCAGCTCGTGCACTCGTATTCGTAGATCGGCATCGATACCCCTCCCGCGCGAACAAGTGCGGCGTCGTGTTTTCCTTGCTATTGTAACGATCCCCTTCGAGGTTGAGCAAGGCTCAGTGGGGGAGTTTGACACGAACTGGCTCAAGATCAGCCCAGTTCGGGCCAGCCTTGGCGTCGACCTCGAGCGGGACGGCCAATTCGACCACCGAGCTCATCAGCGAAACGACGAGTTCGGACACCGACTGGAGTTCCGACTCGGGGACTTCGAAGACGAGTTCGTCGTGCACTTGCAGCAGCATCCGGGACGTGAAACCTCGCTCCTGCAGCGCACGGTGGATGCGGATCATCGCCAGTTTCATGATGTCAGCGGCGGTACCTTGGAGCGGCATGTTGACCGCCATGCGCTCGGCTGCTTGTCGCCGAGCTGGGTTGCTCGAGGTGATTTCCGGAAGGTAGCGCCGTCGGCCGAACAGAGTTTCGACGTACCCGAGCTCCGCGGCGCGGCGCTTCGTCTCCTCCAGGTAACGAGCGACTCCTGGAAAACGCTGGAAGTAGGCTTCGATGAACCGCTGGGCTTCTTGCCGGCTCATCCCGGTGTCGCGGGCCAGACCGTAGGCTTGCATGCCGTACATGATGCCGAAGTTCACGGTCTTGGCGATCCGCCGCATTTCCGGCGTGACGGCCTCGAGCGGTACGCCGAAGACTTCCGAAGCGGTGGCAGCATGGATGTCCTTCCCCTCGGCGAAGGCGCGGAGCAAAGCGGGGTCTCGGCTGAAGTGCGCCATCAAGCGCAACTCGATCTGCGAGTAGTCGGCCGACAGAAGGAGAATCGCCTCATCGGCGATGCGGTAGCCGGGGCGGTTGTCGGCGATGAAGGCGCGCCGCACAGCGCGACCGAGCTCGCCGCGGACCGGGATGTTCTGCAGGTTCGGGTCGGAGGAACTTAGGCGGCCGGTCGCGGCGACCGTCTGGTGGAAGATGGTGTGAACGCGCCCCGTCTGCGGATGCACCTGTTCGGGCAAGGCGTCGACGTAGGTCGACTTCAGCTTGGCGAGCTGTCGATACTCGAGAATCGCGTCGACGATGGGGTGGGTATCCCGCAGGGTCTCCAGCACCTCTTGGGCGACGGAATATCCGGTCTTCGTTCGCTTCCCGCGCGGGAGCCGCAGTTCGTCAAACAGTACGGTGCTCAGCTGCTGCGGCGAATTGATGTTGAAGGGGTGCCCAGCGAGTTCGTAGATGCGACGCTCGAGTTGCTCAAGCTGGCGCTCGAGTTCCTTGGCGAGGTCCCGCAGGTACGGCACGTCGATAGCGATGCCTGCCTTCTCCATATCGATCAGCACGTCGATGAGCGGGACTTCGATCTCGGTGAAGAGCCGCAGCTGATTCTGGCTCTCGAGCTGCGGACGGAGCACGTCCACCAGGCGGTACGTCGCTTCGACATCGGCGCACGCGTACTGCGTGACCCGGGCGATCTCGGCGCGATCCATCGTGAGCTGCTTTTTGCCGCGCCCGATCAGCTCGGTGATCTCCTGCATCTCCCAGCCGAGCTTGGTGAAGGCGAGTTCCTTGAGTCCGACCGCGTTCTCGCCGAGGAGATATGCCGCGATCATGGTGTCGAAATCGATGCGCGGACGCGGAAATCCGGCACGCTCCAGGACGAGCGCATCGTACTTTCCGTTGTGCGCGTAATGGAGCGGCGTTTCGGAACGCAGGAACGAACCGATCGCTCGCTCGACCTGCTCGACGGTCAACTGATCGTCTCCGGTGGTGTGTCCGAGCGGAACGTAGTAGCTCCGGTCGGGTGCTGTGGCGATGGCCAGTCCGACGAGTTCCGCGTACATCGGGTGCAATGCGGTCGTTTCCACATCGAGGGCGAAAGCCCGGCACTGGCGCAGGTCCTCGACGAGCCGACGGAGTTCGGCTTCCGTGAGCACCGTGTGCCGTTGGCTTTCCGTCCGCAGGTCACGGACGACCGGACGGCGTGGCTGCGGAAGACGGGGGACGAGACTGCGGAACTCGAGTTCTCGGAACAAGGCGAGGACGCGCTCGCGATCGAACTCGCCGAACCGGGCGCGTTCCAAGTCGAGCTGGACCGGGGCATCGCGTACGATCGTGGCGAGTCGAAGACTCGCCAGCACCGTCTCGCGCGCTGCGCGGAGTGCTTCGCGGATCCGTGGTGGTTCGACCTCGTCCAAGCGCTCCAGGAGTTCGTCGAGCGAACCGAAGCGCTGCAGCAGACGCGTTGCCGTCTTCTCACCGATTCCCGGCACCCCGGGAATGTTGTCGGAGGGGTCACCGACCAAGGCCTTGTAGTCCGGGAGACGTTCGGGAGGAAAGCCATAGCGCTCCACCACGGCGGCGCGGTCGTACACACGGTACTCCCCGAAGCGCTGCCTTCCGGGGAGAATGGCGCGCACGTGCTCGTCCACGAGCTGGAGGAGATCGGTGTCTCCGGTGACGATGAGGACGTCCAGTCCCTGCTCTCCTGCCTGGCGGGCGAGCGTCCCGATGAGGTCGTCGGCTTCGTACCCCTCTCGGGCGACGATCGGGATGCCGAGCGCATCCAAGAGTTGCCGGATACGGTCGAGCTGGTGCTTCAAATCGTCGGGCGTTTCCGGTCGGTGCGCCTTGTACTGCTCGAAGAGTTCCTGGCGGAAGCTCTTGCCGCTGTCGAAACAGACGATGACGTAGTCTGGCTCGAAATCGCCGAGTACTTCGAGCAGCATTGACGCGAAGCCGAAGACGACGTGCGTCGGCTCGCCGGTGCTCGTCGCCAGCGTGGCGGGAAGCGCGTGGTACGCACGATAGGCGAGTCCGTGCCCGTCGACGAGGACCAGTTTGGCGCGGGTGCTTCGCTCAGCCATCGCTTGCCTCTCCCCAATTCGGGTGGATTATAGACGGACCGGTGGGAGACCGTCTCAGCGTTCTCTCAGTTTCGACTTGTAGGCTTGCAGTGGAGCGGGCGAGCGAGAGGCCGGAGCTTGCTATAATTCGCATGCTTCCGACGGTCGGCGTTGTTCTTTCGGAGAACGAACGATGCAGGGTGATCCGGAGCTGCCGAACGGCACGAACCGTGCACCGGATAGGCGTTAGGACGGGATGACGATGGCAACCGTACAAGCGCTGTCGGAACGTATCGCGACGAACGTCGAACGCGTGATCGTCGGTAAGGGGCGCGAGGTGCGTTTGGTTCTGGTGGCGCTCCTCTGCCGCGGGCATGTCTTGATCGAAGACGTACCCGGCGTCGGCAAGACCGTGCTCGCCAAGGCGATCGCGCGGAGCATCGGTTCGACCTTCAAGAGAATCCAATTCACGCCCGACCTGTTGCCGTCCGATATCACGGGCGTCAACGTCTTCAACCAGCAGACCGGCCGCTTCGAGTACCGACCGGGACCGGTCGTCGCGAACATCGTGTTGGCCGACGAGATCAACCGGGCGACCCCCAAGACGCAATCGGCGTTGCTGGAAGCGATGGAAGAAGGGCAAGTGACGGTCGACGGTGTCACCTATCCCTTGCCCGACCCGTTCGTGGTACTCGCTACCGAGAACCCGATCGAGTACGAGGGAACGTTTCCGTTGCCGGAGGCCCAGTTGGACCGTTTCCTCATCCGCTTGTCGTTGGGGTACCCGAGTCGGCGTGGGGAAATCGAGATGCTGAGTCGGCAGCATTTCGAGCATCCTTTGGATCGGATTGGCCAAGTGGCGACGCTCGAAGAACTCCGAGCGGCGCAAGTCGAGGTTCGTCAGGTCTACGTGGACGATCTGCTCAAGGAATACATCGTGTCGCTCGTCGAGGCGACGCGCCGTCACGACGACGTCTATCTCGGCGCTGGCCCGCGCGGTTCGCTGGCGCTCTACAACGCGGCGCGAGCCTGGGCGGCGATGCAGGGACGCGACTACGTGATCCCGGACGATGTCAAGGAACTCGCTGAAGCGACCTTGGCGCACCGCATCATCGTCAATCCGGCCGCGCGCATGCGGAACGTCGACGCGCGCACGATCGTCCGGGAGCTCGTCCAGACCGTACCCGTGCCTGGTGCTCGGCCGACCGTCACCAGCGACCAGACGGCTCGACGACGCCTACCGTTCGGCGGTGCTTGATGGCCTGGATCAGAGTCGTCGTCCTCGCCTCGGTCGTCCTCTTCCTTTCCCAGCTCAACCGGTGGGTGGTGTTCGACAAGTTGTTCTTCGTTCTGCTCGGCGTGCTCGCGGTGTCGTTCGTCTGGAGTCGTTTCGCTCTGCAAGGGCTCGTCGTGACCCGGCGAACGACGACCGACCGGGCACACGTCGGGGAGCAACTGGTCGAGTGGGTCGAGGTCCAGAACCGCAGTCGACTCGGCAAGCTCTGGGTCGAGGTGCTGGACCGCTCGGAACTCCCGGGGCACCGCTTGAGTCGTGTCGTCAGTTTGGGACCGAACGCGACGGTCAGCTGGCGAGCGAAGACCTGGTGCACGCGTCGTGGGCGTTTCCGCCTCGGACCGATCGTGGTGCGCAGTGGCGATCCTTTCGGGTTGTTCGAGCGTCGCGTACTCGTGCCCGTGACGCATCAGCTGGTCGTCTATCCGGCCGTCGTGGATCTCTCGACGGTGCGCTTGCCGGCGGGAGAGTTGCCCGGAGGGAGCCAGCTCCAGAAGCGGACTCCGTACGTGACGCCGAACGTCTCCGGTATCCGTCAGTACCAACCAGGGGACAGCTTCAACCGGATCGCGTGGAGCGCCTCGGCGCGGACCGGGCAGTTGATGGTCAAAGAGTTCGAGTTGGATCCGAGCACCGACGTGTGGCTCGTGCTCGACGGTGACCAGCGTCATCACGTGCGCGCAGCGGTGACTGGAGAGGTCCGGTCGGCGGCGAGCGCCGTGGAGGTCTTGTTGGACTCGACCGAGGAATATGCAGTGACGATCGCGGCCTCCCTCGCGCGGTTCTTCCTCGACCAGAACCGGGCGGTCGGGCTGATCGCGCAGGGCCCGCGGTCGGTCGTCTTGCCGACCGATCGTGGAGCCCGGCAGCTCGTGAAGATTCTGGATTTCCTCGCCGAGTTCCACGCCTCGGGGACGGTATCGTTGCAGGAGCTCCTCTTGGCCGAACAGGCGCACTTCGGGCGGCAGAGCGCGATCATCGTGATCACCCCCTCGACCGACGAGACGTGGGTACGGGCGCTGGCGGAACTCGCGTTGCGATCCGTTCGGGCGCTGGCGGTCATCGTCGAGCCCAGCACGTTCGGTGGGTCGGAGAGTTCGTTGCTCGTGGTGAGCGAATTAACCGCGCTCGGCGTTCCCTTCGTGCTCGTCAAGTACGGCGATGACCTCCGCCGGGCGCTGGCGATGCCGGTCGGGTTGGTACTCTCCGGTCGTCAGGGAGGACAGCGTGGGGCAGCTCATCTGGCGCCGCCTCACTCCTGAGGTCGGCTGGTTCAGTTTCGCGCTCTCGGGTGCGCTCTGTCTCTTAGCTGCCTTCTCGACCTATCGGGCCGACTGGGCGGACGGGTTGGCGATCGTGATCCGGGCCGTCGTGCTCGGCGTGCTCGTCGCCTACCTTCTCGGTAGCGTCTTCGCGCTCCCCGATTGGTTGGCCCATCCGGTGAGCGTGGCGATCGGGAGCGGTGTCTCGCTCTGGCTCATGCAGGGACTCGTGAGCGATCAGATCGGCGATTGGCGAGTCAAGCTGGCTTTTCTCTGGGCGCGATGGGAGCGATGGTACCTCGCGGTCCGGACCGGGGAACGGGCGGACGATCTCTACCTGTTCTTGCTCCTCATGACGGTGACCCACTTCGCGGTCGGCTATCTCGCGACCTGGCTGCTGGTCCGCCACAGTCACGCGTGGATCAGCGTTCTCCTCCCCACCATCGTGATCTTGATCAACGCTGGTTACGCCCGAAAGGTGTCCGTGTTGCTCGTAGCGCTCGCGGTCGGACTCGATCTCCTCGTCGTGGGACGCGTCGCGTTGGTTCAGCGGTTCCGACTCTGGCGTCAACGCGGCGTGCCCTACGCGTCTGCGATCGCCTGGCAGTCGCTGTGGGTCCTGAGTTGGCTTGCGCTCGTCGTGCTCCTCGTCGGGTGGATGGTCCCGCTCGGCACGCACTCCAGTCGGGTCGCCGCGGCACTGCAACCGACGAGCCGCCCCTGGATGGAGGTTCGTGATACCCTCGCGCGCTGGTTTCCATCGGTCCGCGGTCCGGGCAGCGGGCGGGCGAGGGTCGGTGGGTTCGCGAGTTTCGGCGACCGGTTCGACATCGGGGGACCGCTCCGGTTGAGCGACGAAGCCGTGCTCTTCCTCGCGGGGAATCATGGCGAGTACCTGACCGTACGTACGTACGACACCTACACCGGGAAGGGCTGGCGATCGAGCGCCGTTCCCGACGAAGAGGTGCTTGCGACCCCGACGGCGGCGGCCGGGGAAAGTGCGACACCGGTCGAACCGGTACCGCTCGTCGAGTACGGTGCCAACGAAACCATGCCCGTGGATACCTTGGGCCAGAACGGACGCGAGACCGCGACGTACCGCGTCGAGGTCCTGCAACCGCGCGGCGCAGCGCTCGCCTACACGGGGACCCCGGTCTCGTTCAGCATACCGGTTCGTGCATTGTACGGGTGGACGGATGCGACCGAGTGGCGCACGCTCGACCTCGGGACAACATCGATCGAGGCGGTGCCCATCGAGCTGCGCCCGCTCGCCCAGTTGCTCCGGGATACCGAGTTCCGGCCATCGTTACCGGCCTCCGCCGCAGAGCCGAGCGCGACACCGTCGCCGTACGAGGGCGAGGCATGGTTCTGGTGGTTCATGCGCGGTTCGCCAGTGCTCGGGGACCTGGATCGATCGATCCGCGAGCTCGCGGCGCGCGGCATCGAGGTGCGCTTCTGGTGGGAGACGGATGGCGAGAACGCCTACCGTATCACACGCATCGCCTATCGTGGCCGCCTGCCGGACTACAGCGACTTGGAAGCCGTCTACCCAGCTGACGGGTCGGAGCGCGGTCTGACCTACGAGTTCGTGACCTCGGTGAGCCGGGCGACGAGCGAGGAACTGCGTGCGGGAGTCGCCGAGAGCGCGAACTATCCGATCAGCGATGGCGTCGTGACGAAGTACGGGGTCTCGTACCCGCGCGAACTCTACGAGCGCTACACGCAGTTGCCGGACACGGTGACGGAGCGAACGCGCCAGCTCGCTTACGCCTTGGCCGACGGGAAGAGCAATGTCTACGATATCGCGACAGCGATCGAACAGTTCGTCCGCCAGCGGATCGCCTACAACGAGGCAGCGCCGGTGCCTGGCGGTATCGATGCCGTCGACACGATACTGTTCGTGCGGCCGGAAGGCTATTGCACCTTCTACGCGTCCAGCATGGCGGTGCTCTTGCGCGTTCTCGGTATACCGGCACGCGTCGCCGTCGGATACTATCCAGCGGAGTACGACAGCGAACTCGGTGGCTTCGTCTACCGTGACCGGAACGCGCATGCCTGGGTCGAAGTGTACTTCCCTGGATACGGCTGGATCCCGTTCGAACCGACGGCATCGCGGCCGCCCTTGCCGCGCGAGACCAGCGCGATGCCGAGCGAAATCCTCCCGCTCGACCCGACGATGGGAGCGAACTTACCGACGGACGAACGGCTCGGACTCCTTTTCCCGGAACTCCGTGGTGGGGAAGGGGCTGGTGCGGTGGGTACCGCAGCGGGAACCGGTGCGGCCGAGCGTCACGTCGTCCGGAGCACGCTGCTCGGTCTCGCGGCAGTGCTCGCTCTCGTCGTGGTCGCGGCAAGTCTCTGGTGGTTCTGGGGGACCTGGGGTCTGACGCCGGTCGCCCGGCTCTTCGTGCGCATGCAGCGGCTGGCTCGCTTGGCCGGGATCAGGACCAGCGATGCGGTGACCCCACTGGAGTTCGCCTGGGAACTCGGGCAACGGGTACCGGGCACGCGGCGCGGAGCGTTGACGATCGCGGAACTCTACACCCGTGAGCAGTACGCTCGCCGGCAGGCGAGCCCCGAGGAGCTCCATCTGGCCGCGCGTGGGTGGCGGGAGCTCGTGCGACCCCGGCTCATCCGAGCGATCTTCCGGTGGAGACGGTCGGTCGACCGGGACGACGCGACGGGCGCGGCGACGCGTGACCGAAGCCACCGGAACTGACGCCTCCGCGGTCGGTCGCGTGCGCTCCCCACCCGACGGCGATCCGCGAGTGTGGATCAGCTGAGTCGCCGTCGTCGGGACGAACGGCAGCGCGGAAGTCGTCCCCGCGGAGCCGGAAGGCTCCGCGGGGACGCGCGTAACCTGGGCGAACAGTAAGAACGGTCGTCAGTAGCCAGGTCGTCACTGTGCGAGGGTTCTCGCGCGATAGGGTTGACGGCCGACGAGCGGGCCTCGGCTGCAGCGTCGGATCGGGTCGCGCGGCGGCAGGTGGACGAGCTGCACGACCTGAGGGGCAGAGAAGGAAAGCGCGAGCGTCGAGCGCCGGTTCGCCTTTCCTGCCACGCGCGGGTTCGCCCGCTCGTGGTGACCTCCTGGATGGCGAGCGAGCAACGAACGGCCGCCTCGCCATCCAGCGAGGCGGCCTGATGGCCGAGGGGACTCGCTGCTTTCAGCCCCAGCGGAACGCCTTCACGATCAGCAGCGCGACGATATTGACGACCTTGATCATCGGGTTGATCGCCGGTCCGGCGGTGTCCTTGTAGGGATCGCCGACCGTGTCGCCGGTGACAGCGGCCTGATGCGCGAAGCTACCCTTACCGCC
>JANZZC010000140.1 GCA_026419575.1 Thermomicrobium sp. | reverse complement strand
GGGAGAGCGCACCGCTCGCCCGTCGTCGCGCCTGACCGGTGGACGGGCAGGGAGGCTGCGACCTCGGTGGGGACGGGAGGGACATACTTCGCCCCGACACGCGCGAATGACGGTGCGCCGAGCGGTCATCGGCGTCTGTCTCCGGCCACCCGGCGTGCCTCGATCGGTCGGATTCTGGGGCAGGCGCGGCCGGCCGCTCGGCGCGGCAGTGTCGGCGTCCGGGAGCGCCGCGTCTCCCGGTACGGTCGGGCGCCGGGAGGCGACTCGCTGCCGACCCAGGGCGGTGCGATCACGCAATGACCGCGGTCCGGTGAACGATCGGACAGGAAACGAGCACCTGAGCAGCCGATCCCTCGCGTCATACTCGAACGAAGGCTGCCGACCGCGACGCGCTCCGGGCTCGTGCCCCGCGCGCCAGCCGAGCGATCCGCGCGCCGGTGCGGAGGAAGGTAACACCATGATCAATCGTCGCGCATCGTTGCTTCCCCGGTCCCTCCAGCGGCTCGCGCACGGTGGCGCGGCGATCGTCCTGCTCGCGTCGCTGGCCATGAGCGCCGTCGTGCTGACTCCGCGTTCGGTGCTCGCTGCCAGTTGCACGACGACGACGGCTCCTTCGGGAACCTATGCGGTCACGATCTGCTTGAACCAGCCGTTCGGCGGTGCACTCGTCTCCGGCACCGTCACCGTCGCGGCGAGCGTCTCGACCAGCGGCGCAGCGCCGCGGGTGCAACGAGTCATCTATACCCTCGACGGTACGTACCTCCTGACCGAGTTCTTCGCTCCCTACACGTTCCAGCTGCCGACGAACCAGTGGGTCGACGGTCAGCACACGCTGGCAGCGAGCGCGCTCATGAGCGATGGCTTCACGACGAGCGCGACGAGCATCACGCTCTTCTTCCAGAACGGCGTGGCGAGTCCCCCAGCGATCCCCAGCGGATTCCGTCCCACCACCGGCGTCTCGTCACCGCCGGGACAGCCGTTCCGGATCGTCGCTGTCGGCGACAGCGGAGACGACGGGACCTACTCAGCGCAAGTCGCGAGCCTCATCGGGACGCTCTCTCCCAACCTCTTCTTGTACCTCGGTGACCTCTACGAGAAAGGCACGCTGACGGAATTCCTGAACTACTACGGCGAGGGCACGCAGCTCTTCGCGGCGTACCGTTCTCTCACGAACCCGATCGTCGGGAACCACGAGTACGAAGGCGGTATCGCCGGAGGCTATCTCCGCTACTGGCGGTCCCCACCCGACTACTACAGCGTCGACGCGGGTGGTTGGCACCTGATCGCGCTCAACTCGAACAGCCAGTTCGGTCAATTCGGCCCGGGTACCCCGCAGTACGAGTGGTTACTGCGCGATCTCCAGGTCAACCGCGATGCCTGTACGATCGCGTTCTTCCATCATCCGCGCTACAGTATCGGCCCGCAGGGTGACACCCCGGCCCTCCAACCGATCTGGGAGCTCCTCTACCAGTTCGGCGTCGAGCTGGTTTTGGTCGGGCACGACCACAACTATCAGCGTTGGGTGCCGGTCGACCGGGACGGCCGACCGGTCGCCGACGGGATCGTCCAGCTCGTCGTGGGCACTGGTGGGCACGGGATCCGTGCGTTCGCCCGGAGCGATTCCCGCGTGGCTGCCGGTTTCGATCAGCCGCCGGCAGCGTACGGCGTCCTCAGCATCGCGCTCGGGCCGAGCGGGGCGGACCTCGCCTTCGTCGATCTCCAGGGCACGGTACGCGACGGCACGAGCGTGAGCTGTCACGGTCCGAACGACACCGCCGCGCCGACGGCGCCGGCCGGTCTCCAGGCGAGTCTCCTCGCTGGCCCCCGGGTCGGTCTGATCTGGAACGCCGCCAGTGACGACTACGCGGTGACCGCCTACGAGATCCTCCGCGACGGCGCGGTCATCGCGACGGTGCCCGGCAGCGTGCGCTCGTACCTCGACGGTTCGGTGCAACCGGATCGCACCTACGCCTACCAGGTCACCGCGCTCGATGCCGTCGGCAACCGCTCGCCAGCCAGTGTCCCGGTGTCGATCTCGACGGCCAGCGCGTTCTTCGCCGACGACTTCGAGTCCGGAACGCTCGGTAAATGGAGTACGGTAAACGGCGTCGCGATCACGACGCTGGCGCCGCACGGTGGCGCCTATGCGGCTCGGGCCGTCTCCACCGGAGCGGCGGCCTACGCCGTCGCTTCCCTCTCGACGACACCGGCCGACTCGACCACCGAGGTCTGGTTCTCGCTCGCGGCGCGCGGCAAGAACGAGCAGGTCACGCTGGTCCGCTTCCTGTCTCCGACCGGCAGTGCGCTCGGAGCGGTGCAGATCGCAGCCAACGGTCGCTTGTCCTTCCGCAACGAGGTGACCGGCACGACGACGAACACGAGCGTGACGGTGAGCGCCAATGCGTGGCACCGGTTGCGCATCCGGCTCGTCACCGGGTCGAGCGGGCGCGTCGAGCTCTCCTACGACGGCACCGTACTCTCCAGCACGAGCCAGAACTTCGGCACGTGGCAGTTCGGTCGCCTCCAGATCGGGGAACACCAGAACAAACGAACGTTCGACACCCGCTTCGACGACATCCGGGTGAGCGCACCGCTCGCGCCTCCACCCGACACGGCCCCGCCGGAGACGACGATCACCAGCGGGCCGCCGGCGACGACGAGCGAGACCACCGCGACGTTCGCCTTCGCGGCGAGCGAACCAGCCACGTTCCAGTGCTCGCTGGACGGCGGCCCCGTGCAGCCCTGCACGAGCCCGGTCACGTACTCCGGACTCTCGGCTGGGCTCCACACCTTCAGCGTGACGGCGATCGACAGTGCCGGGAACGTCGATCCCTCGCCGGCGACCTGGTCCTGGGAGATCGCTGCCCCTAGTGCGCCGGACACGACGTTGACAGCGACCCCACCGGTCCTCACCAACCAGACGACCGCGACCTTCTCCTTCACGGCGACCGATGCAGCGGCGACGTTCGAATGCCAGCTGGACGCGGCGCTCGCGACGCCCTGCACCAGTCCCTGGACGGTGACGGAGCTCGGCGAAGGCCAGCATACGTTCAGCGTCCGCGCGGTCGACGGCGAGGGTGACCCCGATCCGACACCGGCGGTCTGGAGCTGGACCGTCGATCTCACGCCGCCGCCAGCGCCGTCGGGACTGACGGCGAGCGCGACGAGCGGGACGCGCGTCGAACTCGCCTGGTCGGGCGTGTCCGATGCCAACGGTCTCAGTGGATACGACGTCGTGCGCAACGGAACGCTGCTGGCGCGACTCGGGCCGGTGACGACCTTCGTCGATAGGACGGTCGTCCCGTCGACGACCTACACCTATACGGTGCGCGCACGCGACAACGCCGGGAACGTCTCGACCGAGTCGTCCCCGGCGAGCGTGACGACGCCGACGCAGCGGCTGTTCGAGGACGGCTTCGAGAGCGGGAACTTCATCCGCTGGTCGACCGTCAACGGGCTCGTCATCTCGACCGAGCTGCCGTATGCCGGGAGTTACGCGGCCCAGGCGCTGTCGACGAGCGGCACGGTCGCGTATGCGTGGGGTACCCTGGGGAGCCCGACCAACGACCTCTTCGTGCGGATCCGCTTCCGCGTCGTCAGCCAGGGGTCGACCAACGTCTACCTGCTCAAGCTGCGCAGCGGTACGACCTCGCTCGGTGGCGTCTACCTGACCAGTACCGGCCGCCTGGCGTTCCGCAACGACGTCACCGCTCAGAGCCAGACGACGAACACCGCGGTCGCGTCCGGGGCGTGGCACACGCTCGAGGTGCACGTGCGCACCGGATCCGACGGACTGCTCGAAATCTGGTACGACGGAGCGCGGATCGCCCAGAGTTTCCAGTCTTTCGGAAGCGGCGCGGTCAGCCAGATCCAGATCGGCGAGAACGGTACGGGCCGGACCTTCGACGTTCGCTTCGACGACGTCGCCGCCGATACCGGGCCGATCGAAGCGCCGGCCGATACCGCGCCACCGGAGACGACGCTCACGAGCGCCCCACCGGCGACCACGACGAGCAGCAGCGCGACCTTCTCGTTCGTCGCCGACGAGCTCGCCACCTTCCGCTGCAGCCTGGACGGAGCACCGGCGCAAGTCTGCACGAGCCCGGTCACCTACAGCGGTCTCGCCGCTGGCGCGCACACCTTCACGGTCGTCGCGGTGGACGTCAGCGGCAACGTCGACCCGACGCCGGCGAGCTACAGCTGGGAGATCACGGCGGCGGCTCCGGAGACTACCTTGAGCGCGACCCCGCCGTCGCTCACGAACCGTGTCGATGTGACGTTCGCTTTTTCCTCCGACGATCCGGCAGCGACCTTCCAGTGCCAGCTCGACGGCGGTGCGCCGAGCGCCTGTACGAGCCCGCTCCTGCTGAACGGACTCGCCGAGGGGACGCACACCTTCTCGGTCTGGGCAGTGAGCAGCGGTGGCACGGCCGATCCGACTCCGGCCAGCTGGACGTGGACGGTCGACCTGACGCCGCCGACTGCCCCGGCCGGTCTCCAGGCGGTCGCTGGCAACCGGCAGGTGAAGCTCAGCTGGTCACCGACGAGCGACGCGAGCGGTATCGCCGGTTACGACGTTCTACGGGACGGAAGCGTGCTCGTGACGCTCGGTGACACGACGAGCTACATCGACGCGAGCGTCCAGCCGAACACGACGTACACCTATACCGTCGTCGCGCGCGATTCGGCCGGCAACGTGTCGGCGGCGAGCGCTCCGGCGAGCGTGACGACCGGTGCGTTCGTTCTCTTCTCCGACGATTTCGAGTCGGGTACGCTGAGGGCCTGGAGCACGGTGAGCGGGCTCACGTTGACGACCGAGCAGCCGTACAGCGGGACGTACGCGGCACGTGCGCTTTCGACGAGCGGTACCGCTGCCTACGCGATCGCGACGCTGCCCTCCTCGTCGGGAGAACTCTACGTCCGTGTGCGCTTCTTCGTCGCGTCCCAGGGGAACAACACGGTCTACCTGCTCAAGCTCCGCACCGCGAGCAACGCCTCGCTCGGCGGCGTGTTCGTCTCGAGCACCGGCAAGCTTGGCTTCCGCAACGACATCGCCGGTCAGAGCACGACGACCACGACGACCGTCACGACCGGTACCTGGCAGACGCTCCTCCTGCACGTCGTCGTCGGAACCAACGGGACGGTCGAACTCGTCTACAATGGCTCGACGATCGCGACGATCACGGGGAATCTGGGGACCGAACCGATCGGACGCTTCCAACTGGGCGAGAACAGTACCGGCCGTACCTTCGATGTCCGTTTCGACGAGGTCACGGTCGATCCGCAACCGATCGCAGGTTGAGCGATGACGCGGCGTCGGTTCCGCTGTCCGTACGGAGCGCTGCGCCTGGTCGCGCTGGTGTTCGCCCTGGCCGCGTGCGCGACGAGCCGTGCCACTGTCGTGACCCCCTCGGGCGTACCGGCAACCGCGACGGCAGCGCCGACGGCCGTCGTCCCGGCAGTCCTCTGGGCGGTCGGAGATGCTGCGGCCTGCGGCCGCGAGACCGACGACGCGGTCGCTGCGTATCTCGCTCGCCAGAGCGGCACGATCGCCTTGCTCGGTGACGTCGTCTACGAGAAGGGAAGTCCCGAGGAGTTCCAGCGCTGCTTCGATCCGCTGTACGGCCAGCTGCGCGACCGGATCCGCCCCGCGGTCGGCAACCACGAGTACGGGACAGCCGGCGCGCGCCCGTACTTCGACTACTTCGGCGCGGCAGCCGGTCTCCCCGGGCAGGGATGGTATTCCTACGAGCTCGGTACCTGGCACATCGTGGTCCTCGACTCCAATTGCAAGGACGCCGGAGGTTGCGATCCTGCCTCGCCGCAGTACCGGTGGTTGCGCGACGATCTCGCTGCCCATCCGGCACGCTGTACGCTGGCCTACTGGCACCATCCCCGGTGGAGTTCCGGGGAACACGGGAGTTTCGCGTCCATGCAACCGATCTGGGAACTCCTCTACCGAAACGGCGTCGATGTCGTCCTCAGCGGGCACGACCACGACTACGAGCGGTTTCGACCGCTCGACGCGGCCGGGCGCCCGGAGCGCGACCGCGGTATCGTCCAGTTCGTCGTCGGCACTGGCGGACGCAGCCTCCGCCCACTGGGAGATCGCCTCCCCACCAGTGCGACCGGTACCGATCGGGCCTACGGAGTCCTCCGCCTCGAGCTCGACGCGGACCGTTTCGCGTGGTCCTTCGTCTCGGTCCGCGGTCCGGACTTCCAGGACCAGGGCAGTATGCCCTGCCACTGAACGCCCCCGTCGTCCGGTGGTGCCCGAGTCGCTCGCTCGGGTGAGCACAGCGTCTCGAGGCCGAGCAGCGTCACCAGCAGAAGCGGACAGCGCTCTGGCCGATCACTGTCCATGGCGC
>JANZZC010000095.1 GCA_026419575.1 Thermomicrobium sp. | reverse complement strand
AGATGTGTATAAGAGACAGTTCTACTACTGGATGGTGCGCTTCCTGCGCACGAAGTACGACCGCGTCGAGATCCGGTTCATCGCGCATCACGCCGAGGCGAAGGAAGTGAGCGAGGAGGAGTTCTTCACGCGGGGCGAGAGCGGTGGCACGCGAGCGAGCAGCGCCTACGAACTCGCGCTGCAGCTGATCCGCGAACAGTACCCGCCGGACTCCTGGAACATCTATCCGTTCCACTTCTCGGACGGCGACAACTGGCCATCGGACAACGAGCGGTGCCGGGAGCTGGCCGAGGAGCTCCTCCGGTGCGTGAACCTGTTCGGTTACGGTGAGATCCGGCAAGGTCGGTACGCGTACCACAGTACGCTCATGCACACGCTGCAACGGATCGGAAGCCCGAAGCTCGTCACCGTCACGATCACCGAGAAGTCGGACGTGTACGAGGCGCTGCGCCGTTTCTTCGGTCTGGAGGTGGAACGGGAGGCGGCCCGTGCGTGAGATGACACTGAGCGACGTCCGGGAACTCGAGCGGCGGATCGGCCGAATCTGGGAGATCGGAGAGCGGCTGGGGTTGCGCCCTCTCCCGGTGCACTTCGAGATTGTGCCAGCGAGCGTGATGTACGAGATCGGCGCGTACGGGTTGCCGGGACGGTTCTCGCATTGGACGCACGGGAAGGCCTATCAAGTGCAGAAGACGCTTTACGACTACGGTCTGAGCAAGATCTACGAACTCGTGATCAACAGCGACCCGTGCCACGCCTTCCTGCTCGAGACCAACACGTTGCTGCAGAACACGCTCGTCGCGGCCCACGTCATGGCCCACGCCGACTTCTTCGCCAACAACGCGTATTTCCTGCGCACGCGGCGCGACATGGTGGACATCGCGGCTCTCCATGCCGAACGGATCGAGCGCTACGAGTTCGAGCACGGCAAGGAGGAAGTCGAACGCTTGTTGGATGCCGTGCTGGCCATCCAGGAACATGTCGACCCGAGCGTTCCGGAGCATCCGGCCGGGCACAGCCCGCAACGAGCGACGCGGCAGCGCACACCGTACGACGACCTGTGGGACCTCGACGGGAAGGCGAGAGGGCCAACCGAGAACGAACCGGAACCGCGGCGATCGTCCCTGACGCCCACGGAGCCCATCCGTGATCTCCTGTGGTTCATCCACGAGCACTCGCCGGTCCTCGAGGACTGGGAGCGCGACGTCGTGGCGATCGTGCGTGCCGAGATGCTGTATTTCCTGCCGCAGATCCGCACCAAAGTCGCCAACGAAGGATGGGCGACGCTCTGGCACGCGCGGATCATGCACGAACTCGACCTGGCTGCGGACGAGCACGTCGAGTTCGCGCGCCTGCACGCCGCGGTCCTCCAGCCGGCCGGCCGACGGCTGAATCCCTACGCGCTGGGATACGAGATCCTCTGCGACATCGAACGCCGGTACGGGACGGAACATCTGTTCCTGGTCCGGGAAGTCGAGTCGGACGTTTCGCTCGTCCGCAACTACCTGACTGAGGAGCTGGTCGAGCGACTGGACCTGTACCTGTACGAGCGGCGGGGAGACGAGCTCGTCGTCGTGGACAAGGACTGGGAGAGCGTCCGTGACCGACTGGCGAGCGAACTCGGCGGGAACCACATCCCGGTGATCGTCGTCGAGGACGGCGACTATCTCGGGAACCGCGAGCTGTATCTCCGGCACGTCTGGGACGGTCGGAAGCTCGATCTCGCTTGGGCGGAGAAGACGCTGGAGCAGATCTACCGGCTGTGGGGGCGCCGCGTGTGGTTGGAAACCCGGAGCGACGACGGAGCGGCACCGCTCCGCTTGAGCTATCACCCACGCGAGAGGCACCGGCGGCACCGTTCGGCGGGAGCGAGCCCGGACTGACGGCAGTCCGGGACGGACACGCTCAGGCGGGCCCCCAAAGGAGAAGTCCCACGACGGTTCCCGCGGCCAGGAAGGATCCGTAGGGCACGTAGGTCATCCGACCAGCGCGACGGCGGGCGAGGAGCCACAGCGCGGCGAACGCGGCTCCGAGCATCCCGATGAGGAGCGTCGGGAGGAGACGTGTCGCTCCGATCATGGCCCCGATGAGCGCGGCGAGGAGGATATCGCCGCTGCCGAGGGCCGCCCGGCGATAGAGCAACCAGCCGAGCCCGTAGAAGGCGGCGAAGAGCGCCGTCGCGCCGACCATGCCGGTGAGGGCGAGGAGCAGAGTCCGAGGTGACTCGACCAGGGCCAGCAGCAAGGCCAGGAGGAGACCGGGAGCGACCGTGACGAGATAGATGAGGTGGTGCGCCCAATCGATGCGGGCGATGAGCCAGAGGAACAAGGCGAACAAGGAGACACGGAAGGCATCGAGCGGGGCGGTCGGGAAGCGGAGCCAGGCCAACAGGAGCGAACCAGCGGTCAGGAGCTGCAGCACGAGCTGCGTACCGGGGAGAGCGCCGCAGGAGCGGCAGCGGCCGGGCAGGAACCAAGCCCAGCGCGGCCGCGTCGCGCCACAGGCGAGGCAGGTGGGTGGCGCGAGAATCGGTTCTCGGCTGGGCACGCGCAGCGCAGCCAACTCGACCAGTCCGCCGAGCGCGAACCCGACCAGCGCGACGAACGGAAGCACGATGAGAGACGACGCCGGCATCGCGTCTCCTCAGTGTCGACCCCGGCCGTCCTGCACGATCCCGAGCGGTCTAGACACCGTGGCAAGCCGCTGTGCACTCACCGATTCGTCCCGAAGCGACGCGCGCGGGCTTCCAAGGCTGCCTGCATCATGAGCTCGAACGGCGGGTCGGTCCCGAACCAGAGGCGGAACGACTCGGCTCCTTGCGCGACAAGCATTTCGAGGCCGTCCAGCACGGCGAGTCCGCGAGCGCGAGCTGCGGCGAGCAGGGGTGTCTCGCGATACGTGAGGTCGTAGACGAGCGCGTGTGCCGGGAGCAGGTCGAGCCACTCGAGCGGGATCGGGCTCTCGGTACCCTGCCAACCGATCGCCGTCGCGTTAACGAGGAGGTCGGTGACCGGAAGCACCCGGACGAGCTCCGGCCCCAGCGGTACGGGGTGGCCGAAAGAGAACTCGCTGACGAGCGCCACAGCACGGGACGACGTGCGGTTGGCGACGACCAGCGTGCGGCAGCCGGATGCCGCGAGCGCGACGACGGCGGCGCGGCACGCGCCGCCGGCACCGAGCAGGAGGATGCGGAGGTCGGGCACGGGGAGACCGCGGCGAGCGAGCGGGTAGAGGAAGCCAGGGATGTCGGTATTGTCGCCGATCAACCGACCGGACCGGTTGACGACCGTATTGACCGCGCCGGCCCGCTGGGCACGGGGAGCGAGTTCGTCGACCGCCCGAGCGACGGCCTCCTTGTGCGGGACGGTGACGTTCGCCCCGACGACGTCGGGAGCGCTGAGCGCGGCGAGGCGTGCCGGGAGGCGTTCGGGCGGGGTCGGCCACAGTTCGTAGCGGGCCGGTATGCCGCAGGCATCGAGGGCCGCCTGCTGGAAGGCCGGGGAGAGACTGTGTTCGACCGGGTAGCCGATCAAGCCAACTCGCATCGTCATCCGCCGTGCTGCTCCCGGATGTTGCGGACATGCTCCTCGTAGGTCCGAGCGAAAACATGCGCGCCGCTTCCGTCGCCGCGCGTCACGAAGTAGAGATAGTCGGTGTCGGCAGGCGAGAGCGCCGCTTCGATCGCGGCGAGACCAGGATTGCAGATGGGACCAGGTGGGAGACCGGCGTTCCGGTACGTGTTGTAGGGACTGTTAACCGCAGCCAGATCGGTGACGCTGTCGAGACTCGGCCACCAGTTCCCCGCGGAACCCAGCGCGTATTGGACGGTCGGATCCGCCTGCAGCGGCATGTTCTCGCGGAGACGGTTGTAGAAGACCGAAGCGATGACCGGGCGTTCCTCGGGCACAGCCGCCTCGCGTTCGACGATGGAGGCGATGATCAGGACCTGGTAGAAGGGTCGTCCTCGCTGATCGGCCCGGGCGCGCATTTCGGCGGGGACTCGTCGGTCGAAGTTCTCGAGCAGCGTTTCGACGATTTCCTCGGGGGTCGCATCGACGCGGAACTCGTAGGTGTCGGGAAAGAGGAAGCCTTCGACCGTCTGGTTGGGCAGGAGATCAGCGAGGAAAGGGAAACGCGGCTGCCAGCGTGCGGCATCGAGAACCTGAAGGAACTGCTGTGGATCGGTGAGGATACCTGCCCGCACCAGCTCCTCGGCGTACTGTTCGGCGCGCCAGCCCTCCAGAAAACGGACGCGAACCGTCTGGACACCGGGTGCGCTGGTCAAGGTGTCGATGATCTGGTTGACGGACATCCCGGTGTAGAGGACGAAACGACCGGCACGGATGCGTGTATCGGCGTTGCTGAGCCGGACGCGCAGCTTGAAGTAGGTCGGCGAGCGGACGAGTCCGGCCTCGTGCAGGCGTGCGGCGATGGAATCGATCGATTCTTCCGGTTGCACCTCGAAGGGCACCGGCTGACCGGCCGGAACGGTGGACGCTTCCAGGCGAGCGACGAGCGTACGCTGGGCGGCGAGCACGATGATCGCTGCCAGAACGAGGACAACGGCGAGCTTGATCGCCTGTACCATGACTCGGAGCACGATCCAGGGCCTCCTGTCGGTGCGGCGCTGGACGTAAGGAAGAGCGCGCGACCGGCGGTCAGTCTACCAGGGACGGATGGGCATGGGCAAGCCGAAACCGGTGATCGCTCTCGTCGGGCCGACGTCGGTCGGAAAGACGGCGACGGCGATTCGGATCGCGCAGGAGTTCGACGGCGAGGTCGTCTCGGCGGACTCCCGGTACCTGTACCGCGGCATGGACATCGGCACGGACAAACCCTCGTCGGAGGAGCGCGGCGGCGTCCCGCACCACCTGATCGACGTCTTGGATCCGCGTGACGACTACTCGCTGGCGTTGTTCCAGAACGACGCGCGGCGTGCGATCGAGGAGATCCACGGGCGCGGCCGGCTGCCGATCGTGGCCGGCGGGACACCGCTCTATCTCCGGGCGCTCCTGGAGGGCTGGCGGATTCCGCCCGCGCCACCGAATCCGGAGCTCCGGGCGCAGCTGGAGCTGCGGGCGCGCGAGCAGGGACCGGAGGCGCTGCACCGGGAGCTCGCGCAGGTCGATCCCGCGGCAGCAGCGCGGATCCCGCCGGAGAACGTGCGGCGAGTGATCCGTGCCCTGGAAGTGTTCATCGTCACCGGGCGGCGCATGACCGAACTCGAGGGGAAGGAGCCGCCGGACTGGCGGACGTTGTGGATCGGACTGACGATGCCGCGCGAGGAGCTGTACCGACGGATCGACGAACGAGTCGATCGGCAGATCGCGCGCGGTCTGGTGGAGGAGGTCCGGCGGCTCTTGGAGGAGGGCGTGCCGCCGACGGCGCCGTCGATGACGGCCCTCGGTTACCGGCAGGTCGTAGCCTACTTGCAAGGGAAGTGGACGCTCGAGGAAGCCATCGCGCGCATCAAGTACGACACGCACCGGTACGCGCGGCATCAGCTGACCTGGCTGCGACGTCTCCCGCAGATCGAGTGGTTCGACGTCACCCGTACCGGATGGTACGAGGCGGTGCGGGAACGGGTCCGAGCGTTCCTCGCGGATGAATCCGGCTGACGCTCAGGCGACGTACACGTAAATGGAGGAGGAAGCGAAAAGGAGCGCCTCGCGCGTGAGGAGGAGGTGCAGGAGCGGCTCGCCGGGCCGCTCCTGCGTTTCTCGGGGATCGCCAGGGCGGATCGGGACGGCGGATCGCGGCGCGGGTATGCGGGGCGGTCGACGTAGCGGCGCGCGGGGACAGGCGTGGCGGCGCTGCGGAGGACGGCGCGGGTGGACACGCGGACGGTAGCGTAGCGAGAATAGGTAGGGCGGTCTGGTGGTTCGGGACCGAAGGAGAGTGCGAACCCTCATGGCGACGGCGTTCGGCGAGGCGATCCCCGAGCAGGAGATCGAGTTCGTGCGGGAGCGGGTGCAGCGTTGGTTCGCGCGCGAAGCGCGCGACCTCCCGTGGCGGCGGACGCGCGACCCCTACCGGATCCTCGTCAGCGAGGTCATGCTGCAGCAGACGCAGGCGGAGCGCGTGATCCCGTTCTACGAGGCGTTCGTCACGCGGTTCCCCACCTTGGAGCGCCTGGCAGCCGCACCGTTGGCGGAAGTGATCGCAGCCTGGGGCGGGCTGGGATATAACCGGCGAGCGGTGTACCTGTGGCGAGCCGCCCGGCAGATTGTGGAGCGCTACGGAGGCGCGTTCCCGCGCGACCGTCGGGAGCTGGAACGCTTGCCCGGCGTCGGCCGCTACACGGCCGGAGCGGTGCTCTGCTTCGCGTTCGGCGAACCGGTCGCCTTTTGGGACACGAACATCGCGCGGGTGCTGACCCGGGTGTTCGTCGGGCCAGAAGCACGGTTGACGGGTCGCCAGCTCGACGAGCTCGCGGGCCGCGTGCTGCCGCGGGATCGCGCCTACGCCTGGAACCAGGCGTTGATGGAGCTCGGCGCACGCGTCTGCACGAACCGGCGGCCACGGTGCGGGCAGTGCCCGGTGCGGGAAGTGTGCCGTTCGGCCGGGACGTCGGGATCGGTCCGGCGCCGAGGCGAGCGGTTCGTGGGGTCGCGGCGCTACTACCGTGGGCGGATCGTGGCGGCGCTGCGTCGGGTGCCCTCGGGGCTCTCCCTGGAGGAACTCGCTCGGCTCCTCCGGGAGGGGGTACCGAGCAGCGACGCGGTGGACTTGACACGGCTCGTCGAGGAGCTCGCGGGCGAGGGGCTGCTGGAACTCCG
>JANZZC010000072.1 GCA_026419575.1 Thermomicrobium sp. | reverse complement strand
TCGTCAGATGTGTATAAGAGACAGGCGTAGAGATCCTCGATGTTCTCGCGGACCACGACGAGGTCGATATTGCGCCCGCGGTAGGGCGTGGGAACCGAAGGAAGCTCCCGGACCGGCCGCACGTTGGCGAAGGTCTCGAAGAGCTTGCGCAGCGTCACGTTGGCGCTCTTCTCGCCGTAGCCGATAGGTGTTTCGAGCGGACCCTTGAGGACGACGCGGGTCCGCTTGATCGACTCGATCGTCTCGGCGGGAACGCCGCTGGCGATTCCCTCGCGGAAAACCCTCGCTCCCGCGCGGCGCACCTCCCACTCGATCGGCGCGCCGGTCGCCTCGATGATCCGACAAGCGCTCTCGACGATCTCCGGTCCGATGCCGTCCCCCGGGATCAACGTCACCAGCTTCTTACCGGACGGTGTGACGACGTATTTCATGTCCTCGTCGCATCCTCTCCCGGTCCCCGGACACACTGTCTTCCAACCCGATCGGCGACGATACCCGAGTGTCGCTGGGGTTGTCAAGCTCGCGGTTATGGATCGAGAGGACCGTCCTTATACCGCTCGTCTCAGGCCCCCGAGCGGCCACGTTCGGCGGGGCGCGCCGGGACGGTCCGACCCTGGGTGAGGTCGTCCTGTACGAGCGCAGCGACGACGTTGCCGAGCCGCACCGAGTAGTTGGTGCCGCGATCCTCCGGATAGATCTGCGCGGTGTTCGCGACATAGACGCCAGGCAATGGGGTGCGGTGTTCGGGAATCTTGCGGCTGTAGTGCAGCGTCACGATCGGCTGGGCGGCTCGTTCGCGGAATACCCAGTAGTCCTCCACCCAATCGGCGGAGAACCGTGGGTTCACCTTCGGCAAGTGCTGCAACGCCGCTTCGAGTACTTCCTCGTCGCGCAATGCGAGATACGGGTGCGACTGCTCGACGTACTTGCTGACGTAGACGAGATGACGCCCTCGGTAGTACGAGGGAGGGATGAAGTTGGTGTGCTCGATGATGCCGGTATACGGCAGATCGGGGTCCCCGATGTTCAGCCAGTAGATGTCGCTCAGAGGATGGCGAAGCTGTAGGAGCAGCGTGACAGCGGCCTGGTAGACGATACCGAGCAATTTGGCTCGGTATTCCTCCGGAAGTTGCGGAAACAGTTTCGCGACGAGCGGGGAAGGTAGGGTCGCGACGACGACGTCGACGGGGGTGACTCCTCCGCTCGAGTCGCGAACCAGCCATGTCTCGCCGGAGCGTTCGATCACCTCCGCTCCGCTGCCGCTGTGCAGAACCCCACCGCTCTCACGGATCGCCTCGGCCAGTCGGTCGATGAGCACGTTGAAGCTTCCGAGGATGTACCCGAGTCGCTCGCGCTCGAAGAGCGACCGTCGCGACTTCGTCCGCAGGTAGATCTTGTTCCAGAACCACGCCATCGCGACGTCGCTCGCGCGCGGACCGAACTTCGCCCGCAGTTGCGCGCCCCAGACGCGATCGAATGCGCGTCGTCCGACCCACCGACGCAACCACTCCTCGGCGGTGACTTCCTCGAAGCGATGCCAGTCGTGGACGTGCTGGAGGTAGAAGGTGACCAAGCCGATGCGGAGACGATCGTGCACCGGAACGACACCGAGTCGGAGGACGTCGATGGCCGACGAGAGCGGATAGATGCGACCGCGGGCGTAGAAACCGACGCGACTGGGGAGCCACACCAGTCGGTCGGCGATGCCGAGTTCCTCGATCAGCGCGACGATCTCGCGATCGCTGAGGAACAGGTGATGGTAGAAGTACTCGAGCGCTGTCCCGAGGAGCGGAAAAGCCGCCGCTTGTCCGCCGAGCTGCTGTTGTCGCTCCCAGAGGATCACTTCGTGGCCGTAGCGGCACAAACGATAGGCTGCTGTGAGACCAGCAATCCCACCACCGATGACGCCGATGCGAAGCCGGTTCGACATGGGCTGCTCCTAGGCGGGTGCGTGTTGCCGGCGGAGACGCGCGAAGAGGCGGTGCAGCTCCCGGTTCTCCCAGACGACGACGATCTGGCTCGCGTTGAAGATCGAAGAATAGGTTCCGCTGACGATGCCGATGAGCAGCGCGAGGACGAAGGTGCGGGTCGTCTCGCCGCCGAACAGATACAGGGCCAGCAGCGTGAAGACTACGGTGAGCGACGTGTTGAGCGAACGAACCAACGTCTGCACGAGACTGTAATTCACGATCTGTTCGAAGGTCGGCGCAGCGCGCCGTGCCAGATTTTCCCGGATACGGTCGAACACGACGATCGTGTCGTGCACCGAAAAGCCGATCACGGTGAGCAAGGCAGTGACGAAGAGCGCGTCGACTTCGACGCCGCGGAGCCAGCCGAGGATCGAGAAGATCCCGACGACGACCGCGACGTCGTGGAGCATCGCGATGATCGCGGCGATCCCGTAGAGGAACGGGTTGTTCGTGTTGCGGAACGCCCAGGCGATGTACAGAAGAATGCCGATCGTCGTGAGCGCGACCGCGACGATCGCGCGGTTGCGGATCGCCGTGCCCAGGGTCGGTCCGACCGACTCGAGGCGGAGCTCGGTGAAGTCGCCGAACGCATCGCGCAGCGCCTGAGCGAGCTGATCCTTCTCGGGAGACCCTTCCTTCAGTTCACGCATACGGATGAGCACGACGTTGTTGTCGGCGGTCTGCACGAGCGCGTCGTCGATGCCGTGGGCAGCGAGAACCTGCCGTACTTCTCCGGGCTGAACGGGCCGGCTCATCTGGATTTCCCAGAGGGAACCGCCGGTGAAATCGATACTGAGCCGGAGGCCGTGCACGGCGAGCGAGACCAGTCCCGGCACGATCACCAGGAAGGAAAGGAGGAACCAGTAGTAGCGCTTTCCCACGAGATCCAGCATCGAGTCTCCCTCTCAATCGCCAGGCGCCGGAGCCGTCGCGACCTGCGACGGTGCGATCCCGTACCAGCGCACGTCCCGGAAGATCGGCCGGGTCAGCAGCAAGCGAAGCAGTGTGCGGGTCACGACGATCGCCGTGAACATGCTCACAGCCACACCGATGAACAGCGTCAACGCGAACCCCTGGATGATCGTCGCTCCGACGTATCGGCCGAACCAGAACAGGATCATGCACGAGATCATCGTGGAGATGTTCGAGTCGCGGATCGAGGGCCAGGCATGGTTGAACCCTTCCTCGATCGCGCGGGCGATCGGCCGCCCGAGACGGAGCTCCTCCCGGATGCGCGCGAAGATCAGAACGTTGGCGTCGACGGCCATCCCGATGGAGAGGATGAATCCGGCGATACCGGGTAACGTGAGCACCACCGGGATCAACTTGAAGAGCGCGAACACGTACGCCGTGTAGAGGAGCAGCGCGACGACCGAGATCGCTCCGGGAAGCCGGTAATACAGGATCATGAACAAAGCGACCAGTCCGAGGCCGACGAGCCCGGCTACGATGCTCTTCTGGATCGAGTCCTGACCGAGCGTCGGACCGACGGTACGGCTCTGCACGACCTCGAGCGGCACAGCGAGCGCACCCGACTTCAGCTGCAGCGCCAGGTCGCGAACTTCCTGGGCACTGAGACGTTGAATGATGCCGCGGTCACGGATCGCGTCGCGGATCGTCGCCGTGTTGATGACCTGCTTGTCGACGACGATCGACATCGGCTGGCCGATGTGCGTGCTCGTGTACTGGTAGAACCGATCGGCCGCCTCCGGTTTCAGTTCGAAACCGACGACCAAATTGCCGAATTGATCGGTGGTGGGATAGGCGTCCTTCAGGTCGGCGCCGGTGATGATTGTCTCGTAGACCGGACCGGTCGGCGTCGGGGTCGCCTGCGGGCTCGGAGTCGCCTCCGGAGTCGCGCCCGGCGTGGTCCCCGCGACCGGAGCGCTCTCGGCCGTCGGTGACGCCGTCGCAGCAGCCGTCGCTGTCGCGGTCGGCGCCGCGGCGTTCGACGTCGGCGTCGCGGACTCGGTGGCAGGCCCGGCGGTCGTGTTGACGATCGTCCCGACCGGGAGGAATTGCCCTTGCGTGTCGATGATCTCGAGCAACGCTGTCCGCTGCAGCACGCGCACGGCCCGCTCAGGGTCCTGGAAACCCGGGAGTTCGACCAGGATTTGGTCGGTACCGCGGGTCTGGATGACCGGCTCGCTGACGCCGAGACCGTTCACTCGCCGCTCGATGGTGTCGCGGGTGCCTTCGAGGACCTCGGCCGTGACGGTCGTGCCCGCCGGCGGTCGGGCCTGGAGCACGAGCTGGATCCCGCCCTGCAGGTCGAGCCCCTGGCGGACCGTGATGTTCCGCTTCCAGCCGAACGGATCCAGAGTACGACCGGGAAGGTCGACCCAGATCGCGGCGAGACTGAGGAGCACGATGAAGATTAGCGTCTGCCACGGTCGAATCCGCACAGTTCCCTCGCTTCCTCGTTGGCTGGCCGCATACGCGACACCGCGGGCATTATACTCCCTGCGCCTCGCGGACTCGTTCGTTCCCCGCCGCGGCCGGTGCTGGACGATAGAGGCCGTGATGGTAGATGTATTCCTCGACCGCCTGCGGAACCTGATAACGGATCGTCCGGCCCTCGGCGACCCGGCGGCGGATATCGCTGGCGGCGATCTGGATGAGCGGTACCGGCACCAGAACCACGCGGTCGCGCGCGGCCGGGACGTGCGCGAAGACGGCTTCCAGGTCGACTTCGACGTTCGGCCGGAGCGCAACGGCGAGCACCGCCTGTTCGGCGATGCGGTTGGGTTCGCGCCAGGTCGGCAAGTCGCGGAGCGAGTCCTCTCCCATGAGGAAGACGAGCTCGTCACCTGGATACTCTTGCTGGAGAATGGCCAGGCTCTCGACGGTGTAGCAGGGGCCTGGTCGCTCCACGTCGACGAACGAGAGACCGAAGCGCGGGTTTCCTTGGATCGCGAGTTGCAGCATGGTCAAGCGATGGAAGGCTGCGGTGATCGGGCGTCCCAACTTGTGGGGCGGCTGTCCGGCCGGAAGGAACAACACCCGATCGAGCGAGAGTTCCTCCATCATGACCTCGGCGACTATGAGATGCCCGTGATGGACGGGGTCGAACGTCCCGCCGAAGATCCCCAGTCGCCCCACGGCACTGCCCCCTGCTCGCTCTCGTTCATCCCGCGCAATCGTACACTCTCTGGCGGAAGGAGCAGCGCGTGGTGGACGAACGAGCGCACGACGACAGCCGAGAGGCGCGGTGGGAACCACCGCGAGCAGCACCCCAATTGCCACCGCAACCGGTGCGTCGTGCTGCCGGACTACGCCTGGACGTCGGTTGGCTGATCGTGATCCGTGGCGTCGTCGCCGCGCTCTACCTGTTCGCCGTCGTCTGGCCCGATCGTCCGCTCGTGCTCGTCGCGACGACGTTCGTCGCGACGGCGTGCGCGCTCCTGTCCGTGCCAGCGTTTCGCCTGCCGCTCCGCTTGAGGATCGCGAGCCGGGCCGAGGCGATCACGATCGGGGCCATCGCCCCGATCGCGGCGGTGCAGGCGTACCTCGGCTGGCCGGGGAGCCAGCGCGCTCTGGCGTCGAGTTCGCTCGTCGTGGAGACGACGGTCGCGCTGGTCGTCGCGATGGTCGGGCTCGTCCTCGTGGTCGAGCGACACCGCGAGCAGTGGAGTCCGACCGCGCGGTCGCTCGTCCTCTGGCCGGGGCTCGTGACACCGGCCGCAGTTTTCTTGTCGACTCCGGAGGCGACGACTCCGTTCCTCGCACGCTCGCTCGGGACGTGCTTTCTCGCCGCGGCGGTCGTGACGTCGGTGGCTCGTCTGGCACCCGTCCGGGTGGCCGACTGGGTCACCATGGCCGGAACGCTCAGCTTTCTCGGCCTCGTCGCCACGAGCGGACAGGTCGGTGCGCTCGTCGAGCAGTCGCCTGTGGTCGCGGTCTTCTCGGCGATCCCGGCTGGAGTCGGGCTGGGACTTTCGGTTCCGGCCGTGCGCGACCGCATGTTAGGCGTCTTCGAGGTCGTCGTCATGCACCGTCGTAGTCGGCGTCCGATCGGAGGAGATCGTCTCACCCAGGAGACCGACCGCGATCGAGGCGATCTCGTCCCCCTCCTGTAGGCGCATCAAGCTCACGCCTTGCGTGGAGCGCCCTTGCTTCGGAATCTGCCGAACTGGGATCAAGATGAGGCGCCCACGACGACTGACGAGCACGGCGGTGTCCTCCTCGCGTGCGACCGTCGCGGCAGCGAGCAGTCCGGTACGCGGGGTGATCTTCATCGCGATGACTCCGCTGCCGCCCCGCCCCTGGGTGCGGAATTCGTCGAGCGCTGTGCGCTTGCCATAGCCGAGTCGCGAGACGAGTAGGAGGTCCGCCCCGGACCGCACGACCTCGGCCGCGACGACGAAATCGCCCTCGTCGAGCCGTATGCCGATGACTCCACCGGCCTGACGTCCGACCGGACGGACATCGCTTTCCGAGAAACGGATCGCTTGGCCGTGGGCCGTGATCAGGATGACGTCGTCGTCACCGCTGGTCGGTCGCACCCAGGCCAGCTCGTCACCGGCGTCGAGCGACATCGCGATGAGACCGCTGGCGCGCACGTTAGAGAACTCGTCCAGTGGCACGCGCTTCACGCGTCCCTGTCGCGTGCAGAAGAAGAGGAAGGTCGCATCGTCGAAGTCGCGGACCGGCAGCAAAGTGGTGACTTCCTCGCCGGGTTGGAGGTTGAGGAAGTTGACGATGGGGAGACCACGCGCGTTGCGACCAGCGTCCGGAACCTCGTAGACCGGTAGCTGGAAGACGCGCCCCCGATTGGTGAAGAACAGGAGGGAATCGTGCGTGCTCGCGAGGACGACATGCTGGACGTAGTCCTCGTCCTTGACGGCCATGCCGTTGACGCCGCGCCCGCCCCGGTGCTGGACGCGGTAGTGCCCGTTGGTGCTCCGCTTCACGTATCCGCGGGCGGTCAGCGTGACCAGCACGTCGACCTTCGGAACCAGATCCTCGTCCGTCAACTCGCCGCTCAGTTCCTGGATCTGCGTGCGTCGCTCGTCGCCGTAGCGCTCCTTGAGCTCCAAGAGTTCCTGACGGATCACCGCGAGGATCTTCGCCGGGTCGGCCAGGAGCGCTCGCAGCTCGGCGATCCGCGCCAGGAGTTCGCGGTACTCGTCTTCGATCTTCTGGCGCTCGAGCGCAGCGAGACGGCGGAGCTGCATGTCGAGAATCGCCGTCGCCTGGACTTCGGTCAGCCCGAAGCGAGCCATGAGCTGCTGGCGGGCGTCGTCAGCCGAACGAGCGTTCCGGATCGTCGCGATGACAGCGTCGAGGTGGTCGAGAGCGATCTTGAGTCCCTCCAGGATGTGCGCACGGCGCTCGGCCTGCCGCAGGTCGAACTCGGTACGCCGCCGCACGACCGTCTGGCGGTGTTCGAGGTAGAGCTGCAGCATGCGCTTGAGCGTCAGAACGCGCGGTTGCGTCCCGTCGACGAGCGCCAACATGTTGACGCCGAAGGTGGTCTGCAGCTGCGTGTGCTTGAACAGGTTGTTCAGAACGGCCCGCGGCTGGGCGTCGCGCTTGAGTTCGATGACGATCCGCATTCCGTCACGGTCGGATTCGTCCCGCAGGTCGTGAATCCCTTCGATCCGACCGCTCTTGACGAGCTCCGCGATCTTCTCGATGAGAGCCGCCTTGTTGACCTGGTAGGGGAGTTCGGTGACGACGATGCTCAGGCGGCCGCGCGCACCTTCTTCGATGTGGGCACGGGCGCGCACCACGATCCGTCCACGGCCGGTCGCGTAGGCAGCCAGGATCCCTTCGCGACCGAGGATGATGCCGCCGGTCGGGAAGTCGGGGCCGGGCAGGCGTTCGACCAGCTCTTCCACGGTCGCATCCGGGTTCTCGATGAGATGGACGAGCGCATCGACGACCTCGCGCAGGTTGTGGGGCGGGATGTTCGTCGCCATGCCGACCGCGATGCCGCTCGCACCGTTGACGAGCAGGTTCGGCAATCGGGCGGGCAGCACGGCTGGCTCGCGGGTACTGTCGTCGTAGTTCGGTACGAAGTCGACCGTCTGCTTGTCGATGTCGGCCAGGAGTTCTTCGGCGATCGGCGCGAGCCGTGCCTCGGTGTACCGCATGGCCGCGGCGCTGTCACCGTCGATCGAGCCGAAGTTCCCCTGACCGTCGATCAGGGGGTAGCGCATAGTGAACGGTTGCACCATGCGGACCAGGGCGTCGTAGACCGCACTGTCGCCATGCGGGTGGTACGACTTGAGGACTTCCCCGACGATACCAGCGCTCTTTCGGTACTTGGCAGTGGGGCGCAGCCCCATCTCGTGCATGCCGTAGAGGATGCGCCGCTGCACGGGTTTCAAACCGTCGCGGACGTCGGGAAGCGCTCGCTGGACGATGACGCTCATCGCGTAGTCCAGGTACGAGCGCTTCATCTCCTCTTCGATGCTGATGACCTGGACACGTCCGATCTGGTTTTCGCTCATATCCCTCGCCGCCCGTTCGTTCATGCCTTCCAATCGTACCAAACGGCGAGCCTACTCTGCGGTAGTTCGCGGAAGCGGGTGTCCAGGCCGAGAGCGACGGAGAGTCACCGGCTGCGTCGCGCCAGTGGACGTGGCGAGGAGACGGCCGGTGATGGACCCCCTCAAACGGCGGGGTCGCTGGTCGCCGGATGCCTGTCGGCGGGAAGGCCGGCCGGTGCCGGGACGCTACCGAGCGCTTCGGCGAGCGGCGCCCGTTTCTCGGCGGGAGCCCAGACCGGCTGCAGGACCGTCCACTGGCCAGGATCGGTTCGGATCATCCGCTCGAGGCACCGAGCGACGTTTTCGAGATTCACGAGGATATCCCGCTCGGCGTCGCCGGTCCGTACGAGAGCGAGCGGCGGGTCGACCACCACGAGCGAGCGGCGTGGGGAGAGACGAACCGTGAAGGCGGGAAGCAGCGTAGCACCGGTGCGCAGGGCGAGCGTCACCGGCCCGATCGGCAGGGGTGCTGGCGCGTCGAAGAAGCGGACGAGACGGCTGTGACCGGTGACGTCTCGGTCGCCGGCGACGAGGAGGATGCCGTTTCGACGCAGGAGTCGGAGAATGGCTGGCACCGCCTCCGGACCGGACGGAAGCACGCGGACACCGGTGGCGCTGCGCAGTCGGCAGAGATAGGCGAAGAGTTCCGGGGGGCGGACCCGCTCCACGACGATCGCCGCTTCCAGCCCGAGCGCGGCCGGGTACTGGGCGACCACGTTGAAGTTGCCGAGATGCGCGGAAATGACGATCACGCCACGGCCGTTCGCGAGGGCCGCTTCCACGTTCTGCCAACCGCGCACCTCGACCAGTTCTGGCAGGCGCGCCCGATCGACGGATCGGAGGCGGACCAGGTCGTAGTAGTTCATCACGGCGGTGATGAAGACCCGGCACGCCTGACGCAGCCGCCAGAGACGGCCGCAGCGGTGGCAGACGTGTCGCAAGTTGTCGAGCACGTTCCGGCGCGCTCGCCGGTGCACGAGGAAGACCGCGACGCCGATGATCCGACAGAGCCAATAACCGATAGCGGCCGGCACGAACAGCGTGAGGATGGCGCCGATGCGCAACGCCCAGAGGAGGGTCATCGCGTTCCCTCGCGGAGCTCAGGGTAGACTTCCTCGGCCGGGCGATCCCACCACCGCTCCCTTGCCCACCACTGATCGGTGTACTCACGCAGCACGCGCTCGAGCGCACGACCGAGGTACGCGACGACATCGTCCCCGCCGAGCGGGACGACGTCGAGCAGGAGCGATGTCCAACCGGGGCGGAAGACGACGACCGCGAGCCAGGGAGCCGAACCGTCCTCCGGCGGCAACGCGAGCCGGAGCTCGGTGCGGAAGGCCGGGATCGAGTGGCTCGGCGTCCGCTCCAGCGGGCGGTCCAGCCACCGGATGACCGGTTCCGCCGCACCGGTTGGAGACACGAGCGCGAGGACGCGCGCGAGCAACGGGGACGCGCCGAGCTGGAGCGACAGGACAGAGGGCGACGCTTCGCGTTGCAGGCGGTCGATCGCGTCTTCGTCCCGCACGACGATCCGGGTCAGGAGTTCCTCGTCGTCGAGGCGAGCCAAGGCTCGGAGCGCGCGACAGGCTCGCTGGTACCCGGCGAGGACCGCTCGCACGTGCGCCAGTACGGTGCTGCTGAACGACGGCTCGTGGAGAACGTAGGAGAGGCCGATCCGGAGCGCCTCGGGGTCGGGGGCGTCGAGCTCACTGCCCGGTGCAGGCGTACTACGACACGCACGGGGATGGACGCCGGCGGCGACCTCCCCGTGCGCGATGTCCTGGCTCGATGGCTGTTCAGGCATTTTCCGCTGCGGCGAGCCGTTCGCGCTGCGCGACCGTCTCGCGGATGAACGCCTCCACCAGCTCACGTGCCTCCTCGTCGCGGTACTGGACTGGGGGCGACTTCATGAAATAGGCGCTGGGACCGATCAAGGCGCCGCTGATCCCAGCGTCGAGAGCGAGTTTGGCGCAACGGATGGCATCGATCACGACGCCAGCCGAGTTCGGCGAATCCCAGACCTCGAGTTTGAGCTCCAGGTTGATCGGCACGTCGCCGAACGTCGTCCCCTCGATGCGGATGTGGCACCACTTGCGATCCTTGAGCCAGGGAATGTAGTCGCTCGGACCGACGTGGACGTTCTCCTCCGGGATCGGATAGTCCAGGATGCTGGTGACCGCGTTCGTCTTCGAAATCTTCTTCGATTCGAGACGTTCCCGCTCGAGCATGTTGAGGAAGTCGGTGTTGCCGCCGAAGTTGATCTGGTACATCCGGTCGATCCGCACACCACGGTCGGCGAAGAGACGCGCCAACACGCGGTGAACGATCGTGGCACCGACTTGACTCTTGATGTCGTCGCCGATAACCGGCAAGCCACGCTCGCGGAACCGTCGCTGCCAGTATTCCTCGCGGGCGATGAACACCGGGATGCAGTTGACGAACGCGCAGCCGGCATCCAATACCTGCTCGACATACCACTTGGTAGCCATCTCGCTCCCGACGGGGAGGAAGTTGACGACGACGTCGGTCTTGGTTTCCTTGAGGATCCCCACGATGTCAGCCGTCGGGCCGGGGGCTTTGGTGATGATCTGCGAGAGGTACTTCCCCAGGCCGTCGTGCGTCATTCCCCGGTAGACCGGCGCGTTCAGGAAGGGTACGTCGGTGAATTTGTACGTGTTGTTGGGGGGCGCGAAGATCGCTTCCGACAGGTCCTTGCCGACCTTGTTCGCGTCGATATCGAAACCTGCGGTGAACTCGATGTCACCGACGTGATACCCGCCGAGATCGACGTGCATGAGGCCGGGGACCAACTGGTTCGGATCGGCGTTCCGGTAGTAGTGGACTCCTTGGACCAGTGCCGAGGCACAGTTCCCGACGCCGATGATCGCGACGCGAATCTTTCGATCTCCCACGGCTGCGTGCATTCCTCTCCTCAAGACGATTCCGCCGAAAAAGCCGATGCCCAGCTCCGGGCCGATTGTAAAGCCGAGGTAACCGCTCGTCAACGGCTGACCGGTCGAGTTCGGCCACGTGTCGGCGACACGAAATCCCGGCTCGAGGTGTCGCTCAACCGCGCGACGCCCGCGGTGCGTCGCCTGCACTCGCGTCTTCGCTGACCACCAGACGCTGGACGAGTCGTGCCACGGTCTCTGGTGCCAGGTCCTCGAGACACGTCCGGACGCTGCAACCATGCGGTCGACCGAGCCGATAGCCGACGTAACAGCACGGCGAGCACGGCAGTCGCAGGGTGAGCGCGACGATCTTGGTTCCGGGTTCGAAGGTGTCGTTCGGGCTCATGACGACGCTGGACAGCGGGCGCCAGGCGTCGACGTTGGTGGGACCGAAGAGCGCGAGCGTCGGTCGACCCAACGCTGCGGCGAGATGAATGACCCCGCAGTCGCTCCCGACGACGAGCGCGGCTTCGTGGAGCACGGCAGCGAGCGTGGCGAGATCGGTTCTCCCGACGAGATCGAGGACGTCAGGCAGGTCGCGGAGCGGCCGCGAGAGCTCCCGTTCCCGGGAAGTCCCGGTCACGACCACACCGAAACCGCTGCGCCACAGATCGCGGGCCAGTTCGACGAAGTGACGGATCGGCCAGAGACGAGCTGGAGCGAACGGTCCGACGCCGGGATGCAGGACGACGAACGGTCGTCGCGTCGCCGCGAGGAGGGACCGTGCTCGCTCGCGCGCCGGTGCCGGGAGCGTCAAGTAGGGACCCTCGGGCACGGGCGTCGCGCCGCACGCCTCCGCTGCCTGCAACGCGTAGCGGAATTCGGGGACCGCGCCGAAACCGCGGTCCGGAACTGGGTGCGTAAGGAAATGACCGGTCCCGTTGTCGAGGCCGATGCGCACCGGGCTGCGGGTGGCTGCGAGGAGAAGCCGATACAGGAGTCTCCCGGCAGCGGTCGTGAGGTGATGCAGGAGCAGCACTCCGTCGTATCGGGTGCGTGCGAGGTGCCAGCAGAGTCGTCCGAGGTCAGCGACACCGCCGCCGTTGCGCAGTCGAGCTTTGTCCAACACCAGTATGCGGTCGATGTCCGGGCAAAGCCGAGCCAGTTCGGCTCCGATCGGCGACGTGAGGAGGTCGATCCGGGTCTGCGGGTAGGTACGGCGGAGCGCCCGTACGGCGGGGAGGACCAGGATCGTGTCACCGAGGTCAGCGATCTTCACGACGAGAAGACGGTGAAAGCGTGTTCGCATCGTACCCAACAGCCTCCGCCAGAACGGCGAGCGTCGCACAGGCAGCCCGCTCCCAGGAATACCGCCGTGCGTGCTCGAGGCCAGCCGCGACGATGCGTTGCCGTCGTTCCGGATCTCGAGCCAGCGTCACGGCGCGAGCGATGTCGGCCGGATCCAACGGATCGCACGGGATCGCTGGGGCGGCTACTTCGGCCAACGCACCGCGACGACTCGCCACGACCGGTGTCCCGCAGGCCATCGCTTCGAGCACCGGGAGCCCGAAACCCTCGTAGAGCGACGGGAACACGAACACTTCCGCAGCACTGTACAGCGCTGGGAGCTCGTCCTCGCCGACGTGGCCGAGGACGCGAATCCGGTATCGGTACGGACTGGCGGCGATGGCTGCCTCGATGGGAGCAGCGAGCCAGCCACGCTTGCCGGCCAACACGAGTTCCAGTTCGCCGTCGGAACGTGCCAGGAGTTCGAAGGCTCGGACGAGGCGAACGATGTTCTTGCGTGGTTGCAGCGTGCCGACATGCAGCAGGTACGGACCACCTAGCCCGTAGCGGTGGCGGACGGCCGCGCATTCCTCGGCCGAACGCCGGAAGAAGTGCTCGTCCACGCCGTGCGGCACGACTGCGATCTTGTCCGGTCGAACCCCGTACCAACGGACGAGATCGGAGGCCGTGGCCCGGGAGATCGCGATGACGCGACGGGCCTGCCGGACGCTGCATCGCGTTCCGAGCTCGAGATAGAGTCGCTGCAGGAGAGGATGCGCGTCCGGCTCGTACCGGTAACCGAGATCGTGGACGGTGACGACGGCGGGCACCGGGCAGCGCACCGGGAGGACGTGCGCGGGGACGAACAGGAGGCCGACCGGGTTCCTGGCGAGTTCGTAGGTCAGGCGGAGATGCGTCCAAAGGCGTGGGAAGGGGATGCTGCGTACCTCGGCCCTGGAGGACTCGATCGGTAGCTCGAGCGGACGATTCACGTACAGGCGGAAGCGGAACGGGCTCGGGATCGCGAGCAGGTGCTCGACGATGCGCCGGGCGTATCGCTCGGTCCCCGTCGCTTGCGAAACCCGTATCCGACTCGCGTCGATACCGATGAGCGTGCTCATCCTCGCTCGCTCGCGACCAAAGCGACCTCGATCTCCCGCACGACGCGATCGACGGTCAGCGCCATCATGCAACCGACCCCGAGGCCACGATCAGGACCGATATCGCCGCAACGGGAGCACGTGAGGGGCGAGCGGACCGCTCGATGGCGATGCGAGGGCCCCCAGGGGCCGAAACGGGCAGGATCCGTCGGACCGAACAGATGGACCGTCGCTGTGCCGACGGCGACAGCGAGATGGAGCGGACCGGTATCCGGTCCCACGACGATGCGGGCTTCCCGCATGAGTTCCGCGAGGACGGAAACGGAGAGCATGCCGGCGAGCACGGTGACATGGGAACGAGCCAGCGCGGCGATCCGTTCGAGGTCGGCGCGTTCGCTCGCCGAACCCGTGAGTACGACGGACATTCCTCGGGCATGCAGAGCCTCCGCGAGCGCAGCCCACCGTTCCGTTGGCCAGCACTTGGACGGAGTACCGGATCCTGGGTGCACGATGGCAACGGGTGGCTGCACGCCGTGTTCGGCCAGAAGCTCGCGAATCCGGGCGCGCGCGCGTTCGTCGAGCGGCCAGACCAGCGGATAGCGTTCGGGGGCGAAGTTCCCGCACGTACCGGACAAACCGAGCGTCGCGAGCAAGGACTCCGCGAGTTCGAGGTTCCGCGCGGCGACGTGCTCGGACCGCAATGGCACCGGGTGGGTCAGGAACGGACGCACGTGCGGGTGATCGGAACCGATGCGGATGGGGATGCCCGCGAGCGCGCAGAGCCAAGCGCCCCACCAGTGATCGTCGCGCAGGACAACGGCTGCGAGCGGGCGACGTTGCCGGAGTCGCCGAGCCTCCCGCCATAGTGTCCGGTAGGGATCGGCGGAGAGCCGGCGACGGGTGCGTGCGAAGCCGGGGAAGGGAATCACGGCGAGTTCAGCGAGGTCGGGAAAGGCGAGGAAAAACTCCCGATTCCACGGTCCGGCTGCCACCGTGCGGCGGAGCATCGGTGCCTGCCGCCGGAGGTACATGAGCGCGGGGAGCGTAAGGATCCCGTCGCCGAGGTGGTCCGGACGGAGCAAGACGACCTCCCGGCGTGGGGCCGGCGTTGACACCGCCACCGGCACGAGCCCTCCCAAGGTCCGGACGGCCGCGCGAACCGCCTCGCGCGTCATCGCTCGTTTCCCCGCGAGTCGAGGAGTGTACGGCAGGCGTGGAACACCTCCTCGACCGTGACCTGCCCGATGTCGCGTTCCGTGGAGACGGTGAACGGTCGGCGGAGGTCGCGATCGTCGGTCGTCGTCCAGCTGGCGGGTGGAGCGCAGACGACGGAGCGCCGGCCGAGCGGGCGGTAGCGGAGCGGACTCGTCGGCCCGAAGATTGAGACCGTCGGGGTACCGACCGCAGCGGCGAGGTGGCCTGCACCGGTGTCGTTCCCGACGAAGAGGTCGGCGACGGCGAGGAGCGCGGCCAGTTCCTGCCAGGTGAGACGAGCGCACCAATCGACGAGCTCGCAGCGCGCCTGCGCCCGGACGGCTCTCGCGGCGTCCGTGTCCGTTGGCCCTCCGACGAGAAGGATCGTGGCACCGACGGCTGTCACCAGTCGCTCGGCGAGCTGGGCGAAACGTTCGGGAGGCCAGCGTTTGGCGAGCAGGCGGCTCCCAGGGTTGACGGCGCCGCCTGGATGGAGCACGACGAGCGGTCGAGCGAAGCCAGCGACACGAGCGAGCATCCGCGCGCGGTCGTCGGATGCGACGAAGTACTCCGGCTCGAGTCCCTGGTCGGGTACGCCGAGCGCACGGCTGACGGCCAGATAGAGTTCGGTTTCGTGCTTCCCAGCAGTCGGCGAGATCCGGTGGCTGTAGAGGAGCCCGCGCCAACCCGTGCCGAGCCCGGCTCGGACCGGAATGCGGCTCGCCCAGAGGAGGAGTCCGACGTATGGCGATCGGTCGAGTCCGAGCGCTGCGTCGTACCGTTCGCGAGCCAGCCGACGTGCGAGGGCGAGAAGCCGGGGAAGGTTCGGTCGCTCCGGGTAGCGCACGAGACGGCGGATGGCCGGATGGCCGTGGAAGGCCGGTGCGGCCCAGGGCGTGACCGCGACGTCGATGGTCGCCGTCGGGTACGCGGCGTGGAGCGCTCGGAGCACCGGTGTCGCCATCAGCGCGTCTCCGAGGCAACACGGCTTGACGACGAGGATACGCTGCATGCGTCAGCGTGCCGATCGAGCGACTTCCGGATCGAGAATGGCGAACAGGATCTCGCCTTCGGCGGCGAGCTCGCCGTCGACCGTCGCGGTGCCCGTTCCGGTACCGATATTCCGTCGGATCTTCCCGAGCTGGACTTCGAGGCGCAGCGTGTCGCCAGGGCGAACGGGACGCTTGAAGCGAACGCGATCGATGCCGGCAAAGAAGGCGATCTTACCGCGGTACTCCTCGTGGCCGAGCAGGGCGACGGCGCCCACCTGCGCGAGCGCCTCGACGATCAGCACTCCCGGCATGACCGGATTGCCCGGGAAGTGCCCGACGAAAAACGGCTCGTTCACCGTCACGTTCTTGATACCTACCGCCCGCTTCCCCCACTCGATCTCGACGATACGATCGACGAGGAGGAACGGGTAACGATGCGGGATGATTTCCTGGATTTGCCAGGCCTCGAGCATCATCGGACCTTCCCCAACGGTTCAGGCGAGCGCTTCGGCGTGCCGCCAGACGATCTGGCGTCGGGCGGGGCCGACACCGATCATCGTGATCGGTATCCCGATCAGCTCCTCGATCCGTTCCACGTATCGTCGCGCCTCGGGCGGGAAGTCGGCGAACGACGTCGCTCGGCTGGTATCGGTTCGCCAGCCGGGGAGGACCTCGTAGATCGGTTCGACCGCCTCGTACTGGTCGATGCGGGCCGGCGGCGCGGTAAGGACCTCAGCCCCGAGTCGATAACCGGTGCAGATGCGGATCTCGGGGAGCGGGTCCAACATGTCGAGCTTGGTCAGCGCGGCTTCGGTCATGCCGTTGAGGCGGACCGTGTACCGGGCCGCCACCGCGTCGAACCAGCCGACTCGGCGCGGTCTCCCGGTGGTCGTACCGTACTCGCGTCCGCGCTCGCGGAGGAGTTGCCCGACCTCGTCGTGGAGTTCCGTGGGAAACGGTCCCGCACCCACGCGTGTCGTGTACGCCTTGAAGACGCCGATCACGCGGTCGACCTGCGTCGGCGCGATACCAGCGCCTTGGCAGGCGCCGGCCGCGGTCGGCGGGCTCGAAGTCACGTAGGGATAGGTGCCGTAGTCGAGGTCGAGCATGGTGCCCTGGGCGGCCTCGACGATGACGTGCTTCCCGGCAGCGATCGCGTCCTGTACGAACACCTCGGCTTGGATCACGTAGGGGAGGAGTTGTTCGCCCCAGCGGCCGGCCTCCTCGAGAATCGCCTCGAGATCGACCGGCTGCTGTCGGTAGAGGTGCACGAACAGGACATTCTTCTCCGGAAGGAGGATCTCCAGTTTGCGGCGGAGCAGCGGCTCGGCGCCCGGCAAGAGGTCGGCGATCCGAATGCCGCGGCGCGCCACCTTGTCGGTGAAGGCTGGTCCATTGCCGCGCAGCGTCGTTCCGATTCCGGCAGCGCCGCGACGCTGCTCCTCGTACAGGTCGAGCAGCGGGTGGTAGGGCATGATCACGTGGGCGCGGTCGCTCAGGTACAGCTGACCGAGTCGCGGGTGGCGCTCGCGCAGCGTCGCGATCTCGCGGAGCAGGTCGGGCGGCGAGACCGCCACTCCGGCACCGATGACGCAGGTGCAGTGCGGGTAGAGAATGCCGGACGGAATGACATGGAGCTTGAAGACGCCGTCGTCCGTCACCACGGTATGCCCGGCATTGGTCGAGCCGTTCGGGCGGACGACGAGATCAGCCGACGCGGCGAGCGCGTCGGTGATCTTTCCCTTGCCTTCGTCGCCCCACTGCCCGCCCAAGACGATGGTGACCGGCATCGGACGCTCTCCTCGGTCTGCAGCCGACTCGATGGGCACGTCGCCCCGTGAACTATAGCACTTGCGCGATCAGGCGCGGATCCGGGCCTCGCGGAGTTCGCGCAAACGCTGGAAGAGGCGTTGCTCCTCCTCGGTGAGATCGGTGGGGAGGACCACCTTGACCTTGACGAGCAGATCACCGCGCTCGCCGGTCCGCAAGGACGGCATTCCTTTGCCGCGGAGACGGAACACCTGCCCGTTCTGGGTTCCCGGCGGGATGCGCAAGACTACCGGGCGGTCGAGCGTCGGTACGGTCACTTCCCCGCCTAGGATCGCCGTGTACAGCGGCACCTCGACCTCCGTGCGCAGGTTGTCGCCCTCGAGCGTGAACTGCGGGTCGGGGAGCAGGTGCACACGGAGGTAGAGATCGCCCGGTGGGCCGCCGTTGACGCCCGGGCCACCCTGACCGGCGATGCGGATCCGCGAGCCCTCGCGGACTCCGGGCGGAATCTTGACCTCGAGCGTCTTGGTGCGGGTGACGTACCCGCTGCCGCCGCAGGCACGGCAGATGCCCCGACCGTTGAGACCGGTTCCATGGCAGGTCGGGCAGACCTCGTCGATCTTAACGTCGATGCGTCGGGTGGCTCCGTGGTACGCCTCGCGGAGCGTCACCTCGATCGGGTGCTCGTAGTCCTGCCCGCGTTCCGGGCGTACCCGGACCCGCACCCGCTCGCTCCCGGTCGTGAAGAGATCGCCAAGATCACCGAAGAGAAGGTCGAAGAACTCCGAGAAGTCGCTGGTGCGTCGGCGACGCTCGCGCGCCCGCTCGCGACTGCCGAAGAACCATTCGGCGAAGTCGGCTGCACCTTCCTGCGCGCCCGCGGCCTGCTGGTAGCGCTCCCAGTCGGCGCCGAAGCGATCGTACTTGGCGCGCTTCTCGGGATCGCGCAGCACCTCGTACGCCTCGTTGATTTCCTTGAATTTCTCCTCGGCATCCGGTGACTTGTTCACGTCCGGGTGGTACTTGCGTGCGAGACGCAGGTAGGCCTTCCGGATCGTCTCCTGATCTGCGTCACGCGGTACCCCGAGGATCTTGTAGTAGTCCTTGAACTCCATCGCCGCCTGCCACCTCGGCTGTCGTCTGCGTTCCGCCGAGCAGTATAGCGCTTGAGTCGCTCCGTAGCAAGTCCGATGAGATCGGCTGCTGCAGCACCGGGCTCACGGAAGCCACGCCTCGGGAGGCGTGGGCTCGACGGGACGATCCAGTCGAGCGCGGATCTGCCCCCACAGGTGCACCGAGACGAGCGTCCAATGGACTTGGAACGCTGCGCTGACGAGGAACGCGGCGACGATGCCGACGACGCAGAGAAGGAACCCGAAACTGAGCGCCGTCTGCACGACGAACGAGAGGACGAGCGCGTAGGCGACCCCGACGAGCCAGGCGACCAGGAGGTCGCTGACCGCGCGCCGGGCTTCAGCGAACGTCGCTCGAACGGCCAGGCCAGCGCCGAGTTTTCCGGTGAGCGCCAAGCGGGAGATCGGGAGCGGGAGCAGGACGCTCGCCAGGGCGAACAGCACCGGGAGGAGACAGAAAAACCCGGTCAGAGAGACCACGAGTCCTACCGTCGAGAGCGGTCTCCACTTAGCGAACACGGGCACCAGTGCGAGCGCGCTGCAGGCGAGCACGAGGAGCGCCGGCGCAAACCACACCAAGGAAACGATAGCGGCGAGGAGACCGCGCACCAGGTCGCCGCCCCAGTCGTTCCACTCCGGGAGTTCGGTATCCTGACCAGCGACGACGTGCGCCAGATAGCGCAGCGCCCAGCCGAAAACCAAGAAACTACCGGCGATCGGTACCAGCGGGAGCAGGGCCGCGACGAGGAGTTTCTCCGTCCAGCGCTCGTCGCGGAACATCGCGGTGAACGCTCGTCCCAGATCCATCGCCGATCCCCTCCCGGTTTCCTCACCCGGCAGCCGTCGTCGTTCACCGACCGCAGGCAGTCGACCGCTCAGCCGGCGACCGGCGCGGGAAGGTCGGGCGACGCGAGCAACTTGTGCCGTACCTGACCCCAGAGGTGAACCTGAAGAAGGTACGCGTACAGAATCGTCGCGAGCACGCCGACGACGCAGAGCAGGAAACCGAGGAGAGCGATGAACGGGGCGATGATCGCGGAGATGAAGAGAACCAGGAGGAGGTCGGTCGCGACCAGTCGGACTTCCTGCACGATGTCACCGAACGCGAAGGCACTGCCGATGCGGTCGGTTACGGCCAAGCGACTAAGGGGTAACGGCAGAACATACGACAGAAGAAGGCTCAAGAGGAAAGCGAGGCAACCGACACAGAAAGAAAGAACTCCGAAAGCCACCGGGACGCTGCTACGGGAGTCGGACGAAGCGAGAAACTCGAGGAACGGCTGCACACAGCCGGAGAGGATCAGTACAGGTAATATCCAGACGACGTAAACGAGAGCGCCACGCGCGCCGAGCGAGAGGTAGGCGCCGAAGTCGTCCCACTCGGGCAACACCGGCTCCTGCTGCAGCGCGACGCGGCGAGCGATGGTGAGCATGTATCCGAAGAGGATCAACCACCCCACGATCGGAATGATCAACATCACCAGGGCGATGGCGAGCTTCTTGACCCACTGCGGATCCTGGAACGGATATGTGAAAGCACGGCCGAGATCCATGCCGAGGCCCTTCCCTTCCCGACCTCCTGCGGATCGAACGAAAATACCCCCGCAGCGAGTGTAGAGTGATCCTGCCTGCGCAGTCAACAGCCGAAAGTGGGGACAGCGAAAAGTGCTCGGCTCCGGGTGACGCGTTGCGGAAGTGTCGCCGAGGAGGCGAGGCGATCCGGAGGCGACGCGGCCGCGGGTCGAAGTGGCCGGACCAGGCCGGTGCTCGCCTTTCCGGCACCGTGGAGGAAGGGAATGTCCCCTCTCTCCGGTCGATGCAGTGCGCGGTTCGAACCGGCACTCGGCGGTGTGCCGCGCTCCGACGGAACGGCGTCGCCAGGTCGGAGCGCACCGCTGCGTGAATCCCGCGGCAGGCGTTCGCCGGGGCAGCGATCGCTGCCGGGCCGAGTGCCGGACCGGACGCGTCAGTCGAGGCGCCGGATCACCAGGAGCAGCTTGCCTTGGATCTCGACGTTGTCGAGCGTCGTGTAGATGGGCTGCATTGCCGAGTTAGCCGGTTGCAGGCGAACCAGGTTCCCTTCTCGGTAGAAGCGCTTGAGCGTCGTCTCCTGCTCCCGCTTGAGCCACGCCGCCACGGTCTCTCCGTTCTCGGCCGTCGCCTGCCGCCGCAGGACGACGATGTCGCCGTCGTCGATCAGGGCGTCGATCATGGACAGCCCCTTGACCCGCAACGCGAACAGGTCTCGCGCCGAGTGGCCGACCAGCGTGGCGCCGATTTCGACGTACTCGGCCGCATCGTTCGGTTCGATCGTCTCCAGGACCGGGAGCGGTCGGCCGGCCGCGATCGTGCCGACCAGGGGCACGCGGACGACGGCGTCTCGGGAGCGCTGGCGTCGCTCGAGGAGTTCGATGCCTCGCGAGATATTCCGGTTCCGGCGGATCAGTTTGAGATACTCCAGAACGTTCAGGTTATAATCGACCACACTGGTGGACGAGATGCCGAGACCAGCTTGGATCTCGCGCACCGTAGGTGGGAAGCCGTGCTCGTCGACGAACGCTCTGATGAATTCGAGAATCTCCTGCTGGCGTTTCGTCAGTCGCTTGCCCATGCGATCCCTTCGCTTTCCCGCTCGGCTCGTCGGTGCCAGTATAGGTGCGAACATCCGTTCGTGTCAAGCGACGAGACGGCAGTGCTACAGTCGGCGAGGTCGGCGGGGAATCCGCGGTCATGATGCTGTTCGACGCGATCGTTTTCATCGCGTTCCTCGCGCTCTACACGGCGAGCTTCCTCGCCGGGGGGGTGCGGACGGTCGTGGCGCTGGTGACCTGGTTCGTCGTCATGGTCGCCGCAGCGCTCTTCACCGGGCCGCTGGCTGCTGGCTTCCGCAGTCTCGTCCCTCCCATGTCCCGCTGGGCGAGCGAGCTCATCGCTTTCGTCGTCGTTGTTGTCCTGATCGGCGTTTTGGGAGTCTGGGGCACGGTCTGGTCGTTGCGCGCGGCACCCTCGGTGATCGGACGCTGGCGGCGCGGGCCGGTCGGTCCGGTGCACCTCTTGCTCCAAGCGTTCCTCGCGATGGTCTTCGCGGTCGTCATGGTGACGACGCTGGTCATGGTCGCGACGAACACGATTCGACAGTTGCCGGGCGACGCGATCGGTAACCGCTTGCGTACCGAGGTCCGGCAGTCTCGCCTCGTGCCGTTGGTGGCCGATCTCGAGCCCTGGCTGAAACGGGCGGTCATCGAGTGGGTTCCTGGCGATCCACCCGTCTTGCTCCGCGGGACGTGACAAGGACATGAGCGACCTTCTCCGTTTGCTCGAGTTCGACAAGGTCTGCGAAATGCTCGCGGCGCACTGCCAGTACTCGGTCGCGCAAGAGCGCGCGCGGGAGCTGGCGCCGGTCGGCGATCGGGAACAGGTGGCGTACCTGCTCCAGGTGACGCGCGAGGCCGTGCAGGTGCTCACCGAACGGCCCGGCTTCTCGGTCGGTGGTTTTCGCGACTTGCGCCCGGTGGTCGATCGAGCACGGTACGGGATCGCGCTCAGCGGCAGCGACCTCCGGCTGGTCCTCGATACGATCGAAGCCGGGCAAGCGCTCCGCCGTTCGTTCCTCGAGCAGGAGCGATGGCACGAGCGATTCCCGGCGCTCACCGAGTTCGTCGATGCCATACCGGGGGTACCGCGACTGCGGGCCGAACTGGCGCGGAGTATCGGGCCGCGTGGCGAGGTGCTCGACTCCGCATCGCCGGAGTTGGCGCGAATCCGCCGGGACCTCAAGGAGGCCCACGAGCGGCTCCTCGAGCGGTTGCGACGGTTGCTCGTCGAACGGCAGGAAGCGCTCCAGGAAGCGTACTTCACAGTCCGGGACGGTCGATACGTGGTGCCCGTCCGTGCCGACCGGCGGACGAGCGTCCCCGGCATCGTGCATGACGTCTCGGGCAGCGGTCAGACCGTCTTCGTCGAACCGTTCGAGGTCGTGGACCTGAACAACCGCTGGCGGGAACTCCAAGCGGCCGAGGCGCACGAGATCGAACGGATCCTCGGTCGCCTGACGCAGCTGGTGGCCGAGGAGGCGCCCGCGCTCCTCCATCTCGTCGAGGCGGGAGCCGCGATCGACCTCGCGCTCGCCAAGGCGAAGCTGGCGTACGAGCTTGACGCGACCGAACCGGAACTTCTCGAGGGCTGCGGGCCGGTCGGGCTCGGCGGGCATCCGCGACAACGGATCCGCTTGCGGCGAGCTCGCCATCCGCTTCTGGATCGCAGGATCGCCGTCCCGATCGACGTGGAACTCGGGGAACATGCCCGCATTCTGGTGATCACCGGGCCGAATACCGGGGGCAAGACGGTCGCGCTCAAGACGGTCGGTCTCCTCGTCCTGATGGCGCAGGCTGGCCTCTACATCCCGGCGGCTGCGGGGAGCGGTCTGAGCGTGTTCGCGGCGGTCTTCGTCGACATCGGTGACGAGCAGAGCATCGAGCAGAACCTCTCGACGTTCTCGTCGCATCTCCGCCGGATCGTCGCGACCCTCGAGCAGGCGGACGACGCGAGCTTGGTTCTCCTCGACGAACTCGCGGCTGGAACCGATCCGCAGGAGGGTTCGGCGCTCGCTCGGGCGATCCTCGAACGCCTGTTGGAGATCGGCGTCCTCGGGATCGTGACGACGCACTATCCGGAACTCAAGGCGTTCGCGGCAGCGACACCCGGGCTGGAAAACGCGAGCGTCGAGTTCAACCCGCGAACGCTCCAGCCGACCTACCGGTTGGTGATCGGTCTGCCGGGTCGCTCGCATGCACTGGAGATCGCGCGTTGCTTGGGGCTGCCGGAGCGGATCGTGCACCGAGCGCAGGAGTTGCTCGGGGGCGGCCACGTCGCGCTCGAGGAGTGGATCGCGGAGCTGCAGCGGCGTTTGCTCGAGGCCGATCGAAGAGTCGAGGAGGCCGAGCGCGCTCGCGCCGAAGCGGAGCGGTTGCGTGTCGAGGCGCTGAGCATTCTCGCCGAAGCGCAGCGGGAACGCGAGGAGGCGCGTGCGGCGGCGCTCGCCGAGCTGGAAGCGGAACTTCGGAAGGCGCGTGAACTCGTGCGGGGTCTCGAGCGAGGGCGCGAGAGCGCGGTCTATCCGCCGCCGCGCGTTCTCGAGGAGAGCGTCCGAGCTCTGGAAGAAGCGCGTCGTCGTTTCCAGGCGAGCGTCGGTCGTGACCGGGACAGCATGCACGGTCTCGCGGCTGGCCAACGGGTGGAAATTCCGGCGCTCGGTCTCGAGGGGGAGGTCGTCGCCGTGTTCCCCGAGCAGGCGGAAGTCGAGGTGCGGGTGGGCAACTTCCGCGTCCGGCAACCGGTCGCAGCGGTGCGGCGAGTGGCGGAACCGTCGGCGAGCCAACGGTCGTGGGAAACTCCGAGGCGGACTCCGGTACGTGTTCCCGAGGTCGAACCGGAAATCCACCTGCGCGGGCTCCGCGTCGAGGAAGCGCTCACGCAATTGGATCGGTATCTCGACCGGGCAGCGCTGGCTGGGTTGCCCTGGGTACGGGTCGTGCACGGGAAGGGGACCGGTACGCTGCGGCAAGCGATCCACGACTTTCTCCGTGAGCACCCGCTCGTCGACCGCTGGGAACTCGCTGGCCCGGGCGAAGGAGGCCACGGCGTCACGATCGTCTTTCTCCGTTCGTGAGGCGGCCAGCAATGGGATCGGACCGTCTCGTCGAGATCGCTGTCGTGCCGAACGAGCTCGTCGCTGCACTTTGGCGGGCGGCACTGGAGGCGGAAGGAATCCCGGTACTGGTGAAGATCCTCGGTCTGGGCGCGGCGTATTGGTCGACGTTCGCGGCCGAACACGCGCTCTACGTGCGCGAGAGCGACCTGGAACGCGCTCGAGCGATCCTCGCGGCGATCGAGGAGGGACCGGACGGCGGATCAACGAACGCCGGACATCCCTGCCGGTAGGGGAGCACCGAGGAAGACCGTCGCGCGCCGAGCCTCGATCTCGTCGAGAACCGCACCGAGCGCGTCCCACAGCGGGACGTCCAGACGGGCGATGACGAGGCGTACCTGGTTGGGGGTCACGTACACCCCGCTGCCGATCGCGCGTCGCAAGCGCACCTGGTCCAACCGTGTCCCGACAACCGGCCGGATGAAGACCTCGCCGTCCCGTTCCAGGATCGACGCCAGACCGAGCCGGTTCGCCCGAAGGCGGAGGGCGGCCAAGTCGACCAATCGTTCGACGCTGGGTGGCAAGGGACCGAAGCGGTCGCGGAGTTCCTCGACGAGCTGCTCGAGCTGAGCGGAGGTCCGGACCTGCGCGAAGTGCTGGTAGATGCTCATGCGGACCGCTTCGTCCCCGCAGTAGTCCGGCGGGATCGTCGCCTCGATCGGAAGGTCGACCGTCACGCTCGTCGGGTCGTCGAGCGGACGTCCCTCGCGAATTTCCTGCACCGCGCGTGCCAGCAGTTGCGTGTACAGCTCGAGGCCGACCGCGGCGATGTGTCCGCTCTGTTCGGGACCGAGGATGTTGCCGGCGCCGCGGATTTCCAGGTCGCGCAATGCGATGCGGAAACCGGCACCGAGTTCGGTCGCCTCCTGGATCGCTTCCAGCCGGGCCTGCGCCTCCGGTGACAGCGGCCGACGATCGTCGTAGAGGAGGTAGGCGTAGGCCCGCTGGTGACTGCGACCCACTCGCCCTCTGAGCTGGTAGAGCTGCGTGAGGCCCAGCTGATGCGCTTGGTCGATAATGATCGTGTTGACCGAGGGAATGTCCACCCCCGATTCGATGATAGCGGTGCAGACCAGCACGTCGAACTCCCGCTCGATAAACGCGACGATGATCCGCTCGAGTTCCGCTTCCGGCATCTGCCCGTGCGCGACGGCGAAGCGCGCCTCGGGCACGAGTTCCCGGAGGTGGTCGGCGAACTGGTGGATGGACTGTACCCGGTTGTGCACGACGTAGACCTGACCGCCACGGGCCAGTTCGCGGAGGATCGCCTCGCGGATGACGACGTCACGGGCCGGCGTGACGAACGTGCGCACAGGAGTGCGCTCGACCGGCGGTGTGGCGATGATGGACAGGTCACGGATGCCGGAGAGGGCCAGGTAGAGAGTTCGCGGGATCGGTGTCGCCGTCATGGCCAGGACGTCGACGTCGGCCCTGAGCCGCTTGAAATGTTCCTTCTGCGCCACGCCGAAGCGGTGCTCCTCGTCGATGACGACGAGACCCAAGCGGGCGAAGACCACGTCTCGCTGGAGCAGCCGGTGCGTACCGATGACGATATCGACCGTGCCGTTGCGGATCCCCTCGATGATCCGGCGTTGCTCCTGCTTCGAGCGCAGACGGGAGAGCATCTCGATGCGGACCGGGTACGCAGCGAGACGTTCGCAGAACGTCTTGTAGTGCTGGAGCGCGAGAACCGTCGTCGGAACCAGAATCGCCACCTGGTAGCCGCTGTTGACCGCCTTGAAGGCAGCGCGCAGCGCCACCTCGGTCTTGCCGAATCCGACATCGCCGCACAACAGGCGGTCCATCGGTCGGGGGCTCTCCATGTCCGCCTTGACCTCACGGATCGCTCGCCACTGGTCGGGGGTCTCCTCGTAGGGAAACGACTCCTCGAGTTCGCGATCCCAGGTCGTGTCGGGGGCGAAGGCGATACCCTGCGTCGCCTCGCGGGCGGCGTAGAGCTGCAGCAGTTCGAACGCGAGTTCGCGAACCGCTTCGCGGACCCGTCGCTTGACCCGGCTCCACTCCGGGGAACCGAGGCGGGTCAGCTTCGGCTCGCCATCGAAGCTCTCGTAGAGGGTGATGCGATCCAACTGATCGACCGGCAGGTACAGGCGATCGTTGTCCGCGTACTCGAGGAGGAGATACTCCCGATGCACGCCGTTGATGGTGAGATTCACCAGGCCGCCGTAGCGTGCGATGCCGTGGTCGACGTGGACGACATAGGCCCCGGGGACGAGGCGACTGAGCAAGTCGTCGGTCGTGTCGGCTGCGCGCCGGCGGCGCGATGGGCGCGGCGAGCGGCGCAGCCCGAACAACTCGCGGTCGCTCAAGAGGAGCACTTTAGCTTCGGCATGTTCCCACCCGCCGGGTAGGCGACCCCGCAGCACCGCGATCCCGGATGAGTCGTCGGGGCCGGCCGCGAGCGCTACCGCTCGTTCCCGGAGCAGCTGGCCGACCCGGTCCGCTTGCTCCGTGACGAGAACGACCGCGTAGCCGGCGACCCGGTACGGCTCGAGGAGATCGGGGAGCGTGTCCAGGCGACCGGCCGCGTTCGGCACGCTCGTCGTGAAGCCCGCGGTCGCCGATCGGTCCGGAACACTGGACAGGTCGCCACCGACCCAGAGCACCGTACGCGCGGCGAGCGCCTGCCGAATCCGGGTCGCCGGGTGGTAGGGTCGTACCAGTCCCTTCGGGAGTTCGCCGCTCGCTTCGCTGATTTCGCGGAGTTCTTCGGCCTGACGCTCGAACTGATCGAGCGCGAGTTCGATGGCGCCCGGATCGATGACCACGAGGGGGCGAGCCGGATCGAGGTAGTCGAGGATCGAGGCCGCCCGCGGAAGCAAGTACGGGAGGACGAGCTCCGGAGCGGGTACTCGTTGACCCTGTTCCAGACGATCGCAGAGACGCTGCCACTCGTACCGCACCTCCGGACGCAGCCCGGCAAGGTCGAGGTCGCGGAGGCGTGCCGCGGCTTCCCGGTACCGGACGAGCGGCGTCTCGCTCACCGGCAGAATCGTCACGTCGTCGACGTGACGGATGGTTCGTTGCGTCGTGGGATCGAAGAGACGCAGGGAATCGACCTCGTCGCCGAAGAACTCGGCTCGGACAGCCGAGTCGGTGCCGGGTGGCCAGAAGTCGACGATCCCGCCGCGCTTGCTGAAGGTTCCTGGCTCCTGGACGAGCGGCGTCGCCTCGTACCCGCAGTCCGCGAGATACCGGAGGAGCTGGGTCTGCGGGAGTCGGTCCCCCCGTCGGACGACCAGGCGCCGTCGGCGCAGTTCGTCCGGCGGCGGCAGGAGTTGGCTGAGGCCGCGCGCTGGCAGGAGCGCGATCGCTGGTTCGGGAATCGCCAGGCGCTCGAGGAACCAGTTGCGTTCAGCGGCCGACGCCCGGTCCTGCGCGAACGGATCGTACGGCAACGTCTCCGGTGCTTGCCAAGAGAGGACAGGCACGCTCGGCACGAGCTGGCCGAGTGCGTCGGCGAGTTCGTCCGAATGGATCTGGCGCGGAACGACGACGAGCAGGGGATGGGGGAGCCGCACCGCCAGCGCTGCCAACAGGGCCGGACGGGCTGCTGACGGTACCGACTCCAGGACGACCGAACGCGGTATCGCGAGCTCCTGCTCGATGCACTCGACGACGCGGGTCCGGGCGAGGCGTGCGACGATAGTCTCGAGCGTCATATAGGCAACCGATGTCACCATATGGGACAATGACGACCACCCGGCCCTCCGGCGGAGGGCGGGTGTGCGTACGTACCGTGCAACGATACCACAGAGGGGACAGGGTGAGGCTGTGCCGCGCCAATGGCTGACCGCACGCTGGTCGTTCCTGCTCGGGATCGTGCTCGGGGCCGCGGTCGGCGTGGGTCTCGGAACCGTCTGGTCGCAGGGCGACGATCTCGTCCTGCGGGTGGAACCGCTGGCGACGCCGTCGGTCGTCGTCGTGTACGTGACCGGTGCGGTTCGGCATCCCGGCCTCTACGAGGTGCCGAACGGGGCCCGCGTCGGCCAGGTAGTGGAGCAGGCGAGTCCAGCCCAGGACGCGGATCTCGGGCGGGTGCCGATGGCGGAACCGGTGCGCGACGGTCAGACGATCGCGGTGCCGACGGTGCGGAGCGTCGGCGAAGCGACGCCGGAGCGTTCCACCGGCGGCGATCGCGCGGCGACACCGGTCCGCGACGGCGAGCGGATCGACCTCAATCGAGCCACGGCGGAGGAGCTCGAGGGCCTGCCGGGTGTCGGGCCGGCGCTCGCGCGACGGATCGTCGAGTACCGAGCGCAGCACGGTCCGTTCCGCTCGGTCGAGGAACTGGTGAACGTCGCGGGGATTTCCGAGCGCATGGTGGCCGATTGGGGTGACCTCGTGACCGTCGGGACCGTCGAGTGAGCGGCGCATGGCTGGCGCTCGGCTTCCTGGCCAGTGCGGCGACCAGCACCTGGCCGGTGGTGACCGCTGTCGCCGTGCTGGCGAGCCTCGCCGCGACGACCGCGGTGATCGGCGGCCGCTCGTTCTCGGGCGCGCAGAGGGCGCTCCTACTCGTCGGTGCCGGTGCCGCTGCCGGGTGGATCCGCTTCGGGCTGTTTCCGGATCCCTCGGCGCTGTCACGGGAGATGTCGGGGGTCGTCCAACTGGTCGAGGACGACGGAAGACTCGGACGCACCGTCGTCGTGCTCCGGGACGACGGTGCGCTCGTCGCACTGCGGACCCGCGACAGCCTGCCGTTCGAACCAGGTGAGACCGTCGTTTGGCAGGGGGACTACCGGTCAGGGGCGTTCAGCGTCGGGAGCGTTCGAGTCCCCGGAACGTATGAGATCACGGCGATCCGCCGGGCGACCGATACCGATGCGACGTTCGGCGGCGTGCGCTCGATCGTCCGCTCGACGGTGCTCCGCTCGGTACCGGAACCGAGCGGCTCGCTCGCGCTCGGCATGCTGACCGGCGACGACCGCGGATTGTCGGCCGCAACGCGAGCGGTGTTGCGGCAGGCGGGCCTCTCGCACTTGACGGCGGTGAGCGGGTGGAACGTCGCGCTGATCGCGGCGGCCCTCGAGGGGGCACTGTCGCGAGTCCGTCTGCGACGCTGGGTGAGCTGGGCGGTCGTGGGGAGCGGGGTGTGGGGCTACGCGGTGCTGACCGGTCTTGAGCCGCCGGTGTTGCGCGCCGCGACCATGACGTCGCTGTATCTCCTGGCCCGTTGGCGCGGTTGGCCCCGCGAGCCGCTGGCCGCACTGGGGTGGGCTGTGGTCGCCTTGCTGCTGGTGCGACCGGAACTGGCGCGGTCGCTGGCGTTCCAGTTGTCGGGTATCGCGACCGCAGCGCTCTGCGCGAGCGACCTCTGGCAGCGTCGGGATCGGTGGGAGGCGATCCGATCGCCGGTGGTCGTCCAGCTCGCGGTGACGCCGCTGTTGCTCCTGCGGTTCGGCACCTACTCGCTCGTCGCTCCGATCGCGAACGTGCTGGTGGAACCGGTGGTGCCGCTGCTCATGGGAGCGACGCTGGCGGTACTTCCGGGGGCGGTGGTCCCTGGGCTCGGGGCCGTGCTCGGCTTTCCGGCGTGGCTGCTCGGACGGTGGGTCGTGGCGGTCGCCGAGTGGTCGACTCGCTTGCCCGGGGCTTCAGGCCTCGCGGCGAGTCCGCCGGTGTGGATCGTGAGCTGGGGCTACCTCGTCGCGGGGAGCGCGCTGCTCGCCTGGATTGACAGGCGCTCGGCAGCACCGTAGAATTGCGCTGGTACCGGCGCGGTCGCCAGGCCGGTGTAGCTCAATGGGCAGAGCGGCGGTTTTGTAAACCGCGGGTTGTGGGTTCGAGTCCCTCCATCGGCTCTAGCGTACCGATCTCGGCGGGGGGATGCCCGAGTGGCCAAAGGGGCCTGGCTGTAAACCAGGTGCGAAAGCTGCGGGGGTTCGAATCCCTCTCCCCCCACGAAACCGCGGAAGAGCGGGTGGGCCCACGGCGACCAGGCGTGGGCTCTTTGATGTGAAGCCGAAGAGCGAGTCTGCTGCGGGGAGGATGCGAGGATGAGCAAGCCGCGGTTCGAGCGGACGAAGCCGCACGTGAACGTGGGGACGATCGGGCACGTGGATCATGGGAAGACGACGTTGACGGCGGCGATCACGAAGGTGCTGAGCTTCAAGG
>JANZZC010000070.1 GCA_026419575.1 Thermomicrobium sp. | reverse complement strand
AGATGTGTATAAGAGACAGGCTGCGGCGAGGAGGAACAGCCACCAGCGCCGCACCAGGAGAACCAGAGGGAGCACGCCGACGTAGGTCGCGTAGCGCACGGCGTGGCGGGCAGCGAAGAGACCGGCCTTGCCGTCGCCGCGCGCGTAACGGAAGTACTGGAGGGCGAACGCCGGGAGCGAAGGCCGCGGGCGATAGCGGACGATCGCCTGCGGCTCGAAGCGGAAGCGGGCTCCGGCACGGAGGAGGCGTAGGTCGAAGACCACGTCCTCGCAGTAATCGAGCCATTCCGGGTAGCGGAGTCCGGCCAGGAAGAGGCTCCGCCGGAAGGCGACCGAGCGGCTCGAGGGCAAGAAGCGGGCCGGCGCGATCTCGTCCGCGTCGGGCAACGTGGTCACGGCCAGCGCGAGCTCGAACGGCGCCCGCGGGTCGGCGACGAAGAAGCCGCTCACCACGTCGGGGGGTTCGTCGGTCTCGAACGGTGCGACGAGCCGCTCCAGCCAGTCCGGCTCGAGGACGACCCCACCGTCGGTCACAGCGACGATCTCGCCGGTCGCCCCTTCGATCGCCCGGTTACGCCCTTCGGCGATGGTCGTGCCGGGGGCCACGAGGATGCGGAGCGGCAGGCGCTCCTGCCAGGCACGCAGGAGCGCGACCGTCGTGTCGCGCGAGCCGCCGTCCACGACGACGATCTCGTCCGGAGGTCGCGTCTGCCGCTCGATCGACGCGAGCAGTTCCTCGATCGACGCCGCCTCATCCTTGACGGTGAGCACGAGGCTGACGCGCTTTCGGTTCCCAGGATCCGCGGTGGTCCGCTTCGAAGGCACGGAGCAGCTCCTCCTGCTGTGCGAGCATCCGCGCTCGTTCCGGTTCGCTCAGATCGTCGTAGCCGACGAGATGCAGGAACCCGTGCAGCGCCAGGAAGGCGATCTCCCGACCGGTGGAGTGCCCGACCTCCTGGGCCTGCCGCGCGGCCGTCTCGGCCGAAACGGCGATGTCGCCGAGATAGGGAGGATCGCCCGGGAAGCTCATCACGTCGGTCGGTCCGGGAACTCCCTGGAAACGCTCGTGGAGGTCGGCGATCTCGTCGTCGCGGCAGATCCAGACGCTCACCGCTCCGTGCGCTCCCTCCCGCTCGGCCGCGGAGCGGAGCAACTCGGCCAAGCGGCGCACGGTGACCGGCCTGCCGAGGCCAGGGCTGATCCGCACGGAGACGCGGAGACGCCCGGTCTTCATGCTTCGGCCGCCGCTCGCTCGTCCAGCGGGACAGAGGCCGGCTCGCGGACGACCTCGGGATACTCGACGCGCGGGTGATAGACCCCTTCGAGCAGCGCGAGGAAGACCTGGCGGATCTCGCTGATCTGCCGCAACGTCAAGTCCGAGTCGTCGAGCTGCCCGTCGTCCAGGCGCTCCCGGATCACCCGGTCGACGATCTCGGCCAGCCGCCGCGAGGTGGCCTGGGGATCGTTCGGGTCGTACAGCTTGCCGGCTTGGGCCGCCGCGCGGGCCGCCGCCTCGACGCTGTCGGCCAGCATGACGATCGCCGCCTCCCGGGACTGCGGGCGCGGCCCCGGGTAGCGGAACTCCTGTTCGTCGACCGGTATCCCCCGCTCCTGCGCCTTCGCGTAGAAGTACTTAATCAACGTCGTCCCGTGGTGCTGCTGGATGATGTCGACGATCGGTTTCGGCAACCGAGCGCGCTTGGCCAGTTTCACGCCCTCCGTCACGTGCTCCTTGATCAGCCGGGCACTGGTGACCGGATCGAGCATCTCGTGCACGTTCACGCGGTTCGCCTGATTCTCGACGTAGAGTTCCGGATGGAGCACTTTACCGATATCGTGGTAGAGCACCGCCACCCGCGTCAACAGGGGATCCGCGCCGACCGCTTCGGCCGCCGCCTCGGCGAGGTTCCCGACGACGAGGCTGTGGTGGTAGGTGCCGGGAGCTTCGCGCGCCAGGCGGGCCAGGAGCGGCTGGGTCGGATGGGCGAGCTCCAGCAGCTGCAGATGCGTCGTGATCCCGAGCAATCGTCCGAGCAGGCTGAAGGAGAGGAAGCACAGGCTCGCCGAGAGCACCCCGTTGATCGCGCTCTGGAGGAGCACCATGCCGGCCAGCTGCGCATCGACGACCGTCCGCCCGAGCGCCAGGAGTCCGGCCAGCGCGGCTCCGGCGGTGACGGCGGCGACCGCGAGGCCGCCCCACAGGAAGGTCATGGTCCGCTCGGCACGCCACACCACGGCCGCACCGGCCAGCCCAGCGAAGCCAGCCACGAGCGTAGTGAGGAGTGAGAAGTCGTCGAGCATACCGAGCGCCAGCCCGAGGAACCAGCTCGCCAGCGTCGCGGTGCGGAAATCGAGCAAGACGGCGAGCAGCATCACCGTCCCAGCGACCGGGAAGGCGTAGCGGAACTCGGGGATCGTCAGGACCAGGCGGCCCGCCAGGACCGTGACGACGACGAGCCCGACGATCAGCAGGAGCTGCCGGACCTGCCGCGTGTGCTGGAGCGACCGATAGAGAGCGAGGACGAACGCTGCCGCCCACAGCGCCAGGAGCCCGAGCAACCCGAGGAATTCGGGCCACGACTCGCGGGGCGACAAGAGGCCGAAGTACTCCAGTTTCTCCAGGGCCTCGGGCGTCACCGGATCGCCGTCGCGGACAATCGCCTGGCCCTCCTGCACGGTCACCATGACCGGCGGCACCGCCTCCGCCGCCGCCTCGCGCGCGGCACGCGTCGCTTCCTCGTCGACGCGCACGTTCGGCCGCACGAAGGGACGAACGAGGACGACGACGAGCCGCCGCTCCACCGCGGTGAGTTCGAGCGACACCCGCTCCGGGAGCTGCTCCTTGACCTGGGCGACGTTGTCCGAGCGCACGTCCTGCGCCAGCACCGCGGCGAGGACGCGTCGCGCTTCGCCCTCGATCCGGCCCCAACTCGCGTCGGAGAGGCTCACCAGGAGCTGTGCGTCTTCCGCGCTCAGTCCTTCGAGCGCCGCCTGCGCCTGTTGGGTCGCGGCGGCCAGATCGGTTCCCCGCTGGGCGCGGATCGTCTCGATCTGGGTGAGGAGACGGTTCAATGCTTCGAGCTGAGCCGTCTCGACGGAGGGATCGCGGACGAGGACGACGTTCCGCGCGTCGTCGTAGGCCTCCTGGCGGGCTTGCCGCGTGAGCAACTGCGACTCGAACGTCGCCGTGTAGGGAGCCTTGATCGTCCGATCAGCGATCTGCCCAACCCGCAGCGTGACGCCGCTCGCCTCCCACGCGCCGTACACCAGCGCCGCGACGGGCAGCCAGAGGAGCACCCCGATCCCGAGCCAGAGGAGTATCTCACGGACGCGCCGACGGGGGGAGCCGTCCGCTCCGCGGGAGAAGCGTCTCGCGAGGTGTACGAGCGAACGCACAGTCCTTGGCTACTCCCCGGAGGATCTGAACCTTCAGCGCGAGGTCCCGGCTGCTTCGGCGAGGGCTTGTTGGGCCGCTTCGGCGATCGCCCGCCCCTCCGCTCGGGGGCCGACCCGTTCGCGGAGCACCGGCATCACCCGACCCATGTCGCGCGGTCCGGTCGCCCCGAGCTCGCACACCACGCTCCGCGCCAGCTCGAGCAACTCTTCGGGCGAAAGTTGCTGCGGGAGATACGATTCCAGGACCGCGATCTGCGCGAGTTCGCGCTCGACCAGGTCCTGCCGCCCCCCCGCCGCGAACTGTTCGATCGCCTCGCGCCGCATCTTGATCTGGCGGCGGATCACCTCGAGGATCTCGTCGTCGGTCAACGGGCGACCCTTGTCGATTTCCCGGTTCTTGATCTCGGCACGCAGGAACCGGATCACCTCTCGACGGGTGACGTCACCGCTCCGCACTGCCTCCTGGAGGTCCGCGAGCAACCGCTCGGCGAGTGTACTCACGTTTCCCCTCTCGTTCGTCGTCCGGGTCGATCGGGACCGCTGCTCGACTTCCGATCGGTTCCGGCGCAGTATAGTCGAGACGACGGACCAGCGTCAAACGGGCCCGTCCCGCTCCGCTTCTCCGCGCGCCGCGTACGGCGCACCCGGGCACGACGCGGGAGAAGGCTCGAACCGCCGGGAGGTGCTAGCGTGACCGAACGGGTGCCGCCCGACCCGGGACGGGACACCGGGGTCGCTCCAGGTACCGCCACGGGGGACCCGCCCCGTGCCGGGACCGGCCGCTGGAAGTGGGCGCTGTGGTTCCTCGTGTCGCTGAACCTCGGGCTCGCTGCGAGCGGCGTCATCGAGATGCGGGACGCCGTCGCGCTCGTGCTGTTCCTCGAGATCGCGGCGCTCGTGCTCGGGATCGCGCTCCTGCTGCGCGGCATCAGCCGGGCTCGCCTGAGCGCCACTTCGCCGCAGGAGGCGCTGCTCGCCGTGTTCGCCACGCTCCTGCCCGACTCGGTCGCCCGCTTCGTCGTGCTGGAACTCCTGACCTTCACGACGCTCTTCCGCTGGCTGCTCCGTCGCCGATCGCCCGGCAGCGCCTCGTTCGCCTACCACGAGCGTTCGTGGCTCGGCGCGCTCACGCTGCTGGTCCTCCTCACGACGCCAGCGGAGCTCCTGCTCCTCCACCTGCTCGTACCGTGGAGCTGGGTCCGCTGGCTGCTCCTCGCGCTCGCGCTCTACGGCCTCGCCTGGCTCCTCGGGCTCTGGGCCGGCTTCCGCGTCTACCGGCACCACCTCGAGCGCGATCGCCTCGTCCTCCGGTACTCCTTTCTCCACGAGCTCTCGGTGCCGCTGGCAGCGATCGAGACGATCCGGGCCGAGCCGGGCCGCTCACCGAACGGTCGCGACGGACTCCACGTCCGCGACGGCGTCGCCTGGCTCGCCGTCGGTGGCCGAACCGATCTCGTCGTCGAGTTGCGCGCGCCGGTGGAAGCGAAGCGGTTCCTCGCACCGGTCGGACCCATCCACCGGATCCACGTCGCGGTCGACCGGCCGGAGCAGCTCCTCCGAGCGCTCGCCGAACCCCGAACCGCCGCGTCGGCGCACCCGTCGACGGAGGCCGCCCCGTCTCGATCCGGCACGGAGACGCGGTGAGCGACGGCCCACGCGGCGAGGTGGAACGGATCGACCGGGCCCCGCCGCTGGACAGGCGCAATGGAAACGTGCTATACTCTGGCGTGTGCCGCGGCGCATTCGTCTAGCGGCCAAGGACACCGCCCTCTCAAGGCGGAGATCACGGGTTCGAATCCCGTATGCGCCACGACGAGACGCCCCGCTCGCGCGAGCGGGGCGTGGTCATTCGACGACCTCGATGCGGTCGCCCAAAAGCAGCGGCTGCTCGACCTCTGTCCCCGCGTCGTCGGTGAAGCGGAGCATGGTGCGCGGCCGTCCCCAGACGACGACCTTCGTTCCTTCGCGCAGCGCCGACCCATCGACGGAAATCCGATAGAGCGGGAACAGCACGACGATCGCTCGCCAGTCGTCGGGGCCGGTACCGAACGGAACACGGATCTGCACGAAGAGGAGTTCGTTCTGCTCCACCGTCGTCCACACCGTACCGTGGTAGCGCAGCGGCTGGTCCGCGTACGCCTGGAGATCGCGATACAGCTCGCGCACGTCGATATCGTCTCGGTACGTCGCGAGTTCGGGCGTCGGCACGACGCTGACCGGACCGAAGACGGACGGAACATCCTCCGTACCGATCCCCGCGGGCAGCGCGGTCGGACTGGGAACCGCGGTCGGCAGCGACGGTCGCCGGAGTCCGATCGATCCGCCGAGCGGTTGCGCGCCGATGCAGGCGACGCACAGGAGCGCGAGCACGCTGATCCACATCCGTCGCATCGTCGCGATCCTTCGAGAGAGTTCCGCACGGACGCTTCTATCGTACCCGACCGAGTCGGTCGTCCGCCGTCAGGCGTCCGGCATCCGCGTCGCCACCACCTCGAGGTGCGGTCGCAGGAAAACCGGCAAGCGATCGACCGGCACGCGCGCCGCCAGTCCACGCAGCAGCCGCGTGGGCACCTTCCGCAGTTGGGCCGGAGTCAACCGCGGTTGGGGGACGAAGCGGACCCGGAAACCGTGCCGGGCGAAGAGCGACCGGAGCTCCCCGGCCGAGAGCAACGAGGGGTGCCAGAACGGGTAATCCTCCAACCCAGCGAGGCGGTAGTACGCCTCGGCCAATGGCCGGTTCGGGGTCTTGACGAGATAGCAGCCCCCGACACGCAGGACACGGGCGACTTCGACGACGTGCATCTCGAGATCGTCGACGTGTTCGATGAGGTCCGCTGCGAGGACGACATCGAACGCACCGTCACGGAAGGGCAATCGCTCGGCTTCACCGAGCACGAGGAACGCGGGCGTCCTGCGCCGCCTCGCTTCGCCGAGCGCGGTCCGCGCGAGATCCAGCCCGACGAGCTGCCTGAAGCCACGCTCGGCGAGATGACGCAACAAGGCGCCGCCACCGCAGCCGAGCTCGAGGATGCGAACGGAGCGGGGCAGACGCTCCAGCTCGCGGAGCAGCCCGTAGGGCGGGTTGTAGCTCCCGTAGGTGTTCGCCCACTGGGGATACTGGCGGTCGACGGCCTCGTAGAAGCGCTGGCGGAGCGCCCGGCTC
>JANZZC010000046.1 GCA_026419575.1 Thermomicrobium sp. | reverse complement strand
AGAGACAGCTCGTAGGCACCGCGGAGCGCGTGGCGGGCTGCTTCCTCCGCGAGGATGAACACTTCGTCTCCCTGGCGAACCCGCACGTAGGTGAGGTCCGGGTGCACCGCTGCGGCGACGTTCGCGGTGAGCGTCCACGGGGTCGTCGTCCAGACGAGGAGCGACTCGCGCTCGCGTTCCTCGACTGGAAAGCGCACGTAGACGCTGAGGTGTGTGATTTCCTTGTACCCTTCGCTGACCTCCATTTCGGAGAGTCCGGTCGCGCAGCGCGGGCACCAGGGCATCACGTCGTAACCGTGATAGATCCAGCCGTTCTGATGACAAACCTTGAGGAAGTGCCAGATCGCGTAGTTGTTCTCGTCGGACAACGTGTAATACGAGTTATCCCAGTCCATGAAGTAGCCGAGGCGCTTCGATTGCTCCGTCTGGATGGCGGAATACGTGAAGACTCGCTCCTTGCATTTTTCGACGAAACGATCGATGCCGTACGCCTCGATATCCCGCTTCGACGTGAAACCGAGTTCGCGCTCGACCTCGACTTCGACCCATAGCCCTTGGCAGTCGAACCCGTTCTGGTACCGCTGGCGGTACCCCAGCATCGTGTAGAAACGCTGGTAGAAATCCTTGTAGGTGCGTCCCCACGCGTGGTGGACGCCCATCGGGTTGTTGGCCGTGATCGGGCCGTCCATGAAGGAATAGCGCCTCGGACTGGAGGCGTTCCGCGTGATGTACTTCTGCACGATACCGTGGTCGTACCACCAGCGGAGAATCGCTCGTTCGAGCGCGGGGAAGTCGACGTCCTTGGTCGGAACCGGATCGAACATCGCACGCACCTCCGGTCGATCGCCACCGGTCTCGAGTCGGCTCGCCTATCCGACGGCTGCTCGTTCATCGAAAACCCCCGCCCTCGACCTGAGGGCGGGGGCTGCCCGCGGTACCACCTCAGTTGGCGCGAGGAGGACGGACCCCTCGCACCCTCTCCGTGCTGCGCTAACGGGCAGCGCCCGGCTGCGCCTACTGCGGCATGATGCCGGTTCGGACAGCGGCTCGGGAAGGATCTTCGGTCGCGACGTTCCCGTCCGGCTCGCACCGTCCCGGACTCGCTGTGGGCGGCCCACGACCTACTGGCTTCCGTCTCCGCCCTTGCCGCGATCGCTTGTCCTGCTAGAAAACCCTACCACTACGGGCAGTCGGGTGCCAACCGGCCGCCGGTTGGCCTCGACCGGGGCGAGCCGCAGGCGACGATTGACGACCGGTTTCCGTTCGAGTACGGTATGGCCGGTGTCGAGGGGAAACGCATGGCGAGCGTCCGAGAGCAGAGTCGACCAGCAGTCGGTACTTGGCTAGCGCTCGTCGGCATCACCGCGGTGATGGCGACCGCGGCGGGCGGACGTTTCCTCGTCGGTCTCGTTTTTCCCGATATCCAGCACGATCTGGGGCTCAGTCACGGCGAGCTTGGTTCGGTCGTGTCGCTCAGCGTGCTCATCGTCGGGTTCGCCCAGCCGCTCGTCGGCTGGCTGGTCGATTCCCTCTCGGCGCGCGTCGTCGCGCTCGGTGGGCTCACTTGCTTGGGCATCGGATTGCTCCTCGGCAGTCGTGCTACCGGGCTGGGCGGGCTCACGGTGGGGTTGGGCGTCCTGGCCGGGATCGGGTTGGCGACCGTGTCACCGACGCTGCTCACGCCGGTCGTGGCGAGCTGGTTCGAGCGCGGGCGTACCACCGCGCTGTCCGTCACTGCGACGGCGAATCCGGCCGGTCAAGCGTTGGTCGTACCGGCACTGGCGATCCTCGTGGCGGCCCTCGGCTGGCGCGGGGCGTTCGCGTCGCTCGGCGTCGCGCTCCTGCTGCTCGGGCCGCTCGCCTTCCTGTTGCTGCGCGACCGCGGGTCGAAGCGGCGCGCGGTGTCGGACGCCGTCGGGTGCGGTGTCCGCGAGGCGCTCGCGACGGGCGCCTGGTGGCAGTTCGCTTTCGGCTTCTTCGTGTGCGGTTTCACCATGGGCTGGGTGATGACCTTCTTCGTGGACTACGCGACGCGCCTCGGCATCGGTCACACCGTCGCGGCGACTGGCCTCTCGCTGACCGGTTGGGCGAGCATCGTCGGAGCGTTCGCGACGGGCTGGTGGTTGGACCGGAGCGGGAGCAGCGTGCCGCTCGCCACGGTCTACGCCCTGCGTGGGCTCGGTTTCGTCTTGCTGCTGCTGATCGGATCGACCCCGCTCGGCCTGCTGGCGGCCGCGCTCGTCATCGGCGTCTCCTGGAGCGCGACGACCCCGCTCACGTCGTCCCTCTGCACGACCCTGTTCGGGCGACGTCGCTTGGGGACGATCTTCGGGATCCTGTTCGCCGTCATGCCGATCGGTACGGCCGCTGGTTCCGCGCTCGGTGGACTTCTCTTCGACGCGACCGGGAGCTATTTCTGGTCGTTGGTCGTCTCGGCCGTCGCTGGATTCGCCGCTGCGCTGGCGGTCGCTCCCGTCCGTGTCAGCGCTCGGCCGTGTGCCGTCGCAGCGCACTCGAGCGGCTCCGTGGTCTCGGTAGCCGGCTGAGTGCGAGCGGACGCTCGGTGCGCGGTGGATGGACGGCGTGCGCGACGTGACCGGGACGACTGTGCGCCTGTGGGAAGTCGACGCGGCGCGCGGTTCGGCTTTCCTGCTGATGGTGATCTACCACGCCGCCTTCGATCTGGCGGCGTTCGGTCGGTGGCCGATCGCGGTGACGACCGGTGCCTGGCGACTTTTCGCGGACTCGATCGCCGGTCTCTTCCTGTTCGTCAGCGGCGTTTCGCTTTTCCTCGCCCACGAACGACTCTCGTCCGATCCTCGACGATACCGGCGACATCTCCGCCGACGCTTCTCGCGATTGGCCGCTGCTGCTGGGCTCGTCACGCTGGTCACGTGGCTCGTCAGTCCAGCAGATGCCGTCTGGTTCGGGATCCTGCATCTCATTCTGGTGTCCAATCTCCTCGGTCTGACGCTGGTCCGTTTGGGCGCGTGGAACCTGGTCGTCGTGCCGATCGCCATCTCCCTCGGGCTCTGGTTCGAGAGGCTGCCTGGGAACGACTGGCTCTTCTGGCTGGGCCTCGTGCCGGAGGGCTATCGATCGTTCGACTTCCGGCCGCTGTTTCCCTGGTACGCTGTGGTCGCGCTCGGGCTGGCCTGCGCTGCGTGGTTCTACCCACAGGGGCGGCGACGGTGGTCGTTACCCGACCTCGCTGGGTTCCGGCTCGTGCGGCTCCTGTGCTGGTTGGGACGGCACAGTCTCGCGCTCTACTTGGTTCACCAGCCGGTCCTGATCGTTCTGCTCACCGCGATCGGAGCAATCGATGTCCGGTACCTCCTGGGCTGACGAGTCCGTGTTCCGATCGCTCAGAGCCGCCAAGAGCGGCCCGAGATGACGGCCCAAGCTCGCCAGTACTTCGGCATCGCGTGCGGTGAACGGACGCGGCTCGGTTCGCGACACAGCGAGGACGCCGACCGCTCGGTCGCCGTCGAGCAAGGGCGCGACGAGCACGGCAGCGATTGGTCGCCGGCCCCAGATCACGACCGTCCCGGTCGGTGCCTCGGAAACGACGACAGTGTGCGGCGCGCGCGTCAGTACCGCGCGCCAGGCGAGTCCCTGGCCGCGCGGGAGGCGTACCTGCGCGGCGATGTCCCAGTCGTGTCGCGAATAGACGATGCGGAGAACCTCTTCGGTCTCGTCGAGGAGGAAGATGACGATATTGTCGTTGGTGATCGTCCCGGAGATCGCGAGATCGATCGCTTCCGCGAGGGACGGCAGATCCGCGCCCGTCGCGAGGCGTTCGCCGACCTCGTGCAGCGCGGACACGGTCAGCGGCGATGCCGGCGTCCCGATCCACCCGGAGAGGAGGAGAGGAAGTCCTTTCGGATCCTGCAGGGCTTGGAGAAACGCGTCGACGACCGCAGGATGGAACTGCGTTCCACGGCAACGACGGATCTCTTCGACAGCCTCGCTAGGACGGAGCGCCGGACGGTACGGTCGATCGGAGATCATCGTGTCGAACGCGTCGGCCAGTCCGATGATCGCCGCACCGAGCGGGATCTCGTGGCCGCGCAGTCCCCGCGGGTAGCCCCTGCCGTCCCAGCGCTCGTGATGCGCGGCGACGAGCGGGACGATCGCTTGGAGTTGCGGGTGGGCAGCCAGGATCTCGGCACCGATGCTCGGATGAGCGCGGACGATCGCCCACTCGGACGGCGTGAGCTTGCTCGGCTTGCGCAGGACGTCGTCGGGAACACCCAGCTTGCCGATGTCGTGGAGGAGTGCGGCGAGTTCGATCCGTTCGATCTCGTCGCGCGGAAGCCCCATCCGTTCGGCGATCGTGCGGGCGATCCGGGCGACGCGCCGGGAGTGATCGTGGGTGGCCGGATCTCGCGCGTCGACTGCGGCAGCCAGCGCCTCGACCGAGGCCCGGTAGAGCGAGCGTTCCCTCTCGCGGGTATGGACGACTTCCAAGGCCAGTGCCGCGCTGGTCGCGAGCGCGGTGAGACGGCGTCGTTCACTGGCGATGAAACCTTTTCGACCGAACCGACCGAGGAGAACGAGGCCAGTGCTCCCGCCGAGTCCGACGACCGGCGCGGCAAGGAGCGAGACCGGCTGGCCTGCTGCGAGGTGGCGGACGAGGTACCCGAGAGGAGCTGCGCGGTCGCTTGGAACGATCGTCGCTTCCCGGAACGGGTGCTGGAGGACGGGCACGAGGTCGTCCAGGGGGATTCCCCAGTCGGGTGGGAGGGCGCGGAAACACGTGGTCGCGGCGAGCGGCAGCAGCTGTCGCTGGTCCTCGTCGGGCCGGAGGATCGCGCCCAGGTCGCTCGGAATCGCGGCGATCGTTCGCTCCAAGAATGCCTGGGCGAACGACGACTCGTCGCTCGACGTGGCGAGTTCATAGGTCAACCGGTTGGCGTACTCGCGCTCGAGTCCCAGGATCCACCGGTCGAGCGCCTCGAGCACGCGGAGACGAACGTCACGTAGAGTCTCCTCGCCTCGCTGCGTGTGGAGCGATCGGAGCGACGGCGCGAGGAGCAGGAAACCCGAGGGGAGACCGCTCGGCTCCAGCGGGAGAACCGTCAGCCGCTCGTAACGCTCGAGGAGCGCCACGAAGGGGGGACGAAGGGGTGGCGGGACGAGCCCGACGTCGTGGACTTCCTGGACGGTGGCGCGAGAACGAGCGGAGAGCCAGCGGGCGAAATCGGATTCCACGAGCGTCTCGACTTGGCGCAGCAGCTCGCGGTCGAAACCCGAGCTCGCCACGACCAGCTGTCCGTGGTTGAGCGGGCAGCGGAGGGCGAGTGCCACCTCGGTCCGAGCCCAGGCAGCGAGCCGTTCGACGCACGGGCGGGCGAAGACGTGCGGGTCGCTCTCTCGGAGCAGGAGTTCCGAGAGATCGGAGAGGAGCGCCTCGCTCTCCGCCTGCTCGCGGAGAGCTCGACGTTGTTCGACGACGACCAGTGCGGTGGACAGCTCGCGGGCGACGAGCCCCGTCAACTGGCGGTCGAACTCGGAGAACGGGTCGACGCTGGCGCGGCCGAAGCCGAGCACTCCCGTGACTCTCTCCTGGATGACGATCGGATGCAGGACGAGCGAGCGCAACGGGAACTTGCGGTCGGGCCGATGATAGGTCCGCGGGTCTTCCCACGTATCGGCGATCGAGAGTGGCCGGCCGGTCCGGAAGACGTAACCGGCCAAGCTCCGATCGATCGGGATACGATTCCCGATTTCCGCTTCGGGGTGCGTGCCCGATCCCCAGGCGACACGCAAGGTACCGGGCGTTCCGCCGTCGGGCTCCAGATAGATCATCGCGTCGTACCGGAGACGATGACGGAGTGTCCGTTCGACCTGGTCGAGGAGGTCGCTCGGGGTGTCGGCCACGGCGACGTACTGCGCGACGGCGAGCAGCGCCCGCAGATGTTCGATCGTCTCCTCCAGACGAAGCCGGTGGGAGAGTTCGCTGACAGCGGCTGCGACGTGGCGAACGAAGAGGGGAAGGATCGGCACCTTCTCGCGGACGAGTTCCGGGGGCGATGTCGCGCTCCAGACGAGGACGAGCCCGAGCGCTTCTCCGGCGTTCGCGATCGCGATCGCGAGCAGTCGGTCGACCGTGGCCGGCAGTCGGTCGACCCACGCGCCGAAGAGGCGTCTCGCCTGCTTTCGGGTGAGCACTGTCCACTCCTGCGCCGCCTGTTCGGCCAGTCGGCTCACCGCGGTCAGCCACTGTGTCCGATCCCACGACGCAGGCGGCGCGTCTTCGGTCGTCACGACGTGCAGGTCATGATCAATGGCGAGGGCGACAACGATCGAGACGGCACCGAGGAAGCGCTGGAGCGCTTCGCGGAGCGCCAACGCGACGACGCCCGGGCTCCCCGTACTCCGAAGGTTCCGCTCCAGTTCGAGCAGCTGTTCCAGGTCGGTGCGGAGAGCGGTCTCGCGTTGCAAGAGTCGACTCGCGAAGGCCGCGGCTGCAGCGAGCTGGCACCAGCGCTCGGCCTCCCGGATTTCGCGGCGCGCGAAGGGGACGGGGGTGCGGTGCCGCCAGAAGTAGGCGACCCCGATGACCTCGTCCTCCCAGCGCAACGGGACCGCGAGGCCGACCAAGCGGCCTCGTTCGGCGAGTTCGCGCAGCCCGGGATTCACCGGCGGGAAGCGGCGCCAGTCGCTGGGGCGGAACAGGTGCAACGGGCGCTGTTGTTCGCGTAGCCAGCGCTCGGCCGGAACCGTGGCGGGCGGTACGCGCGCGACCTCGATCGGAGGTACGGAGCCCGCTGGCTGCTCGCCCACGATCGTCCCCAGCACGACGGTCGCGAACGCCTCGTCGAAGACGAAGAAGCCCCCGAGATCGGCGCGGACCAGCGGTAGCGCTGCGCGCAGGACGTGCCGGAGCAATGATTCCGTGCGAAGATGGTGCGGGTGTCGATCCATGCGGCCGATCCTCACCGGACGAGCGCGGCCCCGCTGGCACGAGTCTACCGTGTCTCGTCCGATGGAATCGTCGACCTGTACGTGTCGGTACACCGCCCAAAAGTGCCATTTCCGGCACGGGCGCGAGGGGCAGAAGCGTCGATCCTGTGGAGGGGCGAGATGCTACAGGGACACGAACACGTGCTCGCTGGTGTCGAGGCGTGGATCCGACGCGGCGAGATCGATGGTGCCGGGTTGATGGTCGTGTGTCGTGGACAGATGGTCCTGGAATGGTACGCTGGCGACGCTGCTCCGGGGCTCCCAGCGGGACCGGAGGTACTGTGGCCGCTCGCCGCGATCAGCAAGGTCTACACCGCGACGACGGTGCTGGCGCTGGTGGAACGCGGTGTCCTGACCTTGGGGATGCCGGTGGCCGAGGTGCTGGAAGAATTCGACGACGAAGAGCGGCGCGGTATCACCGTTCGCCACCTGCTCACGCATACCTCGGGGCTCCCCTACGAGGCACCGGACATGGCGACCTTGCTCCGACAGCGGCTGCCGCTGGACGAGCTCCTGGAGGCAGGTTGGAGCCAGCCGCTCGATTTCGTCCCGGGAACGCGCATCGGGTACAGCGATCTCGGCTACGGGGTGCTCGGTTCGCTCGCCGAGCGGGTCACGGGCGAACCGTTCCCGCACCTGGTGCGCTCGCTCGTCCTCGAACCCGCCGGCCTGTCGGACACCTGGTTTCCGATCGCCACCGATGACCGCGTGCGAGAACGGGTCGCCCGCGTCGTCGGTGGTCTCGGAGACGGCGAGCCTTGGGCGATGTACGGGACGGCCTACGGACTCCGGCTCGCCCATCCGGCGTGGGGCGTGGTGGCCTCGCTCCCCGACCTGGTGCGCTTCTTCGCGCACCTCACGCCGCATGCGTCGGGGCGCCTGCTCTCCGGGGCGACGATCGCTGCCATGACGACCCGGCAGACACCGGAAACGCTCGGGCTGCCTGGCTGGGGCTACGGCGTGGAAGTCGGCGGCGGGTACTTCGGCGAAGTTGACCTCTTCTCGCCACAGTGCTTCGGACATACCGGAGCGAGCGGCTGCACCGTGTGGTACGACCCAGCCTACGAGCTCCTGGTCGCGTTCGTCTCGAACCGTCATCTGAACGCGGGTCGGCAGCGGTTCCTCCATCGCTTGGCTGCCGTGCTCAACGGGGTGGCAGCGGCGATGACGTGAGGCGGCGCGACGTGCTATACTGCGAGTGCCGTGGCGGCGTTGCCGACGCGGGCTTTTTTGTGCGAAATCGCGAGCCGATGGGACGCGGGGAGTCGAGCGGTGCCGAAGCGAACGTACCAGCCGAAGCGGCTTCGTCGGAAGCGTGTCCATGGGTTCCTGGCGCGGATGAGCACGCGCGGTGGGCGGGCTGTCCTCAAGCGACGCCGACTCAAGGGGCGCTGGAAGTTGACGGTGTCGGACGAGAAGAAGCTGACGCCGAATAAGCGTTAGGCTCCGCGGTGATCGCGCGGCGGCTGCGGCTCCGCCGCTCCAGCGACTTCGAACGCGTGCGCCGGCGTGGCCGGACGCTGGCGGGTCGCTTGCTGGTGCTGAGCGTCGCGCCGAACGAGTTCGGCCACAATCGATACGGCTTCGCGGTCGGCAAGCGTGTCGGCAAGGCAGTGCGGCGCAACAAAGTCAAGCGCTGGCTCCGGGAGGCGGTTCGACGTCTCCACCCCCGTCTCGCGCAGGGATACGACGTGGTTTTCGTCGCGCGGGGAGCCCTCGCCGAATCGTCAGTGACGTATCATGAAGTCGCCGCTCACGTGGAGTGGCTCCTGCGCCGGGCCGGCCTACTCCAGCCTGCTGACGAGCAGGTGAACGAACCGAGGGACACGACTGGATGACGAAGCTCGTGCTGCTCCTGATCCGCTTCTACCAGCGCTTCATCTCTCCCGGTCTGCCGCCGGCCTGCCGTTTCTACCCGACGTGTTCCGAGTACGGATACGAAGCGATCGCGCGCTACGGTATCATCAAGGGAGGCATGCTGACGCTCCGGCGTCTTCTGCGCTGTCACCCGTTCCATCCCGGCGGCTTCGACCCGGTACCATGAGGTCGCCGAACTCGTGATCCGAATCGCAGGTCGGAGGGAAACCGTTGATCATCTGGGATCAGTTCGTTTACGCCATCGAGTGGGGCCTCGCGCGAACCGCCGAGCTGACCGGTAGCGCCGGGGTGGCCATCATCCTCTTCACGATCTTGATCAAGACCCTGCTCTTGCCGTTGACGATCAAGTCGGTTCGCTCGACCAAGGCGATGCAGGAGCTGCAGCCGAAGATCCGCGAGCTGCAGAAGAAGTACGGGCAAGATCGGCAGCGGCTCTCGCAGGAGATGATGAAGCTCTACCAGGAGCACGGTATCAATCCGATGTCGGGTTGCTTGCCGATGCTCCTGCAGATTCCGATCTTCTTTGGTCTCTACTTCGCGATCCGTAGCCTCTCGATGAGCCAGGTCGGTGCCTGGGCGCACGGGTTTCTCTGGGTTCCCGATCTCTCCAAGCCGGATCCCTGGCATGTGCTGCCGATCCTGGCCGGCGTCTTCCAGTTCGTCCAGACGCGGATGACGCGGCCGGCTGGGATGCGCCGGTTCGAGGACCCGCAGCAGCAGATGATGTATTCGATGATGCTCTTCATGCCGGCGATGGTCGTCCTGTTCGGATGGAACTTCGCGGCCGGTCCGGTCCTCTATTGGGTCGTCTCGGCGTTGTACAGCGTGGTGCAGCAGTGGTTGATCACCGGCTGGGGTGCGATGCGCGACTGGCTTCCCTTCCTACCGGAGCTGCCCGAGCACCGGCGGTTGGGGTACGTCGATCCCAAGAAGCGGGCCGTGCAGCAGCGGAGCGATGGTTTCTTCGCGCGGCTCCTGCAGCAGACGCAGGCGTCGGCGCAGGAGCAGGGGACGCCATCGACGGCTACCGAGGCTGCAGCGGGGACGCGCGAACGGCCGGCGACCGTCGAAGCCTCGACGACACAGCCGCCGCTCGATCCGGCAGCCCTCGTTCCGCGCCGCTCGCGGCCGCGCCGGAAGAGCGAACGCTGATCGCACGAGCTCGTCGCGCAGCGTGCCCCACTGGTCCAGGACGGGGACAGGGGCGCGGTGATGGCTCAGAATCAGAAGAAGGCGGTCGAGATCCAGGCGCGTTCAGTCGATGAAGCGGTGAGACTGGCGCTCGAGCAGCTCGGTCTGCCGCGCGAGCGAGTGCACGTCGAGGTACTCGTCGATAACGTACCCTACGGCGGCGAGGCGCTGGTCCGGGTCACGCCGCTCGGGAGCGGGGAGGCCCCGCGCGGTGCGGTCCGGCGCCCCGATCCGCAGACCGAGGCCATCGTCAAGCAGGTCGTGCGGGAGCTCTTGCAGGCGATGGGCTTTTCCTGTACCGTGCTCGCCGTCGACAACCCGTCGATCATCGAGTTGGGGCCGGAGGATCCGCCGACGGTCTTCATCGACATCCACGGACCGCAGGCCGGGATGCTCATCGGCCGACACGGGGAGCATCTGTCGCAACTGCAGTACCTGGTGAACGTCCTCGTCAACCGTCGCTTGCCTGCCTGGACGCGGGTCATCATCGATGTCGAGGGGTACCGAAGCCGGCGCGAGGAAGCGCTCATCGCGTTGGCGCAGCGCGTGGCCCGTCAAGTCGCCCGGACGCGCCAGCCCGTGACGCTCGAGCCGATGCCGGCGAACGAGCGACGGGTCATCCACGTCGCGTTGCGCGACAATCCGCACGTCGAGACGCGGAGCAGCGGCGAAGGTGACCAGCGACGCGTCACCGTCTATCCACGGTAAGCATGCCCGCCGTCGTCACCGCGCTCGGAAAGGACGCACGCCGTGGGCACAGCGCGCGCTCCACAGTACGTTGCGATCGGCCACGTGACGGTCGATCTCGATCCCGTCACCGGCGCTCCGCGACTCGGGGGGACGGCGCTGTACGCTGCGCTCGCGGCGGCTCGGTTCGGCCTTGATGCAGCGATTCTGACCCGCGGGAACTTCGAGGCGTACGGTTCCGCGGTCCTGGAAGACCTGGCGCGGTTTTCGCGCGAAGTGGCGATCATCGTCCAAGAGAGCGCTGTTCCGACGGTCTTCACCAACCGTTCGGTGGCTGGGCGGCGCGAGCAGACGATCCACTCCTGGGCTGGTCCGATCGATCTCAGCGGATTGCCGCCGACTTGGCGATCGGCGTCGATCATCCACTTCGCCCCGGTGGCGCAGGAGGTCGACCCGCGACAAGGCGGTCGGGTGAGTCCTGAGTTTCTCGGTACGACGCCGCAGGGATGGATGCGGCAGTGGCCTCGGCAAGGCGGGCGCGTGCGCTTGATCCCGTTGCGCTTGCCGCTGGAGTTCGTGACGCGCGTCGACGGATTCGTGGTGAGTACGCTGGAACATACGCTCGCGCGCGACGAGATCGAGGCGATCGCCCAGCGTGGCTTGGTCGCGATCACGCGGGGGCCGGAAGGCGCGACGGTCGTTGATCGAGGGCGTTCCTATGAGGTTCCCGCCTATCCGGTCCCGGTGCGGGACGATACCGGAGCTGGCGACGTGTTCGCTGCCGTGCTCTTCCTGCTCCGGGCGCGTCGCGAGCCGACGCTGTGGGCAGCCAAGATGGCCTCGGCCGCGGCAGCGCTCAAGGTTCAGGGTATCGGTCCGGACGCCGTGCCGACGCGCGAAGCAGTCGAAGCGTTCCTGGCGCAGCGTGGGGAAGAGCGACGCTGAGGACGTTCAGTCCACCCGGCTGATCGGGGCGACCGTCGCACCGGTGAGCCGGACGAGGTCCTCGGTCGGGATTTCGAGCATGCTCCGCTCGTCACCCCCGCCGCCGTAGACGACCGATTCCTCGAGCACCGCTGGGTCCACGAAGACCGGCAAGGGTGCACGATGACCGACCGGCGGAGTTGCTCCGGCCGGATAGCCGGTCACGGCGACGACCTCGACGGCTGGCGCGAGTTCGACCCGCTGCTTGCCGGCGACCCGCGCCAGGCGCTCGGGATCGACACGTTGGTCACCACGGACGATCGCCAGGAGCGCCTGCCCGTCATCGGCATGGAAGAGAAGCGACTTGACGATCCGCTGAGGGTGGACGCCGAGCGCACGGGCCGCCTCGGACACGGTGCGGGTCGGCTGCTCGAGGTGGAGGACGCGACCACGCGCGGCGCGAGCGGCCACGTACGCGGCGAGTTCCGCTGGACCGAGTCGCGTCATCGCCGTTTCCTCGGAGCCTCATTCGACCTTGAGGATGCGGGCGACGATGCGGCCGTTCGGGGTCTCGATCGTGACCGTCTCACCGGCGCGGTGACCGAGCAGCGCCTTGCCGACGGGTGACTCGTTGGAAATGCGCCCGGCCGACGGTTTGGCCTCGATCGCGCCGACGATCGTGTAGGTCTCGACCTCGCCGTCGATCTCGATGGTCACGGTCGAGCCGACACGAACGACCGAGCGATCGCCGTCCGTCGGCTCCTCGATGATCTCGACGCGCTTCAAGAGTTCCTCGATCTCGCGGATCCGTCCCTCGATGAACGCCTGGTCGTGCTTGGCAGCGTCGTACGCGGCGTTCTCGCGGATATCACCGTGTTCGCGCGCCTCCTGGATGATCCTCGCGATCTCCGGGCGGCGATGCTTGACGAGGTATTCGTATTCCTGGCGGAGCGCTTCCAAGCCTTCCCGCGTGATCGGGATCCGTTCTCGCGCCATCGTTCGTTCGACCTCCTCAGCACGGTCTCGGTGGTACGGTGTCAGGACGATAAGTGCGTTCCCGCTCGGACGCGAACGGTAATGATAGCGTGCCCGCAGTCCGGCGCCAAACCGACCGGTTCCCTGCGAGGAGCCGGCCAGGAGCTCGGGCCGGGCGAAGACGCCGTCCGGTCGAGTGGACGCGGTGGCGGGGCGTCGAGAACAATCGGAGGGGTCGTCGTACGCAAGGGGGGCAGCGCAATGCAAGTCGAAACCTGGAACGCGGCCGAACTCGTCCGGAAGGATATCCGTCACCATCTGCATCCCGTCACGAATCTCTACCAATTGCGCCGGCAAGGACCGCTGGTGCTGGTGCGCGGAGAGGGCACCTGGGTGTGGGATGCGGAGGGTCGTCGTTACCTCGACGGGTTCGCTGGGTTGTGGAACGTGAATGTCGGCCACGGGCGACGCGAGCTGGCTGACGCTGCCCGAGCGCAGATGGAGCGCATCGCCTTCGCCCCGACGTTCTTCGGTATCGCGAGTCCCCCCACGATCGAGCTCGGTGCGCGGCTCGCCGAACTCTTCCCCGAGCCGATCAACGTCTTCCAATTCACCTCTGGTGGAGCGGAATCGAACGAGACGGCGATCAAGATCGCCCGCTACTACTGGTGGCTCAAGGGACAGCCCGACCGGGTGAAGATCCTCTCCCGGCAGATGGCGTACCACGGTATCGCGATGGGCGCGCTCTCGGCGACCGGCGTTCCCTCCTATTGGGAGGGGTTCGGCCCGCGCCCGCCCGGCTTCATCCACCTGACGGCACCGTACAAGTATCGCTTCGGCGAAGGGCTGTCGGACGAGGAATTCGTCGCGCGGCTCGTCCGGGAGCTCGAGGAGACGATCCAGCGCGAAGGGCCGGAAACGATCGCCGCCTTCATCGGTGAACCGGTGCAAGGAGCCGGCGGCGTCGTCGTCCCGCCGGAAGGATATTGGCCAGCGATCGCTGAAGTCCTGCGGCGCTACGGGATCCTCCTGATCCTCGATGAAGTGATCACCGGGTTCGGCCGGACCGGTACGCTCTTCGGGATGCAGCAGTACGGTATCGTGCCCGACATCGTGAGCTTCGCCAAGGGGATCACCTCCGGATACGTCCCGCTAGGTGGGGTCGGCGTGAGCGACGAGATCGCGGATACCCTTGCGGGTGCGGATCGCGTCTTCATGCACGGGTTCACGTATTCCGGACATCCGGTCGCCTGTGCGGTCGCGTTGCGCAACCTCGACATCTTGCTGGAAGAGCGCCTGTGGGAGAACGCCGCCGCTGCCGGGGCGTACCTTCTCGCCGAGTTGCGCCGGCTCGAGGAACGCCCGTACGTCGGGGAGGTACGCGGCAAGGGACTCATGTTGCTCGTCGAAGTGGTCCGCGACAAGGGGACGAAGGAGAAGTTCCCACCGGAGTTCAGGCTGGGGCCGAAACTCGAGGCGGCGACCCGGCGCCGCGGGGTCATCGTCCGGTGCACGCCGGACGGCATCATCATGGCGCCTCCCTTGACCATCACGCGCGAGGAATGCGACGTCCTCATCGAAGCGGTCACCGGCGCTCTGGCGGAGGTGCTGGAGGCGTAGGCGGGAGCGAAGGCCGGAATCGACGGAGAGCGGGGCGCTCGGGACGCCCCGCTCTCGTTTTCGCGCTCGGACGCCGATCCGAGACGGTCGACGGGATCGAGCCGTGCCCTCTTGACGAGCTTGCGCTTGTGTGTCACATTCGAGGCATTCCCTCCATCGAGGAACGAGCGAGAAGCGCCTGCCCCGTGCGGGACGCACGGGGGTAGTGGTGGTCGTGTCGGTGCCGCCGTAAGAGGGGGGTGTATGAAACGGATTGCCGGTCGTGTGCCGGTCGAACTCGGCATCGTGGCGGCGGAATTCGCGTTCCGATTGGCGCTGGGCCGCGAGGTCGGTTTGATCGAGGCGGAGGGACGCGAACGCGCCGATCGTCTGCTGGCACTGCTCTGGGAGGTGTACAGCCGGTACCTCCAGCCCACGGCGTCCGATGCCGGTCGTCCCGGAGG
>JANZZC010000144.1 GCA_026419575.1 Thermomicrobium sp. | reverse complement strand
GCGGCGGTGGAGCGGTGGCGAGCGAAGCTGCCGACGAGCTCGTCGCACTCGCCGAACGGCTGGGGGCAGCGGTCGTCACCTCGGTGCAAGGGAAAGGGGCGGTGCCGGAGGATCATCCCCGGTGTCTCGGCAATCTCTGGGCGCCGGGCAATCCGGTCGATCGCGTGCTGCGCGAGTCCGATCTTGCGATCGTGTTCGGCTCCAAGCTCGGCGCGCAGGATACCGAAAACGGCAGAATGCCGCTGCCGGCGCGGCGCATCCGCGTGGACATCGATTCGAGCGAGGTTCTGCGGCAGTATCCTCCGACCCTCACGCTCGTCGCGGACGTGCGGGAGACCGCGCGGGCGCTACTGGACGCGCTGGCGTCGCGAGGGCTCTCCCGCGCGGGGTGGGCGGTCGAGGAACTCGCGACGTACAAGCGTGCCGCGCTCGCGCAAGCCTGGGGCGCGGAACACGCGCGGTGGTTGCAGGCGCTGCGGGAGGCCTTGCCGCGCGATGGCATTCTGGTCAACGACATGACGATGATGGCCTACGTCGGCAACCGTCACTATCCGGTCTACGCACCGCGAACCTATCTCTTCCCGACCGGGTACGGGACCCTCGGCTTCGCGCTGCCGGCGGCGATCGGGGCGAAGATCGCGCGACCGGATCGGGCCGTCGTCGCGCTGGTCGGGGACGGCGGTTTCCAGTTCACGATGGAAGAACTCGCCACCGCCGTCCAGTTCCGCGTCGGGGTGCCCATCGTGTTGTTCAACGATTCGAGCTACACGGCAGTGAAGGACGAACAAGCGCGGTCCTACGGCGGGCGTTTCGTCGCGGTCGACCTCGTCAATCCCGATTTCGTTCGACTCGCCGAAGCGTACGGGATCCCCGGTGTGCGGGTGACGTCGCCCGAGGCGCTCGCCGAGGCGGTCGCGCAGGCTCTGCAGCGCGACCTCCCAACGCTCATCGAAGTGCCGTACGAGTTTCCGGTTGGCTGAGGCCCGGTCCGCTCGTCGGCAGCACCCAGCCACCGGCATGCGGGATCGCCGCCGGTCGCTGACGGATGAAAGGCTTGACATGCGGCGGTCGATCGGTTAGGCTACCTGCGAGCACCGGGAGGGGTGCAGCACGCATGGCTCGAGGCCCGCTCTCGACGATCGCGATTATCGGGATTATTCGGCCCCGCGTGGCGGGGCGAGCGGCGTTGGGGAGGGTCGAGTCCTGAGCGTGCGGTCCGGTCAAGGCAGGAGAAGTGACACAGGCGGCCTCCCCGACGCGGGGAGGCCGCTCAGCATCTGGAGGACGCGATGAACGAGCAGGACGTCCGGCGGATCGCGATCTACGACACGACGCTACGGGACGGGACGCAGGGTTCCGGCGTCTCGCTGACGACGGAGGACAAGCTCAAGATCGCACGGGCGCTCGACGAGTTGGGCGTGGCCTACATCGAGGGGGGATGGCCGGGTTCCAACCCCAAGGACATGGCGTTCTTCGAGCGCGCCCGGCACGAGACCTGGAAGCATGCACGCATCGCCGCTTTCGGCAGCACGCGGCGGGCCGGTATCGCCGTCGAAGACGACGCCAACCTGCGGCTCCTCTTGGCGGCGGAGACGCCGACGGTGACCATCGTCGGGAAGGCGTCGCCGTTCCAGGTACGGGAGATTCTCGGCACCACGCTCGAAGAGAACCTGCGGATGGTCTCCGAATCGGTCGCCTTCCTGAAGCGGGCCGGGCGCGAGGTGATCTTCGACGCGGAGCACTTCTTCGACGGGTACGCGGAGGATCCCGACTATGCGCTGGCGGTGCTGCGGGCGGCCTGCGATGCCGGGGCCGACGCGGTCGTGCTCTGCGACACGAACGGCGGAACCCTGACCGAGCCGCTCGTCCGGGCAGTCCGCGACGCGATCGCGGCCGTTTCCTGCACGGTCGGCATTCACACGCACAACGATTGCGAGCTCGCGGTCGCCAACAGCATCGCGGCGGTGCAGGCCGGCGTGACCCACGTGCAGGGAACGATCAACGGGCTGGGCGAGCGGATCGGGAACGCGAATCTCTGTTCGATCGTCCCCATCCTGGAGTACAAGCTCGGCTACCGGTGTCTGCCCCCGGGCCACCTCCGCAAGCTGACCGAGACCTCGCGGTACGTCGCCGAGGTCGCCAATCTCACCCACGATCCGCGCCTACCCTTCGTGGGCGCTTTCGCTTTCACCCACAAGGCCGGCCTGCACGTCAACGCGATCGCCAAGCACCCGTCGGCGTACGAGCACATCCCGCCGGAAGTGGTCGGGAACACGCGCCATGTGCTCGTCAGCGAGCTCAGCGGGCGGAGCAACATCATCGTGAAGGCGCGGAGTTTCGGTATCGAGCTCGCGGACAAGCCCGAGGTCGTGCGCCGGGTACTCGAGCGAATCAAGGAGCTCGAGTTCCAGGGCTACTGGTTCGAGGATGCCGACGCCTCGCTGGAGCTCCTGATCCGGCGGCATCTTCCGGACTACCGGCCACCGTTCGAGGTGCTCGACTACACCGTGCTGACGGAGTACCGCAACGGGCGCGGCATGCTGGCCGAGGCGATGGTGAAGTTGCGGATCGGCGACCAGATCTTCCATACCGCGGCGGAGGGGAACGGGCCGGTCAATGCGCTCGATCGCGCCACGCGCAAGGCGCTCCAGGAGTTCTATCCGGAGGTCGCCGCCGTCGAGCTCGAGGACTACAAGGTGCGCGTACTCGATGACCACCACGGCACTGGGGCGAAGGTGCGGGTCTGGATCCGCTCGGGGGACGCGCACGGTAGCTGGAACACCGTGGGTTCCTCCGAGAACATCATCGAGGCGTCGTGGCTCGCGCTCGCGGACAGCTTGGCGTACCCGCTCGTCACGCGTCCGGAGGTCGCGGCGCGGATCCCTCACCTGGTTCCGGCAGCGTCGTGACAGGCCGGGCGGGCTCCCGAGAGCGGGAGCCCGCCTGCCTCCTGCCTCGGCTCGATCGATCCGCTCAGAGCAGCCCTTCGCGATAGAAGAGCTCCGCGTTGAGGACAGAGGCGCCGGCGGCGCCCCGGATCGTGTTGTGCCCGAGGACGACAAAGCGGACGTGGAAGACCGGGCAGGGGCGGACGCGACCGACCACCGATGCCATGCCGCGTTCGGCGTCGCGATCGAGCACCGGCTGCGGACGATCGGGGTCGTCGAGGACGACGACCGGCCGACGCGGCGCGCTGGGCAGTTCGAGTTCCTGCGGTCGGGCCCGGAACGAACGCAGCACTTCCACGACCTCGGCCGGGGAGGCGGGCGTGCCGAGCTGCAGGCTCACCGTCTCCAGATGACCGTCGCGCACCGGGACGCGATTGCAGTGGGCGCTGAGCACGATCGGAGCGTCACGGAACTCGCCGTCGATCCAGGTGCCGAGGATCTTCCGCGATTCGGCCTCGATTTTCTCCTCTTCGCCGCCGATGTACGGGATCACGTTGTCGATGAGATCGAGCGACGGGACACCCGGATAGCCAGCGCCCGATGCTGCCTGCAACGTCGTGACGATCCCGCGCTCGATACCGAAGGCGTCGTGGATCGGCTTGAGGGCCAGGACGAGGTGGATCGTCGAGCAGTTGGGATTGGCCACGATGAAGCCGTCGCGCCAGCCACGCAGCTGACGTTGCCGCTCGATCGCCCGTGCGTGGTCGGGATTCACCTCCGGGATCAAGAGCGGCACATCGGGATCCATGCGGTGGTCGCGGGCGTTCGTGAAGACTTTCTTCCCCTCGCGGGCGAGGGCCTCCTCGATCGGGCCGGCCACACCGCCCGGCAGGGCGGAGAAGACGACCGGGCTGTGGATCGGCTCCTCGATATGCTTGACCACGAGATCCCGCACTTCTTCGGGCGGTGCGGCACTGATCCGCCAGTTGACCGCTTCGGCATACCGCTTGCCGGCGGAGCGATCGCTGGCGATGAGTTCCGCGATCCGGAACCAGGGATGACCGGCCAGCAGTTGGACGAAGCGTTGCCCGACGCTTCCGGTCGCGGCCAGAATGGCGACATCGAGACGTTCGGCCACAGCACCCTCCCTTCGAAAGGATCCGGCACAACAAAACCGGCAGAGGCGTTGGCCCCTGCCGGCGCTCGCTCGAGTTCCATCGTGCGTCACGGGCTGCTCGAGCGCACGCCGGCAGCACGAGCGGTAGTCCGCGTAGTCCCGGTGATCGACCGGATCGTGCGCACCGCGTGCGTCCCTCCGAGCCGCTTGCCGTTGCACGAGGCGCTCGGGCTCGCCTACCCTGTCAGCGCCTGGCGACACTGTACCAGGCGCTGAGACGTCGGTCAAGCGGCCGAGAGGATCGGGAGGCATGGAGACGGTCGGTATCGCGTTACTGGGGGTCGGAACGGTCGGCTCGGCGGTCGTGGAAACGGTACTCCGGAAGGGAGCGGAAATCGGCCAGCGGGAGGGGATCACGCTCGAGGTGCGCTGGGGGCTGGCGCGCCGGGTCGAGCGGGTGCTCGCCGCCGGCTTGCCGGAGCGGGCGGCGACGACCTCGATCGAGCCGATCCTTGAGGATCCGCTGGTCTCGGTCGTCGTCGAGGCGATGGGTGGCGAGGAGCCAGCGGCGACGTACATGAAACGCGCGCTGGAAGCGGGGAAACACGTCGTCACGGCGAACAAGGAAGCGCTCAGCAAGCACTTCGCCGAGCTCGTCGCGACGGCCCGCGCTCGGAATCGGGCGCTGCTGTTCGAGGCGAGCGTGGGTGCCGGCATCCCGCTCATGGCGAGTCTCCGCCAGATCCTCACGGTGAACCGGATCGAGCGGATCCGCGGCATCGTCAACGGCACGACGAACTTCATCCTGACCATGATGGCCGAGGAGGGGATGGCCTATCACGACGCCTTGCGGGAAGCGCAGCGGCTCGGCTACGCGGAGCCGGATCCGACCGCGGACGTGGAGGGGTACGACGCTGCCTACAAACTGAGCATCCTCGCCTCGCTCGCTGCTGGGACGCACATCCCTCCCGATCGTGTCGATCGACGCGGCATCACGAGCGTCACCCCCGATCAGATCCTCGACGCGCGCGCCCGCGGCGGTGCCGTGAAACTGATCGCAGAAGCGGTGGCCCGGAACGGTGGATGGGAGCTCCGCGTCCAACCGGTCTTCGTTCCCGGAAGCGATCTCTTGGCGCATGTGCGGCGCAACCTGAACGCTATCGAACTGACGTGCGACCGCGTCGGCAGCATCGTGCTGTACGGGCCAGGTGCGGGACCGGCACCGACCGCTGCGGCGCTCGTCGCGGACGTGCTGGATGCCGTGCGGTTCGGGGCCGCGCTCCTGCCGAAGCTCAAAGGCGCGTCCTGAGTCCGCGCCAGGGCGCGAGATGGACACGGCGGGTACCGGGAACGCTCCCGGTCCCCGCCGTCG
>JANZZC010000032.1 GCA_026419575.1 Thermomicrobium sp. | reverse complement strand
ACTTGCAGCCGAGAAAGACTCCCTTGAGGTTCACCGCCATGACGCGGTCCCAGACCTCTTCGGGCGTGTCGACGACGGAGCCGTCCTCGTCGGGAAAGATGCCGGCGTTGTTGAACATGACGTCGAGCTTGCCGTACGTCTCCTCCGCGGTGCGGACGAGCGCCTCGACCTCGGCTGCGCGGGTGACATCGGTGTGGACGTAGATCGCTTCGCCGCCCGCCTCGCGGATGAGTCGGACCGTCTCCTCGCCCCCGGCGTCGTTGACGTCGGCGACGACCACCTTCGCCCCTTCCCGAGCGAAGAGGAGCGCCGATTCTCGGCCGATGCCGGATCCCGCACCGGTGATGACGCAGACCTTGCCAGCGAGCCGTGTGCCCATCCTGTCCCCCTCAACCGCGCTCGAAGTACCGGTACAGCTCCCAGTCGGTCACGGCCGCGTCGAACGTCTCCTGCTCGACGCGCGCCATGTTGACGTAGTGCTCGACGACGAGTTCGCCGAAAGCTCGACGCGCGAACTCGCTGCGCGCGAACTCGTCCATGGCCTCCGACAGGGTGCGCGGCACGCGCACCACGTCGCGGGCTTCGTAGGCGTTGCCTCGGTATTCCGGCGACAGCGGCAGCTCGCGTTCGATCCCGTCGAGCGCCGCCGCGATCATCGCTGCGTAGGCGAGATAGGGGTTGGCATCGGCGCCGGGGATCCGGTTCTCGATGCGGAGCGACTGGCCGTGCCCGACGATGCGGAATCCGCAGGTGCGGTTGTCGCGCCCCCAGACGACGTTGACCGGCGCCCAACTGGCGACCGCGTACCGCTTGTAGGAATTGACGTTCGAAGCGACGAAGAGCGAGAGCTCGCGGGCATGCGCGATCAGCCCGGCGAGCGCGTGCTGCATGATCCGGCTCATGTGGTAGGGGCGACCATCCGGGTCGTAGAAGAGGTTGCGCTCGCCGGCCGAATCCCAGAGGCTGAGGTGGATGTGGGAGCTGGAGCCGGTCCAGGTGTGGTGCGGCTTGGCCATGAAGGTGACCGCGAGCCCGTGGAGGTAGGCGATCTCCTTGACGCCGTGCTTGAAGAGGACGGCGCGGTCGGCCGATTCGAGCGCATCGGCGTAGTGGATGTTGATCTCGTGCTGACCGGCGGCAGCCTCTCCCTTGGAGAACTCGATCGGGATACCGGCGGCGGTGAGCTGATTGCGGATCTGGCGGTAGATCGGCTCGGCTTTCGTCCCCTGGAACAGGTGGTAGTCCTCGTTGTACCAGCCGTAGGGGCGGAGACCGCGGTACCCCTTCTCGTAGGCGGCGTCGTAGGAGTCCTTGAAGAGATAGAACTCGAGTTCGCTCGCCATCATGACACGGAAACCGAGCGCGCGGGCGCACTCGACCTGGCGGCGTAGGATCGTGCGGGGAGCGACCGGGACGAGCTCGCCCGTCTCCTCGTCGACCGCGTCGGCCAGCACCAGCGCCGTGCCGTCGAGCCAGGGGATGCGGCGGAGCGTCGAGAAGTCGGGACGGGCGACCCAGTCGCCGTACCCGGTCTCCCAGTTCATCAGGCGGTAGCCGCCGGGGGTCGTCATCTCCATGTCGGTGCCGAGGAGATAGGTGCAGAAGTGCGTTCCGTGCTCGCGGACATGCTCGAGGAAGTAGTCGGCCCGCACCCGTTTCCCCATGAGCCGACCTTGCATGTCGCAGAGGGCGTTGACGACCGTATCGATCTCCCCGGCCTGGACCGCGCGCTCCAGGTCCTCCAAGCTCAGGATCCCTGAGGTCCGTTCGCTCATCTCGTTCGTCGCTCCTCCCGAACCGAAACGCCCTTCCGACTCGGTGCGCGAGTCAGGTGGCCGGGCGGCGGTCGGCTCGCACCGACCGGCCAGGCGTGACTCCTCGCTCCGGTGGACGAGTAGCGACCGGGGTCCACCACGATCCTTCCGCCCTGCCCGCGCACCGCCCAGGGACCGAGCCGAGTGCGCGAGGCCCGCTGCACGCGGAGGCAAAAACGACACGAGCCGGACATCCGTGAACGTGCCGTGTCCGGCTTTTTCCGGGTACTGACGCTGCCAACGGATACAGTAACGAGCCGCGAGGATGCTGTCAAGAGGCGTGGTGCACGAGGACTACCGGCGCCGGTCGTGCAGGGCGAAGCAGCCTCGGATCGCGCAGTCCGATCGCTGTCTCTTATACACATCTGACGCTGCCGACGAGCG
>JANZZC010000025.1 GCA_026419575.1 Thermomicrobium sp. | reverse complement strand
CTGTACAACAACCAGACGGGAGCGCGCGTCTACCCGGTCGTTCCGCCCGAGTTCACCAACTGGCGGGACGAGCAGCACGCCTGGCGGGAGACGGTCTGCCTCTTCGACCTCTCCTACCACATGACCGACCTCTTCCTGCGCGGCCCCGACGCCTTCGCCCTCCTTCGCCAGCTCGGCATCAACTCCTTCGAAGGCTTCGAGCCCGGCCAGGCCAAGCAGTACATTCCCGTCTCCCCCGAGGGATATATCATTGGCGATGTGATTCTCTTTTACCTGGAAGACGGCACCTTCCAGCTCGTCGGTCGGCCGAGCGTGCACAACTGGGTGCAGTTCCACGCCGAGACGAGCGGGGCCAACGTCAGCTACGAGCGCGACGAGTGGTCGGTCGCCGATCCCCACAAGCCGCGTAAGACCTTCCGCTTCCAGATCCAGGGGCCCAATGCTCCCAAGGTGCTCGAGAAGCTGCTCGGCGGCCCGCCCCCGGAGATCCCCTTCTTCCACTTCACCCGCGTCCAGATCGCCGGCAAGACCGTCGGTCTCCTCCACCACGGCATGAGCGGCGTCTCCGGCGCCGAGTTCTTCGGTGACTTCGCCGACGGCCCCGCCGTCAAGGCCGCTATCCTCGAGGCCGGCAAGGAGTTCGGGATCCGCCACGTGGGTAGCCGGGCGTATGCGACCAACACGCTCGAGTCGGGGTGGATTCCGAACCCGCTGCCGGCGATCTACACGAGTCCGGAGCTGCAGAAGTACCGGGAGTGGCTGCCGGCCACGGCCTACGAGGCGGTCGGCTCGCTGGGTGGCAGCTTCGTCAGCCCGAACATCGAGGACTACTACCTGACCCCCTGGGACCTGGGGTACGGGCGACTCATCAAGTTCGACCACGACTTCGTCGGGCGAGCGGCGCTGGAGCGGATGAAGGACCAGCCGCACCGCAAGAAGGTGACGCTGGTCTGGGATCCGGAAGAGGCGGCGCGGGTGATGGCCAGCCTGTTCCCCCAGCCCAAGGGGCAGCGCTACAAGTCCTTCGACCTGCCGCTGGCGCAGTACGCGACCTGGATGTATGACGCCGTCCTCAACGACGCCGGCGAGGTGGTCGGATTCTCGATGTGGACGGGCTTCAGCTCCAACGAGGAGCGGGTGCTCTCGCTCGCGACCATCGACGAGCGGTACGCCAAGGAAGGGACGCGGCTGCGGGTGGTGTGGGGCGAGCCGAACGGTGGGTCGCGCAAGCCGTCGGTGGAACGGCACGTGCAGACCGAGGGGTGGGTCACCGTCGGGCCGGCGCCCTACGCCGAGCCGGCTCGCCGCTACCGCGAGCAGGTGCGTCGAGCGCGACAAGCAGGCTGACCCTGCTGACGACGTCGGTCCTCCGATCGGAGGAGTCGTTCGAGCGGCAGCGAGACGGAGCTCGCTGCCGCTCGCTCGTTTCAGCCCAGGGCGCCCGAGCACAGGCTCAGCAGCGCCGCCATCCTCTTCTTGACACGGTGACTCCAGTTTTCTAGTATATCATCGAAGGCGACGCGACGTATCGTGTTCAGAATACAAGAACAGGGCATGGAGGCACGAGATCGGCCGGAGATACGGAGAGTGTTTTCCGAAAGGTAACTACGAAGGAGGGTAGAAGCCGAAATCAGGTATAGGGAGATCGACGTTGGGTGGAGCGATTCGACTTCCCGCTGCGTCAGATCATGGGAACGGCGACTAAGCGGGAAGAGAGTGTGCGATCGAAGTAACCGACGTGAGGAGGGGGAACCGTGACGATCCGACGCGTGACTCGTCGCCATTTTCTGTGGGTCACCGCTGGAGCCGCGAGCGTCGCAGCGAGTGCGCTCCTGGCGGCCTGCGGGGGCAGCCAAGCGACTCCCACGCCGGTGCCGGCCTCGCCGACGCCCGCCGCACCGGCAGCGACACCGACTGCAGCGCCGGCCGCGACGCCGACCGCGCCTCCCGCGACACCCACTGCGGCACCCACCCCAGCCGCCTCGCCGACGGTGCTCCAGGCCCGCAAGCTCAAGATGCGGGTCGCGCTCGCGACGGAAGAGGCTGGGAACTTCATCGCGGCCGAGAAGGGCTTCTTCAAGGAGGTCGGGCTGGATGTCGAGCTCGTCACGACGCAGGGGACGCCGGGCGAGGTGATCCCGCTCCTGGCGGTCGGCGACCTTCACCTCTTCAGCGGTGCGATCGTCGCCGCGCTCGTGAACGCCAAACTGCAAGGCATCGACGTGACGATCGTCGCTGGCGAGGGAGCCCTCCGACGCGGCAACGTCTATCACGCCTACGCGGTGCGCAAGGAACTCTACGACCAAGGGGTGCGGACGGTCGCTGACCTCCGCGGTCGCTCGCTCGCGATGCCGAGCGACGCGGGCATTGATCTCCTCGAACTCAAGACCGTGCTCGAGTCGGGAGGGCTCACGCTCGACGATATCAAGATGCAGCTCATCCGCCTTCCTGACATGCCTGCCGCGTTGCAGAACGGAGCCGTCGAGGCAGCCGAGCTGGTCGAGCCGTACGCGACGATCGCGACCAAGCAACTCGGTGCCGCCGTGCCGATCGTGAGCGGCGACGCGCTGATCGACATCATCGGCGACAATTTCCCGATCTCGGTGATCGTCGCCGGCCCGCCGATGGTGAAGGATCGGCCGCTCCTCGAAGCCTTCCTCGTCGGCTACCTCAAGGGAGCACGGTACTATCTCCAGGCCCTTAAGGATCCGAACATCCGTGCCGAAGTCGTGCAAATCCTCAAGAACCGCACGCCGCTCAAGGACGAGGCGCTCTACGAGCAGATGACCTGGCCAGGCGTCTCCGAGACCGGGAAGTTCGACGTCAGCAAGCTGACCGACGCCCAGCAACTGTGGCAACAGCGCGGCAAGATCCAGCGAACGGTCCCCGTCGAGCAGCTGGTCGACTTCAGCTTCGTCGAGAACGCCGCCAAGCAGCTCTGAGTGGGCGTATCTTGCGACCCGGGCCGGTTCGCTGCCCGGCCCGGGTCGTTCAAGTTTCAGGTGTAAATCCTCTCCCAGCGTATGCTACAATTCAGACGAGGGAACTCCGGTCGTCCAACCTCGCCTATTCCCGCGCCGGAGCACGCCAACTCGGATACCGGCAGGCGGAAAGGTTGGAAAGATGTCGCACCCGACTCCCTCGCAACGGGCACGCGAACTGGTACGCGGCGCCTTCGACCTGCACGTTCATTCCGGCCCGGACGTGATGCCTCGGCGGATCGCGGACATCGATCTCGCCCGCCGCTTTCTCGAGGTCGGCCTGGCCGGCTACGTCATCAAATCCCATTACGTGCCGACTGCCGAGCGCGCCGCGGTCGTACGCGCAGCGGTTCCCGGGGTTCAAGTCCTCGGCTCGATCACGCTCAACCGAGCGGTCGGCGGCCTGAATCCGCTCGCCGTCGAGATCGCAGCGCGCGAAGGCGCCCGCCTGGTCTGGCTCCCGTCGGTCGATGCGGCGAACGAACGGGAGCATCTCCGCCATGCCCCACCGGACGCCAAGCTTCCCTATTGGGCTCGCCTCCAACGCGAGATGCGTGAAGCCGGTTTCGATGTCCCCCCCGTCGAGGTCCTCGGTCCGGACGGCGACGTGGTCCCCGAGCTCCGTGCGGTCCTGCGGATCGTCGCCCGGCACGACCTCGTGCTCGCCACCGGCCACCTCGGACGGGACGAGATCTTCGCCGTGGTGCGCGCTGCCCGCGAGGAAGGCGTCCGACACGTCGTGGTGACGCATCCCGATTTTCCGTCGCAGGCGCTCTCCCGTGACGATCAGATCGCGCTCGCGGACATGGGTGCCATCATGGAACACTGCTTCACCCCCCTCTATTCCGGGAAGGTCTCTTGGGAGACCGCCGTCTCCCACATCCGCGCCGTCGGTCCGGAGCGTGTGGTGCTCAGTACCGATCTCGGACAGCCGGACAATCCGCCGGTCGAAGACGGGCTCGCGCTCTTCGCCGACCGGTTGCTCGAGGCTGGCTTCAGCGAGGACGAGGTCCGCACGATGGCCGTACGGAATACCGTTCGCTTGGCGACGGGGAGGGATCTATGACCGGAGTCCGACGACTGTTGGTGGTCGGCGCCCACGCGGCCGACTTCGTGTGGCGTGCCGCCGGGGTGATCGCGCTCGTGACCGCGAACGGCGGGGAGGCGACGGTTCTCGCGCTGTCGTACGGCGAACGCGGCGAGTCCGGCGAACTCTGGAAGGAGCCGGGTCAAACGGTCGAACGGGTCAAGGCGATCCGCCACGAACAGGCCGAACGTGCAGCGCAGATCCTCGGCGCACGCTTCGTCTGCTACGACATGGGCGACTATCCGCTCGAGGTCGACCGGGAGGCGATCGAGCGGCTCGCGCAGCTGATCCGCGATCTGCGTCCCGAGGCGATCGTCACCCACACCCCGGTCGATCCGTTCAATCCGGATCATCCTGTCGCCAACGAGGTGGTGCAGAAGGCCCGCTTGCTGTCTTCCGGGGCAGGTGTCGCGAGCGCATTCGAAACGGTGGAGCCCCCGCCGCTCTACTACTTCGAGCCCCACCAGCCGGAGCTCTGCGGTTTCGTCCCCAACGTGTTCGTCGACATCACTCCCGTTTGGGAACAGAAGCTCGCCGCCATGCAGGTCATGGCATCCCAGCAGTACCTCCAGCGCTACTACGCGGAACTCGGGGAGCGGCGCGCCAACCACGCGCGGCGGATTTCCGGAATCAAGGAGATCCGCTACGCGGAGGCCTTCCAGCGCGTCACACCGCTCGTCGCCCGCGACCTGCCCGGTCACGGCTGATGCGATCGGAGGGTAGCTCGATGGCCGAACGACGTCAGGATATCGACCAGGCCGCGATCGCCGAACTTTCCCGTGCCTTCGCGGAACTCGGTGTGGCGACGGTCTACGAGGCATCCGGTCGACGAGGACTGGTCGATATTCCGCTCGTCCCGCTCATCCCCGGGCGGCGCGTCGCCGGACCGGCTCTGACCGTCTTGTGCGGTCAGGGCGACAATCTCATGGTGCACGCGGTCATGGAGCGCGTCTATCCAGGCGCGGTACTGGTCATCACGATGCCCGAGCCGGAGCCGGTCGCCCTCGTCGGCGAGCTCCTGGCGATCCAAGCCAAGGTGCGCGGAGCCGCTGCGCTCCTCGTCGACGCAGCAGTTCGCGACGTCGACGAACTACGGGCGATGGACCTTCCCGTCTGGACTCGCTTCGTTCGCGTCCGGGGTGCGACGAAGGACAAGGTCGGCGGCCTCGAGGTGCCGGTCACGGTCGGCGGCGCACGGATCGAGCCGGGCGATTTCGTCGTCCTGGACGACGACGGGGCGGTCGTCGTCGAGCGTGGCCGAGCGGTGGACGTTCTCGAGGCGGCACGCGCTCGCGCCGAGCGCGAGGCGCGCATGCGCGAGCGATTGCAGGCCGGTGAACTCAGCTACGATATCCACGGTCTGCGTAAGGTCCTCGAGGGGCAACGGTGAGGTCGGGGGTTCAGCAGCCGATCCGTCCACGACGCAGGGGAGGTAAGACATGAACGACGTCACGCTCTATATCGGCGAGCCGAGTTTCGATATGGCCCATCTCGCCCACCTCGAGCTCCTCACGCCGGTTCTCGACGAAAGTGTTCACTTCTTCGTCGAGTACATGGGGATGTACGTGACGGAGCAGCGCGGGAACTCGGTCTACCTGCGAGGATGGGACGATTATGCCCATCACACGCTCAAGCTGACTGCAGGGCCGGTTCCGGCGATGGAACACTTCGCCTACCGGGTGAGCACACCGGAAGCGCTGCAACGGCGAGTGGCCATGCTCGAGCAGTCCGGACTCGGCCTCGGCTGGATCGACGGCGACGCTGGCCACGGTCCAGCCTACCGGTTCCGGACGCCGGACGGACACGTCGGTGAGCTCGTCTGGGAAGTGGAGTGGTACCAGCCAACGCCGGAAACGAAGCCAGCGCTGAAGAACCAGGCCTCGCGGTTTCCGGCCCGCGGTTGCAACGTTCGTCGCCTCGATCACATCAACGTCTTCGCGGCCGACGTGCGAGCGACCCGCATCTTCCTGCAGCAGTACCTCGGGCTCAAGCTGACGGAGTGCATCATCTTCGACGACGGTTCCGAGAAGGGAGCCTGGGTCACTTCCAACAACAAGGGCTACGAGATCGCCGTCACCGAGGACGCGACCGGCGCGCGCGGCCGCTTCCATCACGTCTGCTACGCCGTCGATACTCGAGAGGAAGTGCTGCGGGCCGCCGACATCGCGATCGAGTTCGGGTACAAGATCGAATACGGTCCCCATAAGCACGCCGTGCAGCAGACCGTTTTCCTGTACGTCATCGAGCCAGGCGGTCATCGCATCGAGATCGGCTGCCCGGGTGCCCGACTGGTCGTCGCACCGGACTGGAAGCCGATCGTCTGGACGGAGGCGGAACGCAAGCGCGGCCAGGCTTGGGGGCTGCAGACGGTCGCGACGTTCCATACCCACGGCACTCCACCCGTGGAGGTCGCTCGCTGAACCCGGACGCTGCGAACCCACGAGGGGAACGGGATCGTCCCGTTCCCCTCGTGGTTCCCGTCCCGCGAGATTTCGGATGCAGATCTCTCCTCCGTCACTTGCCGACGATCGGTCCGCCGAGTATCTTTCACTCCGAACACTCCGGTGTCGCCGCCGAACCATAGGACGCGGAACGCTCGGGACCGTGTGGACGAGGCGGGCTCTGCTGCTCACTGCATCCGCTCTCCTCGCGAGCTGCGCTCGCGGGCGGGCTCGATCGACGAACGGACCGGAAGTGCCGTCTCCTTCGCCGACGACCCAACGGCATCGACTGCCGGCCGTCGACGCCTCCCGCTCACGCACGATCCCCGTCCACCCGGTGCTCCGTGTGGCCATTCCGCCGCTCCCGCCGACCCTGGCCGACCACGCCGAACGCTGGTTTGCCCGGCTCGCCGCCGCAGCTCCGACCACGTGGCGGATCGAACGCGTCCCCGAGAGCGAGGCGCTCGTCCGTCTCCGGACGGTGACCGGCGAGAAACCCCCGGCCGCGATCGGTGGGCGCTGGCTCGTGCCGGTGAGCGGGCACGCGAATCTCGTGCGTGACGTTCCGCCCGAGGCCTTCCAGGGTCTCCTGGACGGGAGCATCGGGGATTGGGCCGAGGCTGGTGCGCCGGAGCATCTTCCGGTGCGTCGGATTTCGGTTCTGGACGATGGTTACCGATTCGCCACCGCCGAGACGGCCGTCGGTCGCGTCCGCTCGCTCGCCACGATCCCCGATCCAGGGCTCTTCGCGCTGGTCGAGCCGAGCGCGCTGGCGCCGTTCCTCCGCGTGCTGCGGATTGCGGGCCAGGACCCACTGCGGCCGGATGGGAACGACGCACTCCTTCCGGGACTCGTCGAGTGGCTCGTCGTGGAAGGGCCGCTCGACTTGCTCCCGCCAGAGAATTTCGCCCCTTTCGAGCTGCCGCGGCTACGCACCACGACCCTGACCTTCGCCGGCGACATCGTTCTCGGTCGGACGGTTCACCGCATCATGGCGGCCCGGAACGACTGGAGCGCGCCGTTCCGCGGTGTCGCTTCGGAACTCGGGTGGGCCGACCTCACCGTCGCCAACCTCGAATGCGCGCTGACCATGCGGTATCTCCCGCCGGACGACCCGTACACCTTGCGCTTCCTCACTCTGCCCGATGCGGTCGCTGGCCTCGAGCTCGCTGGTATCGATGCGGTGAGCCTGGCGAACAACCACAGTATGGATTTCGGACCGCTCGCGCTCTTCGATACCCAGGAAATCCTGCGAAAGGCCGACATCGCCAGCTTCGGTGCCGGCCGCGACCTCGACGAAGCAGTCGCCCCCCGTTCGCTCGAAGTCGGTGACGTCACCGTGGCGCTCCTCGGCTTCGACGGCGTCTCCGCAGGCTGGTACGGGGCCGGTGCGGATCGGCCCGGGACCGCACCGCTCGAGCCGGAACTCGTGCAGCGAGCGATCCGCGCGGCTGCTGCCCAGGCGGACATCGTCATCCCCTTCTTCCACTGGGGCGTCGAGTACACGCTGATCCCGACCGAGACCCAGCGGAAGCTCGCCCGGATCGCGATCGACAGCGGCGCGACCCTGGTCGTCGGGTCGCACCCGCACTGGGTGCAGGGAATGGAGTGGTACCGCGGGAAACCGATCTTCTACTCGCTGGGCAACTTCGTCTTCGATCAGGAGTGGTCGCTCGAAACCAAGCAAGGGCTGATCCTCCACCTCTGGTTCCACGGAGCGGAACTGGTCCGTTACGACCTCGTGCCGGTCCTGATCGAGGACTACCATCGACCTCGCCTCGTCGAGGGGAGGCAGGCGTTCGTGATTCTCGCTCGAGTCCGATCCTCATCCGAAGCCTTGGCCTCCTCGCCGCTCGCTCACCCTTGACAGGCTCGCTGGTGTTGTGCCATACTCTTCGCGTGACAACGCGGAGGCGTGGTGTAGAGGCCTAACACGCGGCCCTGTCAAGGCCGAGATCGCGGGTTCGAATCCCGTCGCTTCCGCTGATCGAAGGGCGGTCAGACGACCGCCCTTCGCTGTTCCTGGTGGGCGCCTCGGTCGATCGCTCTCTCCTGGGCAACGCTCCGGTCGCGGCGCGGCGAGGAACGCTCGCTCATTGCGGGACGTCTCCCTGATCCCACCACAGCCCCATTCGCGCCTGCGTTCCCCCGTCGACGAACAGCACCTGCCCGGTAACGAAGTCGGCGTCGTCGGACACCAGGAACACCGCCGCGTGGCCGACGTCCTCGGGACGACCGACGCGTCCCCACGGCACCAGCCGATGACCGAGTTCGGTCGTGTAACCGGGGATGTCAAAGTACCGGGGCACCTCGATCAATCCCGGTCCGATCGCATTCACGCGGATCTTGAGCGGTGCGAGTTCGATCGCCAGCGCTCGCGTGAACGCGATGATCGCCCCCTTGGTCGCCGCATAGGCCGCGTGCCGTGGAAAACCGGCGGCACCGTGAATCGACGTGATGTTCAGAATCGCACCGCCGCCACGCTCGAGCATGTACCGCACCGCCTGTTGGGCACAGAAGAAGGTCGCCCGCATGTTGAGGGCGAAGAGTTCGTCGTAGACGTCTTCAGGAAAGTCGAGGAAGGACTGAGCACGCGTGACTCCCGCGTTGTTGACCAGGATGTCGAGGCCGCCGAGCTGGCTCGCCGCCTCGTCGACGACGCGCCGACACTCGACGACCGACCGGAGGTCACCGCCGACGACGACCGCTCGCCCACCGTTCGCGACGATCTCGCGCGCCGCTTCCTCCGCTCCGGTCCGACTGTGCGCGTAATGGAGGGCGACCGCTGCGCCCTCGCGGGCGAGCGCCAGCGCGATCCCTCGTCCGATCCCCATACCGGCGCCGGTGACCAACGCACGCTTCCCAGCAAGCTTGCTCATGGTTCCCCCTCCGGTCATCGGCCACTCGACTCGCGGAACCAGAGTATCCCCCGAAAGAGGTCGGCCCGGAAGCCTCGGCTACCGGTCACCCCAAGTTACCCGCCCGCGCTTCCGGGCGTCCTCACCGCCTCCGCACCCCTACTGCAGGGTTCGCGGCTCCGGTTGCCCGGGTCACGAATCTCGGGGAGAATCGTGCTGCCGAAAGGAGGAACACGATGGAACTCGCACTGATTCTCCCACCGTGGCCGAACGAACGGTGGAAGCTCGCTCTCCAGATGGGTGTGACCCATGCGGTGACCACCCTACCCGGTCACGTCGCCGGCGGTCATCAGGCCTACAACCCGCCCGGTGTTCCCCAGCCGATCGTTCCGATCGATGTGCCACCGAAAGAGCACCGTCCGTGGGACTTCATGCCCCTGCTCCTCATGGTCCAACGCTTCCGCGAGGCTGGTATCACCGTCTCGGTCATCGAGGCATCGCCGCCAATGCACCGCACACGCTTGGGCCTCCCCGGAAGAGACGAAGAGATCGAGTGGGTCATCACGCTTCTCCGGAACATGGGCAAGCTCGAGATTCCGGTCTGGTGCTGGAACTGGATGGCCGTCATCAACTGGGCACGCACGTCGGTCACCACACCGACCCGCGGCGGTGCCTTGACGACGAGTTACGATCACGAACTGATGGAGCGCGCCGGCCTGACCGAACTCGGTACGGTGTCCGAAGAGCAGCTCTGGGGAAGTCTCCGCTACTTCTTGGACGCCGTCGTCCCGGTCGCCGAAGAGGTCGGTGTCAAGCTGGCCCTCCACCCGGACGACCCGCCGGTTCCCTCCCTACGCGGCATCGCGCGGATCCTCGTCACCCCCGAGGCCTTGCAGCGTGCCCTCGACCTGTACCCGAGTTCGGCCCATGGACTCGCGTTCTGTCAGGGCACGATCTCCACGATGGGTGTCCCCGTCCCGCAGTGGATCCGGCATTTCGGGAAGCAGAACAAGATCCATTTCGTCCACTTCCGGGACGTCCGCGGCACTCCGACGCGCTTCATCGAGACCTTTCAGGACGACGGCCAAACCGACATGTACGAGGCGATGAAGGCCTACTACGAGGTCGGTTTCAGCGGCGTGATGCGTCCCGACCATGTCCCGACGATGGAGGGCGAGCCGAACAGCGAACCGGGGTACATGATGCTCGGGAGACTCTTCGCGATCGGCTACATGAAGGGACTCCGCGAGGCGGTGACGAAGCAGATGAGCGCCCGAGGGTGATCGGCTTTCTCCAGGGTGCTGCGTCGGCTGCTGTGCGAGCAGCCGGGTCTGTACACTTCACTGGGCATACTGGGGAGCACGTGGACTGCACGCATGAACCCGCCACGACGAGTCCTCTTGTTGACGACACCGACCAGCTATCGAACCCGGGCTTTCGTCGACGCTGCCGAGCGCTTGCGCATCCAAGCGCTGGTCGTCGAAGACACGCCGGAGGTTCTCCGCGTCTCCCGACCAGCGGGTTTCGCCGTAGACTTCGGACAACCCGAGCGAGCGACCGAGGAAATTGTCAGGCTCGTCGCCGAATTGCCGGTACGGGCCGTCATCCCGGTCGATGACGCCGGTACCGTGCTCGCCGCGCGCGTGGCGACTCGCCTCGGCTTGCCCAGCAACGATCCGGACGCTGCTCTCGCCGCGCGGGACAAGTGGCTGATGCGTCAGCGGTTCGCTGCCGCCGGTGTTCGTGCACCGCAGGCGCAGGCGTTTCCCGCGCTGGCGGACCCTCGCGAGGTTGTGGCAGATCTCCGCTTCCCGTGCGTCGTCAAACCGACGCGCTTATCCGGGAGCCGAGGGGTGATCCGTACCGACGGTCCCGACCAATTCGTGGCAGCGTTCGAGCGAGTACGGCACATTCTGGCGAGCGACGGGATCGACCTGGCACAGGCCTGGATCCTCGTGGAACCGTTCGTTCCCGGCTTCGAGGTCGCGGTCGAGGGACTCTTGACCGACGGCCGGTTGCACGTGCTCGCGATCTTCGACAAACCGGATCCCCTCGACGGGCCGTATTTCGAGGAGACGATCTACGTGACCCCCTCGCGCCTACCCGAGAATGTGCAGGCTCGGATCGTCGCCACGACGGCAGAGGCAGCCCGCGCGCTCGGCCTATGGACCGGTCCGATCCATGCCGAACTGCGCGTCAACGAGTCGGGGCCCTGGGTGATCGAGATCGCCGGCCGCTCGATCGGTGGTCTCTGTTCGCGCATCCTCGAGTTCGGTACCGGAATGACGCTGGAGGAGCTGATCTTGGCGCACGCTGTCGGCGATCCGGTTCCCACGATCGCGCGTCGAGGCGGCGCGGCAGGCGTCATGATGATTCCGATACCGGCTCGCGGCATCCTCAAGGACGTCGAGGGTCTCGAACGAGCGCGCGCCGTTCCCGGTATCGTCGACGTGGAGATCACGGCACGCCGGAACCACCGGATCGTGCCGCTGCCGGAGGGAGCGAGCTATCTCGGTTTCATCTTTGCGCGGGGAGACGATCCAGCAGCAGTCGAGGATTCGCTGCGTCGAGCGCACCGTCACTTGAGCTTCAGGATCGCGCCGGAACTCCCGGTCGTCCCGCTCGCGTCCCGGCGCTGAGGGCGGCCTTCACGGTCACTTCTTCCGGGCAGGACCACCCTTGGTCGGCTGGCCGAGCCCAGGCGGAACCCATTCTTCCGGCAACTCGTCACTGTCGCCGAACAGGAAGAGCTCCATGTGCTGACGCAGGATGACTCGATCGTCCGGATCGGCCGGGTTGAGACCGTAATGGTTGATGACGATCGTCTGGTACTCCCGCCACAGTTCCCACGCATCGCGGGAGATCTCGCGGTAGATCCGCTCGCCGAGCGGGCCGGGAAACGGTGGGCGATCCAAGCCCGGGAGCTCTCGCTTGAGTTTCGCGCAGAAGACGACGCGCGTCATGCTTTCGGTCCTCTCGTGCCGCAGCCACGCTCTCTTCGGGCAAGCGTAACGGAAGGCGTCGCGCCATGTCAAAGCTCGCACGACTTCCCACGCTCACGCTGTGGGGCCAACGCAGTCGACAGACCGCGGTGACGCTGGTCACCCTGCTCCGCGCTGGGGTCACCATCCGGTCGCTCGTTCTCGGGTCCGCCGCTCCTTCGGTCGATCGCCCCCGACGACCGCCGCTCGCGCCCTGGAGCGACGACCCCGCCGACCTGGCCCGGCGGATCGGCATCCCGACGATCCCGGTTCGGCAGCGCCAGGAACTCGAAACGATTCTCGACCGAGACGAGCCGCTCGCGGACTGTGCGCTCGTCTCCTGTTTCCCGTGGAGGATCCCTCGCTCGATCTACGAGCGTTATCCCCTCGGTATGTTGAACATTCATCCGTCTCCCCTGCCGGACTATCGCGGCCCGTCGCCGCTCTTCTGGCAGTACCGCGACGGGTGTCTCCGGACAGCCGTGACGCTCCACCGGATCACCGAGGAACTCGACGCCGGGCCGATCGTCGCTCAGGTGGCATGCGACCTGCCGCTCGGCTTTCCCGGCGATCGCCTCGAATCCTGGCTCGCCTGGTACGGCACCGGACTCGCTCTGGAGTACCTCCAATCGGGCACGATCGAGAAGCCGCAGCACGCGCACCCAGCGCTCCGCTCATGGGCTCCCTCGCCGCGTCAGGAGGATCGAACCGTCGCCCCCGACTGGCCGGCCTGGCGGGTGGCACACTTTCTCGCCGGTGTCCTGCCGCTCGGGTACCGAGCGCTCGTCCGGGACGGACAGGGGCAACTTTTCCGGATCGAGCGCTTTGTGGCTTGGACTTCGCGCCCCGGTCGCGCACCGCTCGAAAGCCGTGTTCTCTACCTGCGCTTCGGTGATAGCTGGATCACAGTCGAAGCGACCGCGCTTCAGTCCGAGGATCGCGTGGGGCGCAGCGTTCTGCGCCAGTAGTCGAGCGTATCCAGCAGCGTCCGTTCCAGGGGGATCTCGGGCCGCCAGCCGGTGGCCGCGTGCAGCGCGCTCGCATCGCCGCGCAGGACACGAACGTCGACGGGGCGCAGACGGCCTGGATCCTGCTCCACCCGGATCCGGACCCGGGCAAGCGCGAGCAAGCGCTCGACGACGTCGCTCAACCGCCAAGACCGCCCGCTCGCGATATTGAAGACCTCTCCCGCGAAACGCTCCTCGGCGAGGAGCTCGTACGCCCGAACGACGTCGCGCACGTCGAGGAGGTCGCGTTCCACCTCGAGGTCACCCACCAAGAGTACCGGCGGAGCCAATCCGAGCTCGGCTTCCGCGATCTGCCGCGCGAATCCCGAGATCGCGAAGCGCTCGCTCTGACCAGGCCCGATATGCGTGAACGGGCGAACCCGTACCACCGGCAAGCGGTACGCCAGGTAGTACTGCAGACCGAGGAGATCTTGCCCAGCCTTGCTCACGCCGTACGGACTCAACGGGCGGAACGGCTGAGTCTCGCGCACCGGGAGCTCGTCCTCGTACACCAGTCCGTACGCATCCGAGGAACTGACCACCACGACGATCGGGGGAGGTTGGAGCGTCCGCGCCGCCTCGAGCACGTGCACCTGCGCGATCATGTTGTTCGCGATCGTCCCTACGGGATCCTGGAACGAGCGCGGGACGTAACTCACGGCCGCCAGATGGAAAATGACATCGGGACGCCAGTGAGCGAGCGTCTTCCGCACCAAATCCGCGTTCAAGAGATCGCACACCAAATGCTGAGCGACGAACGGTGACGGTGGGCTCGGCCGAGCCGAGAGGCCGATGACCTCCCACTGGCCTGAGGTCGCGAGACGTTCCGCGAGGTGACTTCCGACGAAACCCGACGCTCCGGTGATCAGCGCTCGCCGCATGGCCAGCTCTCGTCTCACCGGTCCGGCACGCTCCCCACCAGTCCTGCCTCCGCACGCAGCAGCTCCGCTTTGTCGGTTCGCTCCCACGGCAGGTCGAGATCCGGGCGGCCGAAGTGCCCGTAGGCGGCGACCTGCCGATAGATCGGTTTCCGCAAACCGAGCTGGTGGATGATCGCCGCCGGGCGCAGGTCGAAGTGCCGCTGCACCAGCTCAACGAGGCGCTCGTCGTCGATCTTCCCGGTGCCGAAGGTTTCCACGTGGATCGCCACCGGTCGGGCCCGCCCGATCGCGTACGAGATCTGGATCTCGAAGCGCTCCGCGAGTCCTGCTGCCACGACATTCTTCGCGACGTACCGCGCCGCGTAGGCCGCCGAGCGGTCGACCTTGGTCGGATCTTTCCCGGAGAACGCTCCGCCCCCGTGCCGTGCCATGCCGCCGTAGGTGTCGACCATGATCTTACGGCCGGTCATACCGGCATCCGCGCGGGGTCCACCGAGCACGAACGACCCGCTCGGATTCACGAGGATCTGGGTCTCCGCATCGAGCAGGCTGCTCGGGATCACCTCCCGGATCACCGCCTCGACGAGATCACGGCGGAGCTGCGCCTGCGACACGTCCGGATCGTGCTGCGCCGAGAGCACGACCGCCGCCACGCGTGCCGGCCGTCCGTATCGGTACTCGACCGTCACCTGACTCTTCCCGTCCGGCCGGAGGTAGGAGAGTTGCCCGGACTTCCGAAGCTGAGCCAAGCGACGCACCAGTCCATGCGCGAGCGCGATCGGCAGCGGCATGAGCTCGGGCGTTTCGGTACAGGCGAACCCGACGACCATCCCCTGATCGCCGGCTCCGATACGGTCGAACTCGTCGACCGCGATACCCTCGCGAACCTCGAGCGACTCCGACACCCCCTGGGCGATTTCCGGTGCCTGCTCCTTGACGGAGACGATGACCCCCATCGTACGTCCGTCGATGCCGTACTCGGACGACGTGTATCCCGCCTCGCTCACGACCTGTCGCGCGACCTCGGCGAAGTCGACGCGCGCGCTCGTCGTAATCTCTCCGATGACGATCATGAGCCCGGTCGTCGTGGCAGCCTCGCACGCCACCCGCCCGGCTGGGTCCTGCGCGAGCACCGCATCGAGCACGGCATCCGACACCTGATCGCACAGCTTGTCCGGATGTCCCTCCGTCACCGACTCGGACGTGAAGAACGTGCGCGGGGCGCGCATGATGCTGAGCGTCACCGTTCCCAACCCCTTCACTCGATCCCACGCGGTTCTGCTATCGTCACGTTCCGTGCTGCCACGAAGCGAGATACGCCTCCTGCTCCGCGGTCAAGCGGTCGATCGCGATACCCATCGCCTGCAACTTGAGCCTGGCCACTTCGCGATCGATCTCCTCGGGCACAGGATAGACATCGGCAGCGAGTGCACCCCGGTTGCGCACCAAGTAGACGCACGCCAGCGCTTGATTGGCGAAACTCATGTCCATCACGCTCGCCGGGTGCCCCTCCGCCACGGCCAGATTGACCAACCGTCCCTCGGCCAGGACGACGATGCCTCGACCGTCCGGCAACACGTACTCCTCCACGTAGGGTCGCAGCGTCCGTCGCTCGACCGCGAGCGCTGCCAAAGCCTCGAGATTGATCTCGACGTTGAAGTGTCCAGCGTTGCACAGGATCGCGCCCGGCTTCATCATCGTGAAGTGCTCGCGATCGATGACGTGGATGTTGCCCGTCGCCGTCACGAAGAGGTCGCCCAACGGAGCTGCCTCGCGCATCGGCAACACACGGTAGCCGTCGAGCGCTGCCTCCAACGCGCGCACCGGGTCGACTTCGGTGACGATGACCTGCGCCCCCATCCCGCGCGCACGCATCGCGATCCCCCGACCGCACCACCCGTATCCCGCCACGACGACCGTCTTTCCGGCCAGCAGGACGTTCGTCGCACGGAGGATAGCGTCGATCGTGCTCTGCCCGGTACCGTACCGGTTGTCGAAGAGATGTTTGGTCTGCGCATCGTTCACCGCGACCGCCGGGAACGCCAAGAGATCGTCCCGGGCGAGCGCTCGCAGCCGGATGACTCCGGTCGTCGTCTCCTCGGTCGAGCCGATGACGCCGGGCAGAACGTCGCGGCGCTCGCGGTGTACGGTCGTGACGACGTCCGCGCCGTCGTCGATGATCAGATGCGGACGGTGATCGAGGGCGAGATGGATAGGACGGTAGTACGTCTCCGAATCTTCGCCGCGCCGAGCATAGACCGAGAACCCGTCAGCGACCAGCGCGGCCGCGACGTCGTCTTGCGTCGACAACGGATTGCTCGCGCAGATCACTGTCGTCGCTCCGGCAGCGCGCAACGTATAGGCCAGGTTCGCCGTCTCCGTCGTGACATGGACGCACGCGACGATGCGAACACCCTCGAGCGGCCGTTCTCGTGCGAAGCGTTCCTCGAGCAACCGCAGGACGGGCATCTCGCGACGCGCCCACGCGATACGCTGCCGTCCCTGTTCCGCCAGGCCGAGATCGGCCACATCGTACGGAATCGACGGTCGGTCGCTCACCGCTCGTCCCGTTCCTCCTCCCGATCGCCGCTCCCTCGCCCGGCGAGGAGCGCCGCGATCTTACGCTCGTCAGGCGCCAGGATCACGCCAGCCTCGGTAACGATTCCCGTGATCAACGAGGCTTGTGTGACGTCGAACGCCGGATTGCGCACCGGCGTGCCCGGTGGCGCGATCCAGCCACCGTTCAAGCGTAACACTTCGCTCGCATCCCGCTCCTCGATCGGGATGCTCCTGCCGTCCGGAGTCGTCGGATCGAACGTCGACAATGGCGCAGCCACGTAGAAGGGCAGACGACACTCGGCCGCCGCGACCGCGAGCGCCAGCGTCCCGATCTTGTTCGCCACATCCCCGTTCCGGGCGACGCGATCGGCCCCCACGATGACAGCGTCCACCTCGCCGCGCGCCATGATCCACGCTGCGGCGCCGTCGACGATCAGGGTGAAGGGTATGCCTTCGCGCTGAAGCTCCCATGCCGTGAGCCGCGCCCCCTGCTGGCGTGGCCGCGTCTCCGTGATCCACACGTGCTGCAAACGCCCGAGTTCGTACGACCGGCGGACGATACCCAGCGCGGTACCGTAGGCCCCCGTGCCGAGCGCTCCGGTGTTGCAGTGCGTCAGAACCCGCGACCCGGCCGGAAGCAGGCCGGCACCGTGCTCGGCGATCGCCCGGTCGATCGCCCATTGCCGTTCGAGGAGTTCTTCCGTCAGGCCGGCCAGAATCCGCTGCGCCTCCTGGGCATCGCCGGCGCGACCGACGCGGCGGCGAGCCAGATCGAGACTGTTGAAGAGGTCGACTGCCGTTGGCCGCGTGGAAGCCAGTCGGTCGATCGCTCGCTCCAACACGGCACGCCAGTCCTCCGGCGTGCCGAGCACCGCCCGGACGGCAAGCGCGAGTCCAGCGACCGCGCTGATACCGATGGCGGGAGCTCCACGGACGCGCATCTCCTGGATCGCAGCGGCGACGTCCTCGAGAGATCGACACTCGAGGTACCGCTCTTCGTACGGCAGGGCCGTCTGGTCCAAGAGGACCAACGCGTCCCCGGTCCAACGGAGTGGGCGCCACATCCGGCTCTCGCTATCCATCGACTCCCTCGCAACGGCGAACTCGCTGACCGACCCCGGAACGCTCGCCGAGGAGTTCTTCCGTGACGGCACGCACGAGCTCCGGCGGCACCTCGCGCCGCTGAACGACATGCCCCGGACGTGTCGGCAGGATCCACGTCGGAATCCCGCCTTCGCTCTTCTTGTCGTACCGCACGCGTTCCAGCACCCGTTCCGGCGAAAGCTCGACCGATCGCGGCAGTCCGGCCGCATCGAGGAGTTCGTCCTGCTGGACGACGAGTTCGGCCGTGCACAGCCCGAGTCGCTCGGCGAGCCGCGCGACGGCACGCATCCCGATCGCGACCGCTTCCCCGTGCCGGAGACGATAGTCGCTCGCCGCTTCGACGGCGTGTCCGAGCGTGTGTCCGTAATTGAGGATCCGCCGCAGGCCACTCTTGCGTTCGTCGGCAGCGACGACGCTCGCCTTGATCTCGATGTTCCGACGGATCACCCGATCCAGCTCCCCGGGTTCCCACCACGCCGCGAACGGCCGGCTCGTCAGGAGCGAGAGGAGCAGCGGCTCGTCGTTCCCGAGAGCGGTGCACTCGATCATCGCGTGCTTGACGACCTCCGCCCATCCGGAACGACGTTCCTCCTCGGGCAGACTCGTGAGCACCGCCGGATCCGCGACCACGAGATGCGGCTGGTAGAAGGTGCCGATGAGGTTCTTCCCGAAACGGTGGTCCACTCCGGTCTTCCCACCGACGCTCGCGTCCACCATCGCCAGGAGCGTGGTCGGCACCTGGACGAGCCCGACACCGCGCAACACGATCGACGCGGCGAAACCCGCGAGATCCCCGACCACCCCTCCACCGAGCGCGACCACCACATCCGAACGCTCGATTCCGCATTCGAGCATGCGATCGAGCAACGATTCGACGACACCGAGATTCTTCGAGCGCTCGCCTGCCGGTACAGTCAGCATCGTCACGGCGAACTCGCTCGCCTCCAGCGATCGACGAACCGGTTCCGCCCAGTACCGCTCGACCTGCTCGTCGGTGACGACGAACGCGCGACGCGCACTCCGCCAGCGATGACGGACGAGTTCGCCCAAGAGCGGCAGTAACCCCGTCCGGACGAACAAGTCGGAGCGCCCCGAACTCCCGCCGATAGCCAGGAACGGAATCGCCCCCTGCTCCGCGCGTTCGGCCACGCGGCGCACGATCTCCTCGGCGAGCTCCTCCGGCGCTCGGTCATCCGTCTCGACGACGATGTCGGCCCGGCGATAGAGATGCTGCCGTCGCTCCCAGAGCAGCCGCAGCCGCTCTTCCAACGACCCGGCCAGGAGCGGGCGCCCGGTCGTTCCGTCCGACGCCTGCTGCGCCCGCAGACGCGCGGCGAGCGTCTCCAATCGCGCCGCCAAATGCACGACGGCCGTATCCCGGCGCAAGTCGACCCAATTCCGTTCGTCGAGGACGATCCCGCCGCCGGTCGCGATCACGACGCGGGGGTTCCGCAACGCGGCGAGCAACGCCTCGCGCTCGGCTGCCCGGAACACGGCTTCCCCGTAGCGAGAAAATATTTCCGGTATCGGGAGACCGAAGCGCTCGACGACCATCGCATCGGTGTCGAGCGCGGTCCACCCCAAACGTCGCGCGATCAGCGGCGCGAGAGAACTCTTCCCCGAACCGCTGAGTCCGATCAACGCGATCCGTTCGACCACCGGCATTTCCCCCCTGATCCGGCCGGTCTCGTGCGATTGTATCCCATCGGGACAGCGACGAAGTGTGCTACGATACCGGCGAGGACATGACACCGAACCAGCACGCTCGGAACTTGGAGAGGTAGACGGCACGAGTGCGAGGAGCGGAACGAATGCGCCGGAAGGTCTCGGTCATCGGTGCGGGAGCGGTCGGAGCGACGACGGCACAGTATCTCGCTGGTCGGAACATCGCCGACATCGTGCTCGTCGACATCGTCGAGAACCTGCCTCAAGGGAAGGCCCTGGATCTCCTCGAAGCCGGCCCCGTGATCGGCTACGACTGCTCGATCGTCGGGAGCAACGGCTACGAAGCGACCGCGAACTCGGACGTGATCGTCATCACGTCCGGTTCTCCCCGAAAACCAGGGATGAGTCGCGACGATCTTCTGCGCGTGAACATGAACATCGTGAAGAGCGTGACCGAGCAGGCCGCACCGCTCTCCCCGAACGCGGTGATCATCGTGGTGACCAACCCGCTGGACGCGATGTGCCACGTCGCGCTCGAGGCTTCCGGATTCCCGCCCGAACGCGTCATCGGTCAAGCCGGTGTGCTCGACGCGGCACGGTTCCGCACGTTTGTCGCGCTCGAACTCGGAGTCTCGCCGCGCGATGTCCACGCGATGGTTCTCGGTGGTCACGGCGACACCATGGTTCCGCTTCCGCGCTACACGACGGTCAGCGGCATCCCTATCACCCAGCTCATCGCACCCGATCGCATCCGAGCCATCGTCGAGCGCACGCGCGACGGCGGTGGGGAAATCGTCCGCTTGCTCGGCACGAGCGCCTTCTACGCACCGGCCGCCTCGGTCGCCGAAATGGTCGAAGCAGTGCTGCTCGACCAAAACCGGGTGCTCGCCGCCAGCACCTACCTCACCGGCCAGTTCGGGATCCGGGAGCTCTATGTCGGTGTGCCGATCGTGCTGGGCGCCGGCGGCGTCAAGCGAATCATCGAGATCGAACTCACCGACGACGAACGCGCGGCGCTCCATCGCTCTGCAGCGGCCGTTCGCGAGCTTGTCGAAGCGATGAAAGCATTCTCCTGACGTCCGGACACGGACTCGAGGCACGAAAGGATGTCGTCGAACGCTCGCTTTTCACCGTCCCCTGATCGGCCGCTCCTCGACGTGGACGAAGCACGCGAGCGGATCCTCGCGCACTTCTCCCCGCTGTCACCGCGACGGCTCCCGCTGCTCGAAGCGCTCGGTCTGGTACTCGCTGAGCCGATCCGGGCACGGGAGTCCGTCCCACCCTTCACCAATGCCGCCATGGACGGGTATGCGGTGCGCGCCGCCGATACGTCGCAGGCCAGCCACGCACACCCCGCGACGCTCCGCGTGATCGGGGAAGCTCCGGCTGGCGGGGCGACCCCGCGCTGGCGCGAGGGAGTGATCCACCCGTGCCTTCAGCCCGGGACGGCGGTGCGCATCATGACCGGCGCCGTTCTTCCGCCCGGAGCCGATGCCGTCGTTCGTTTCGAGGAGACCGACGAGGCCTTCGAGGCGACGCCCGATCGCGGACGTGATGTCGTCCGCGTGTTCCGTCCGGTTCGACCGGGCGAGAACGTACGACCGGCTGGCGAAGACATCCCAGCCGGATCGCTCGTCCTCTCTCCCGGAACGGTGCTCGGACCAGCGCATCTCGGGATTCTCGCGGCGCTCGGTTACACATGGGTGCTCGTCCATCCGCGCCCGGAAGTCGCGATCCTCGCGACGGGCGACGAGGTCGTGCCGCCCGATCGTCCGCTCGAGCCAGGACGGATCCGCAACAGCAACTCCTACGTGCTCGCTGCGCTGGTCACCCAGGTCGGCGGTATCCCGCGCTTGATCGGGATCGCGAGCGATCAGGATACCGACCTCGAAGGGCGTTTCCGAGCGGCGCGCGGTGCCGACCTCGTCCTCACCTCGGGCGGCGTTTCGCAGGGCGATTACGACCGGGTCAAGGAGTTCCTGAGGACGCGCGGCCGTTTCGAGATCTGGCAAGTCCGGATCAAACCGGGCAAACCGATGGCGTTCGGGTTCATCGACGACGTTCCGGTGCTGGCGCTCCCGGGAAATCCGGTGGCCAGCGTCGTCGCCTTCCTCCAGTTCGCCCGTCCCGCGATCCTGCGCCTGCTCGGTCGTGCCGATCTCGCACCCATCCGAGTCCGCGCCGTCCTCACCCAGCACGTCGACAACAGCGGACGCCGTCGCCACTTCGTCCGAGCGCGCGTCGAGCGGCGTGGCGACCGGTTGTTCGTCACCCCGGTCCCGAACCAGGGTGCCGGAGTCTTGAGCGGCCTGGTCAGCGGCAATTGCCTCGCGGTCATCCCCGAAGATTGGCCCGAGGCCCCCGCTGGTTCGGAAATCGAGGTCGAACTGTACGACCCGAACGTGCTCCAGGAACTCCTGGCCTGAGTCCAGCTAGCCGAGCAGAACGAGGAGAATGCCTGCGAGCATCACCGCCGCACCGGCGATCGCGTTGAGACTGGGCACTTCGCCGAGCACGAGCCAGGCCAGCACGATCGCCCCGGTCATTTCCTGCGTATAGATCACGTTGGTTACCGCGGCATTGAGCCGTCGCACCGCCGCATTGTAGAGCGTGTGCCCGAGCGTGTTCGGGATCAATCCGAGACCGAGCAGTGCCGCAATGACGCGCCCATCGTAGCGGTCGAGCATCCCTTCCGACCGGAGAGCGGCGCCCACCGCCAACGGTAGCACCCAGAGCGCCGCGAAGCCGTACACTGCGGTCGCATAGACGAACAAGGGCAGGCGCGCTCGCTCCCGCCGCCCGATCAAAGAGTAGGCCGCATAGGCGGCGGCAGAAACGAGCGCGAGCCCGTCCCCGAGCACCGTCCGTAACGTGAGGCGTGGCTCGAAACCCGTAAGCACCGTGACACCGAGCAGGACGATGACGATCCCGACCAGCTGCAGACGGCGCAAGGGCTCGCGGAGGAGCAAGGCGGAGAGCACCGCCAGCATGATCGTCGACGTGTAGAGCAGCGGAAGCACATGGGCGACCGGCGCAAGTTGGAGCGCTCCGATGTAGGCGACGAAGTGGAGCGCCAGCACGCCGCCGTAGACGGCGAGTCGCCGCCAACCGACGCGCGCCGCCTCCTGCCGGACTCCACGCTGCAGGACGAACGGGACGAGGACCAGGGTCGCTATCGACAATCGCCAGAAGGCGATCTCGAACGAACTGATGCCTTGTGCGAGACGTATCAATACCGCGCTCGTCGAAACGGCGAGGACTCCCACGGTCGCGAACAAGAGACCGTCGCGGAACTCCCGTCGCGCACCGGCTATCGTTTCGCGCTGAACTCGCATCCCGGTTTTCCCTTCCCGTCCCGCGCTCGAGGATGGTAGGATACAACGCCTATCGCGGTCGTTGGACGGCGCAGCGGGTCGGAAAACTGATCGTGACCGAACTCTCCGTCAAGCGGTTTCGTGCTCGTCCTCCAGCGGCGACCGATCGCGTGCTCGGACTCGCCGTCGCTGGCGGCATGCTGCGGGCAGCCGTCGCGGACGGACGAGGGAAGATCCTCGGACGCGCATCGGAACCGTCCGACAACCTGGACGCGAACGGTGTTCTCCGCCGACTCACCGCTCTGGCTTCGGCTGCGCTGACCGCGGCCGGGCTCACACCGGTCGACATCAAGGCAGCCGGTATCGCCTTCGGTGGCCCGGTCGATCCCTACCGAGGGCTGACGATTTTCTCCCCCCGCTCGCCGGGTTTCGAGCATTTCCCGCTCGCTGCCCTCCTGGAGGAGCGCCTCGGTATTCCGACGGTGCTCGAAAACGATGCCCGTGCCGCTGCCTTCGGGGAGGCTGTGTTCGGGGCCGCCCGCGGCTGTCAGACCGTGATCTACGTGCATCTCGGCACCGGAGTTGGTGGCGGTATCATCGTCGATGGCCGCCTCGTGTATGGCGCTTCCAGTACTGCCGGCGAAATCGGGCATATGGTCGTCACCGCTGGAGGTCCGCTCTGTTCCTGCGGGAAGCCAGGACACCTCGAAGCGTATGCGTCCGAGGCAGCACTCCGCGCGCGTGTGTGGGAAGCCCTCCTCCTGTCGCCCGATGACCCCGGCCACGAGTTCGTCCGGGAAACCCGGACGGTCGCTGGCCTCTTCGAGTGCGCCTCGCGCAGTCCCGCCATCCAACGTGTCGTCAACGACACGATCCAGATGCTCGGGCTGGCGATCGCGACGCTCATCGCGACGCTCAATCCGGAGGCTGTGATCATCGGGGGACCGATGGCGGAAGCCGGCAACGCCCTCCTCGATCCCCTGCAGGCCCGTATTCGGCAGTTCGCCTACCCCGCGTCGCTACAACGAGTCCGCGTGACCTTGGCGGAATTGGGCGCCGACGCGCCGGTCGTCGGCGCCGTCGCGCTCGCGCTCGCGCGTTCCTAGAGGCGCCGCGGCTGACCGACACCAGTGGGGGTCCCGGCGCGAGGCGGAGACCGGACCGATCGCTCGTGAAGACGTCGCGCCTTGGCGATTGGCGGCCGCCAACGGTATGCTTGGAGGTCGGCACGAGTGAGGGGGAACCGTATGCCCGGGTTGGTGCTGAGTCCGAGACTTCAACAGGTGCTCGTGGAGTTGCTGCGGGAACTCGGCCGACCAGCGACCACCGAGGAGCTGGCGCGGCAGCTTCGGGAGCGTTCGGTTCGAGCCGAGCCAACGGAATGACGGACAGGGGGCTACGACGTGGCTGACAGGACGGAAGTCGCTCCTGCCCCGGCAGTGACTTTTCGCGGTACGGAGCGCGAGCAGGAACTCGCCGAACGCGTGCACGCGCTGCTCCGTGCATCCGCGCGGTTCTACCCGCTCCATGCACCGATCCGTGTACCGCTCCGTGCCGTGGCGGAGTATTTCGCGACGCTCGAGCCGACCGTGAGCCCCGAGGAATGGTTCGCCCAGCTCAAGCGCGCCATCGAAGCGAACGATCACGTGTTCGCGCTCGAAGCGAGCGACGGCGAGCTGGTTGTCGCCACCACTCGCGGCGGGTCGCCGCCGCTCCCTCCGGAAGCACTGATCGATACCGCCCACCAGTTGCCACGCCGGTTCATGGAGCCGCCCCCGGAAGCGGTGGCGCCAGCTCCGCGGCCCCGAAAGGCCGAATCGACGGCACCCGTGGAAGAGGCTGTGCCGGAGGCAGCCGAGGAAACGGCCGTCGCCGAGGCAGTATCGACCGTCGTCGAGGATCTCTCGCTCCTGAGCGACGCAGAACTGCTCGAGGCCGTGCGAGCGACGCTCTCGCAGTTGCCAGGTGTCGTCGGTTTCGGTGATCTTTGGGCAGCAGCCGATATCGTTCCTCGTTTTTCACGCGGCGACGTGCGGCGGATTCGCGAGTACATCGCCGAGCGGGGCGAACCTCTCTTGGACGACGAACTCCTGGAGGTCGTGCTGAAAGTCCCGTCACGATCACCGGAAGCGACACTGTATCGTCTCGCACTTGACGTCCATCTTGCCGAAGAGAGCGATTTCGAGTTCGTCGGTGTGCCGGATGCGCACGCCTGGACGATCCGGGAGATCAATCCCGTCCCGACGCCCAAACGACGACCTGCCGACATCGGTCAGGACTACCGGTATCTTCTGGAGGAGACCGGTACCGTTCAGCCCGCGAGCGAGTCGGTCGTCGACCATGTCCTGACGTTCTACGAGCATTACCTCGGCGTGCTGCCGTACGATGCCACGCTGGCTTCGGTCTTGCCGGGGCGCGTCTTCCCGGCGCAGGCTCGCGCGCTCCTTCAGTTCGAGGCAGCGCAGACGCACGAAACGTTCTACGTCGAGCTCCGATACCCGACGGCCAATCGCGGCGGCTTCCTCTTCGGCCTCGAACCGTTCTTCGCCGCCAACCTCGTCGCTGGCGCACTCATCACCATCGAACGCACCGACGATCCACGTCGGTTCGTCATCGACTATCTGCCGATCTCTCGCCAGGAGCGCCGTTTGCTGGCCTTGGACGAGAAGCAGAAGCGATACGAGTTCCGCCCGACCGTGTACTTCTGTGCGGTCCAGGACAGCATGCTGCTGACCGAGCAGCGCTTCCCTCGGTTCGCTGGCCAACAGCCGCTCGACGAGCGAACTCGCCGGGCGTACGAGCGCGTTCTCGAAGTCACGTTCGAACGTATCGGTGAGAACGTGGGAACACCCGAGGCACCCCGCTACATGGCGACGCTCGACGATCTGGTCGCAGCCGTTAACGTCGAGCGCCCGCTGAGTGCGGAGAAGATTCGGCAGATCCTCGCTTCACCGGAGTTCCCGCAATTCGAGCCGGATCCCGAGGTGGAGGATCTCTTCTACTACACACCGAATCGTTGAAGCCGCGAGCGATCGACCGGTCATGCGACGGAACGATGACCTTCGCGAGCTCTTCGAGCGCTTGAGTCAGCACTTCCGCGCGACCGACGTCGCGCGCCTCTCCGATGTACCGCGCTCCGCGATACCCGTGATTCGCGAGCTGTGGCCGATGCTGCCGCTCGCGAATCGGCGCCGAATCGTCGACGAAATGGTGGAACTGAGCGAGGCGAACATCGACCTCGACTTCCGCCGCGTCTTGCTCGTCGCGCTCGACGATCCGGACAAGGAGGTACGACGTCGAGCCATCGAAGGCCTGTGGGAGGCAGACGAGACAGGCGTCCTCCACCGTTTCCTGGCACGGCTCGAGACGGAAACCGAGCCCGAGGTGCGGGCCGCGCTCGCACAGGCCCTCGGTCGGTTCGCCGAACTCGACGTCGAGGGAAGGCTTCCGCGACCGGAGAGCGAGCGACTCCGGGGAGCGCTACGCGCGCTCCTGCACGCGAGCGAACCAGTGGAGGTACGGCGACGAGCGCTCGAATCGATCGCCGTCTACGGCGATTCGGTCGCGCTCGCCGCGATCGAGGAGGCCTACTGGTCCGGTGACCCCGCGCTCCGGGTGAGCGCGATCTACGCGATGGGACGTTCGCTCGACCGACGCTGGTTGCCGCTCCTCCTGGACGAACTCCGATCGGACGATCCGGAGCGACGCTACGAGGCAGCGACCGCGTGCGGGGAACTGGGAGCGGAGGAAGCGATCGACGAACTCATCGGGCTCACCACCGATCCCGATCGCGACGTTCAGGGCGCGGCGATCGCCGCGCTAGGACGCATCGGGGGAACCATCGCGACCAACGTTCTCCGACGACTCGCGCGGTCAGCCGATCCGGTCGTGCGCGATGCTGCGGAGGACGCGCTCGGCGAAGCCATGTTCGCGAGCGACCCGCTTCGGCCGACGCCATGGTGAACTGCCGCATCGCCATCGCCACGGACCCGGCCGAGTGGAACCGTCGTGTCGCACGACTCGGCGGTCGCCTCCTGCAGAGTTGGCAGTGGGGCGAGTTCAAGCGTCGCCATGGCTGGAAACCGTATCGCTTCGCTCTCGATGCACCACGAGCGCAGGGAGCTGCGCAAGTCCTCGTCCGGGAGAGCCGGGGGGTATCGCTGCTGTATGTCCCGCGAGGACCACTGTGCGATCGACCGGATGCCGAACTCGCCCGAGCGCTGCACGAGGTTCTGGAACGACTCGCCCGTGAAACGCGGGCGATCGTCATCCTCGCCGAGCCGGAGAACGACCGAGGCATGGCTCTCCTGGATCCCTCGCTGGGTTGGCAGCCGAGCTCCGTCGTCGTACAGCCTCGCCGCACGCTCCGCGTTCCCCTGGATGACGACGACCAGCTGCTCAGCCGGATGAAGCCGAAGACCCGATACAACATCCGTCTCGCCTTCCGACGGGGAGTGACCACGCGCATCGCGGACGCGAACGACGTCGATGCGTTCTACGACATCCTGCGCGAGACCGCTCGACGGGACGGTTTCGGCATCCACCGAGTGGAGTACTTCCGCGACCTCGTCCACGCGTTCGGGAGCGATGCCGCGCTGATCTTCGCGGAATTCGAAGGTCAGTTGGCGGCGGCAGCGCTGGTCGTGCGTTTCGCCGACGAGGCGGTCTACTTGTACGGTGCCTCGCGGTCGGACTTCCAGCGCCATATGGCCGCATACGCAGTGCAGTGGGCCGCCATGCAATGGGCGAGAGCGATGGGTTGCCGTTGGTACGACCTCTGGGGAATCCCCGAGGACGACGCCCCTCCCCCGGAAGCCTCCGATGACCAGCAGAACGTGCGCTCCGGCCTGTGGGGCGTGTACCGCTTCAAACTCGGCTTCGGCGGTCATCCGTATACTTATCCGGGCGTCCGGGAACTCGTGCGTAACCCGCTGCTCGTCGCCCTGTGGCGACGATGGAGACCTCTGGGAGCGTGAGCACATGCCGACGCTGCTGGATCTTTTCACGGATCTCGCAGCCGAAATCCGAGGCGATCCTTCTGTCGCGATCTCCGCTATCGTCTACGATTCCCGACGCGCCGTACCAGGAAGCCTTTTCGTCGCGCTACGGGGTCAACATACCGATGGACACCGTTATCTCGCCGACGCGCAGGCACGCGGCGCCGTCGCAGCGGTCGTCGAGGAATGGCCGCACCAACCGCTCGCTTTCCAGGCATTGGTTCGAGTGCCGGATACCCGCACAGCGCTGGCCGGGCTCGCGGCCCGCTTTTACTCGTTTCCGGCGAGGCATCTCGGGTTGATCGGCGTGACCGGTACCGACGGCAAGACGACGACGACCTTCCTCATCGATAGCGTGTTGCGCACCAACGGTTTGCGCACGGGTCTCATCGGCACGGTGGCGATCCGTATCGGGGACTCGTGGCAGGAACACGACCTCCGGCAGACGACCCCGGAGTCGCTCGACGTCCAGCAGCTCCTGCACGAGATGCGCTCGGCACGGGTCGACTGGGCGATTCTCGAAGCGACGAGTCACGGCCTCGAATTGCACCGGCTCGACTTCTGTCCCTTCGATATCGCCGCTGTCACCAACGTTACCCAAGAGCACCTGGACTTCCACGGTACGGTCGAAAACTACCGACGAGCGAAAGCCCGACTGCTCGAGTTCGTCCGAGACCGAGAGGAACGTTCGTATCCGCGCGGCATCGTGCTCAATGCCGGTGACGAAGGAGCGCGCTCGCTCGCTCCTTTTGCCGGTGACGTTCCCATCCTGTGGTACGGGGTCGACGGCGCTGCCGAACTCCGGGCCGACGGAATCTCCGTCGACGCGGACGGCACGCGTTTTCGCCTGCTGTACGGCGCGACAGCGATGCCCGTCCGTCTCCGGCTCATCGGGGAGTGGAACGTCGAGAACGCGCTCGCCGCCGCCGGCGTCGGCATAGTCCTGGGGTTACCGCTCGACGGCATCGTCCGCGGTCTGGAGGAGCTGCGAGGGGTTCCCGGGCGGTTCACCCCGATCGACTGTGGGCAGCCCTTCGCGGTCATCGTCGACTATGCGCATACACCCGAGTCGTTCCAGCGTGTTCTGCCGCTCGCTCGGCGTATCACGCGAGGCAAACTGATCGTCGTCTTCGGCAGCGCCGGCGAGCGCGATCGGATCAAACGGCGACTCCAGGGGGCGATCGCGAGTCGTTTCGCCGACTACCTCGTCTTGACCTCCGAGGACCCGCGGCATGAAGATCCTGACCGTATCCTCCAAGAGATCGCCGAGGGAGTCCGTTCGGCCGGGGGAACGCCGCACCGGACGTATCGGTGCGTCGAGGATCGGGCACTCGCCATACGGGAGGCGCTCCGCCTCGCTCGCCCAGGAGATACCGTGCTCCTACTCGGGAAGGGACACGAGCGGTGCATGATTTACGGCGACGAACGACGACCGTGGGACGAGTTCGGCGAAGCTCGTCGCGCGCTCGCCGAGCTCGGCTATCGCTGCTGATCGCCGGTCTACTGATCGCATTCCTGACGGCCTGCGTGCCCGAACGTGGAACGTACGATTCCTCGAGCACGCTCGCAGCTTCCCCAGGCGGGAAGATCCTCTTCGTGCAGGACGGTGACATCTACGTCTGGGAGAACGGCAAGGTCCGTCGCCTGCTCGAACTCGGCAATGCCGCGTGGCCGCGTTGGTCGCCGGACGGCAGCCGCATCGCCTTCGTACGCCTCGGTGACGCGTATTCGGATCTCTACGTCGCACGCAGCGATGGGCAGGGCATCGTCCAGTTGACTCGGAACCAACCTGGGTTCGTACCTGGCTCGTACCAATACGTGCAGAATGCCGTCTGGGCTCTCAGCCCGACGTGGTCACCCGACGGCACCGCTCTCGTCTATGCGTCCGACTTGAATTCCCTAAAGAACTTTCTCTGGCGGATTCCGAGCGCCGGCGGTACTCCCCAGCGGATCGAAGCGACGACACGTCTCGGCGACAATGTCGACCAACCCTCGTTCTCGCCGGACGGTACGCGGATCGTGTTCATCCACCGGGTGACCCGCGAGGACGGGTTGCAACGCCGCACAGACCTCTGGATCGTCGACCTGCGGACGGGCAATCTTGCACCGTTGGTTCAAGGGGGAGACGGACAGTATGCGCCGGTCTGGTCACCGGACGGGCTGTGGATCGCCTACGTGGGTCGCCACGGCGAGGCCAACGACCTCTTCGTCGTACCGGCGAGCGGTGGTCAGCCTGTCCAGCTCACGGATTCGGGAGTCGTCGCCGCTCCGACGTGGTCACCGGATGGCCGCACTCTCGCGTTCCTCCAGTTGGACCAGGGGAAGTTCGTCGTCTACACGCTGGAGTTCTCCGTCAGCCCCGAGGGACAGCCACGGGCCGGTCAGCCGCGGAAGCTGTTCGAGGCTGAGAACATCGACACTGTGTCCGGTCTCTCCTGGGCTCGCTGAACGGAACTCGGCCGAACCCGCCGCCGGTGCGCATCCGGCTTCGCCGCCCCAGACGCTGCCGGATCGCCTGGTCCGCCGATCGGTTTCACGACGACAGCTCTCGATCGATCGCACGGGCCAGCCGTCGGTATCGTCGAAATGCCTTCCGCAGCGCATACTTGAAACAGGATCGCGGGGATGGCGGAACGGCAGACGCAGCCGTCTTAAAAACGGCAGGGATGACCTCCCGTGCGGGTTCGAGTCCCGCTCCCCGCACCGAGGTTCCGGAGATCGACCGGTGGTCAACCGGTGGTCGAACACCGGTGCGAAACGCACCCACCGGTGACACGGCCGGCGCGGGTGATCGGCTACGCCTTCTGCTGCCGGGTTAACCCACCCTACCACAGCCGTGACCCGACACTGTCCCACCAATGGCCGGGACGCTCGCCTCGTCGCAGTGCCGTTCCGTCGAACCCAGCATACCCCACCATACCAGCGAGGGCAGCGACCGTCGAGCCGTACGGACAAGAGCTTGTGGCTCGAACTCTCCGCGCCGGATCGCCGAGTACCAGCACGGGTCAGCCAGCACGACCGGGAGGGGCCGGGTGGGGATGGTTACCGGGGTCGGTGGACGGCGCACTGGGTGCCAGCCAGCGATTTTCGAGCGCTGGCGGGAAACGTTGGAGGAACACTCGGTTTCTGGCTCTTCGCCACCGATGTGTCAGCCGCTCGAACTGATCACCGAGAGTCACGGGTCGCGGCACCACGGTACAGGTGGCCGACCGAGGACGGCAGGTCCGGTGCAGCGCTCGCTCGAGGAGCGCACGTAGCTCAGGCCCCGGCTCATTAGTGGTGGATGCGGCGAGCTGGACGCCGATGACGACCGGACGGCCAATTGGCGGACCGCCCCAGCTCGACGGGCTCCTCGGACTCGAACTCGGCGAGCACGGCGCCCCGAGACCGAACGTCCAGCCGCACAGGAACGGTTCCTCGCCGATGTCGGGCAGTCCGCCGTCCCTCAAGACACGGTCACCGTGTGCCAGGACCGAGGCGCAGCGACCTTCATCGCGAAGCCGTGGCTCGGCGGAACGAAAAACCCGGTCCATGTGGACCGGGATCACAGAGCGGAAGACGGGATTCGAACCCGCGACCTCCTCCTTGGCAAGGAGGTGCTCTACCAGCTGAGCCACTTCCGCATCGCTTCTTCGTCGGCGGCTCCTCACCGCCGTTGCACTTCAGAGTATAGTAGCCAGCCACGCCCTTGTCAAGGGTCTGGAGCACCAAGTCCCGAGCGCTCCCTGACCGTGCACGCCGACTCGAGATCGACACCCATACCCAGAGCGCAAGCGAGGGGGAAGAGCCCCTCGCTCCCCAACACCGCTCCGGCCTCCGATCGCCGGAAGCGTTCCTGGACTCGCCCCCCACTGTCGTCTGCCTTCGTCGGGCCCCGCCGCGCCTGACGCTCCGCACGCTTAGGATCACCCGCTCGACCGAGACCGTCAGATGGGCGCGGATCACGGGAGCGCGCGAGATCCCTCGCCGCTGCCGACGATCGGCGGCACCGGTGATGCCCACCGGTCGCAGCCGACCGCAGCCGAGCAGCGTGCCGCACGGCCCGGAAGGCCGAGCGCGACGCCGGGCCTCTCTCGTCAGCGCCGATCGACGTCCGCCTGCTGGAAGGGCCGCGAAATCGGCGATGTGCGCCTGGCGGTCTGCAGCGGCCGCGACTGCAACGATCCGCAACCGCGCGCCGCGATCGCGCGCCCGGCCTCACCCGCCCCCACCGACGCCCTCGGCCGATCTCTCGCCCGGCACAGCCGATACCGGCACCAATTCGCCGGGCGCCTGGCTGCGATTCCGCTCGACGATCGCCGCGAGCTCCTCGCGCGGCAACAGCAGCGGTTGTTCGAGCAGTTCGTTCGGGGTCAACAAGCGCCGCGGCGGCACGGCGTAGGCGTGGTGCGCCGCTACAGAGACCAGTTCCAGCTCCGGGTAGCGCAAAGCGGTCAACCGGTTCCCGAACACGCAGCCCGTATCGATGTTGATCGTTCGATTGATCCAGACTGCTTCGGTGACCGGAGTGTGCCCGTACACGACGAGCGCACGGCCCCGGTACTCCCGAGCCCAGTTGACGCGGATCGGCAAACCGCGGTCGTCCACTTCTCCCGAGGTGACACCGAAGAGCGCGACGCGCCGAACCACCGGCGAATCGCGTCCCTGGTACTCTTCCGGCAATCCGGCATGCGCGACGACCAGTCTTCCCCCGTCCAGCACCAGATGATGCGGCAATCGCCGAAGGAAGTTCCGCAGGCGAAGCTTGAAGTCCTCCGACTCGCCGGCCAACTGCTCGACCGTCACTTCGAATCCGTGCGCGATACGGACATTGTGTCCCTCCAGATACCGAAGTAATTTCCGATCGTGGTTGCCGAGCACGGCCGCTGCACGGCCACGGCTGCAGGCTGCCATCGCCAGTCGGAGTACCGGAACGATCTTCGGACCTCGATCGGCGAGGTCTCCGACGAAGAGAAGCTGCCGCCCCTCGGGGTGCGCCAGCTGATACTGCACCTGTCCACCCCTCGACCGTTGCTCGGCGACCTGGTAGCCGAGTCGCTCCAGGAGTTCGACCAACTCGTCGAAACAACCGTGGACGTCGCCGATGATGTCGAACGGTCCCCGCCACCACCGCCGGTCGCAGTCCAGCGGCCGCCGAACGACGACCGCTCGTGCGGCCTCCTCGGGGCTGCGGATCCAGTAACGGCGTTGGAACGGCTCCTCGAGCAGTGCGTTCCGGCTCTCTTCCATTTGCCGGAACTGACGCTCGATGACCTCTTGACCCACGCGCCGTCCCGGACGCTGACGATCGTGAGCCAGGTACACCTCCTTGGGAAAGTCGAAGATGATCGCGATACAGGGAACGTGGTAGCGCCGGGCCAGTTCGAGGAGCGGCAAACGCGCCTCGCGACGCGTGTTCGTCGCGTCGACGACCGTAAGTCGCCCACGCCGCAAACGAGCCTCCGCGACCTCATGGAGAAGGTGAAAGGCTTCTCGAGTCGCCGATTGGTCGCTCTCGTCGTCGGCGATCATGGCGCGGAACGCATCGGACGAGAGCACTTCGGTCGGTCGAAAGTGCGCTCGGGCGAAGGTCGTCTTTCCGGCACCGGAAGGTCCGACGAGAAGGATCAGGGACAGCGCGGGTACGACGAGTCGTCGATGTCGTTCGTTCGGTTGGTCTCGCTCGGTCGTCGCAGGACGCTCCACGCTTTCCGACCTCCAGCCGCCCGGCAATGGTACTACGGCGCGCCTAGCGCGCGCTCGGACGCACGGATACAATTGAAAGGCGATGGGGGCCTGTAGCTCAGCGGCAGAGCACGAGGCTCATAACCTCAGGGTCGTAGGTTCGAATCCTACCAGGCCCACCGTCGGTATTCCCGAAGCGATTCCTGAGAGGTGACGATGACGCGCGTACGGCCGGAAGTGACGCTGACACCACACGAAATCGCCCGTGTCGCCGCGACGACCGCGGCGGACGCGCTCGCGAGCGATATCCAGGTCCTCGACCTCACCGCGTTGACGCCCTTCTTCGATGTCTTCGTGATTTGCACCGCCGACAACACGCGACAGCTTCGTGCCGTCGCCGCGCATATCACCGATGCGCTCGACGAGGCCGGCGTCGATCTACGGGGAATCGAAGGAGAGGCAGAGTCCGGTTGGATCATCCTGGATTACGGCTCGGTCGTCATTCACCTGTTCACGCCCGAACAGCGTGCCTACTACCATCTCGAGGATCACTGGGCAGCCGCCCAGCGCGTACTGGTCATCCAGTGAGGAGGAGCCCTGCCGTGCGCTCCAACGCGGCACGCACGTGGGTGATGCTGTTGTTCGGGTTCGCCCTCGGCACCGCCAGCGGCGTCACGTTGACCGTACTGCTGGCCCGCCCCGTGCGGAGGAACCGGTCGGTCGCCCGTCCACCTGATCCGGCACTCTTGCTGCAGTGAGCGATCGCGCTCGGCGTGGCGAGACAGTGGGCATCTCCCGCACGCCGTGCGTCCCTCGCTGCCGAGCGTTGACGGCGCGCGGGCTCAGCGCGAACCGCGTTCCCGCTCGAGCTCCCGTTCGAATCGCTCCTGATCCGCGATGCACCGTGCCGCCCACGGTATGGCTTCCAGGCGCTCGCGCTCGATCGGTCGGCCACAGTCCACGCAGAGACCGTACGTACCG
>JANZZC010000008.1 GCA_026419575.1 Thermomicrobium sp. | reverse complement strand
TCGCCGAACTCCGCACGCTCGGACGACAACTGGTCGATCTCGCCTTCCGGATCGTCAACCGGGCTGTCGACCGCGCCTCGCTGATCGAAACCGGTCGGGCGATCGGTCGACGCTACGGCGAACTCGGTGCCGCCGCGGGTTTGAGCCCGGCCGAAGCGGTGGAAGCGTTCCTCGCCTTCCGGGCACCGACCTACGTCGCGATCACCCAGTTCGCCGAACGGGAGGGAATACCGACCAGACGTGTCCTGCGCCTCCTGAGCGAGCTCACGATGGTCCTCGACGAGGTGTTGCTCGCGACCGTCGGGACCCTCACCGAACTCAGCCGACAGCCGACCGGTGGTCGGACAGTCACGCGCGAAGCGTCGACGGAAAGGTCGAACTGAAGATGCAAGAAGAAGAGCAGTTGATTCTTCGCCGGGAACTCCTCGGCGACGAGGAATTCTTCACCTGCGCGCTGTGCCAGCACACGTTTCCGATGCACGAAGCTCTGGCCGTGCGCGGCGACGAAGTCGGCATGACGGAAGTCGAGTTTGTCCTCGTCTGTCACGAGTGCGTCCGGGAACTCCGGGGGCGCGATCACCTGCTCCCGCCCCAGGGCTGAACGGGAATCAGCGAACCTTTCCCCGCGCGACAACCGGCCAGGTGCCGACGACCCGGCCGTCGCGGACGACGAAGAGTTCGTCCTGCAGGTTGACGACCGGGCAGACGTGATTGGGGATGATCTCGATCCGCTCGCCGACCGCCGGTGCCGGAGTTCCGGCTGGGAACTCGACGATCCCGTGCTCCTCGTTTAGTCGGACGATCGTCGCGTGCGGGTACTCGACGATATAGCCGAAGCCGCGCCGGTCCGGCGGCGGGGGATCGGTGGTGAGCGTTTTGCTGCCGGCGTCGATGATCGCCCGATCGGGCGCGGGCCGACTGATCACGGTGGCCAGGACGCGCAACGCCACGCGCTCCGGCCCGATCCGGCCGAAGCGGAACGCCGCTGCATCGTAGAACACGTAGGTGCCCGGCCGCATTTCGGTGATGCCCGCAACCTGCGTCGTCGCGAAGGCCGCCGGCGTGGAACCGACACTCACCACCTCGACCGGGATCCCGTGTTTCCGCAGGAGCTCGGCCGTCGCGACCATGGCTTCGCCGGCCTGACGTGCCAGACGCTCCATCTCCTCGCGCGTCGTAGCACGACCAGCGTGCCCTTCGTGCGTCATCAGGCCGCGCACGCGCAAGCCCGGCATCCGCTGGAGTTCCCGGGCCAGTCGGAGCGCGGGTTCGCCCGGCTCGACTCCCGCCCGCCGCAGTCCGGTGTCGATCTCGATCACGACGTCAAGTCGCTTGCCCGCCGCCGCGACGGCCCAGGCGAGCGGTTCGGCGACCGCGACGCTGTCCACCGCGACCGTGATCCGCAGCCGATCGACCAACCGGAGGAGACGCCGAATTTTCTGTTCACCGACGAGTTCGTACGCGACGAGCACGTCGTCGAGCACCCCGGCGTCGGCCAACGCTTCCACCTCGCCGAGCTTGGCGCACGTGAAGCCGACCGCACCAGCACGCCGCTGCAGCTGCGCGATCTCGGCTGTCTTGTGCGTCTTGATGTGCGGTCGCAGCGCGATCCCGCGCGCGCGAGCGTAGGCGCTCATCTCTTCGATATTCCGTTCGAGGAGCGCGGAATCGACCACGAGACAGGGCGTGTCGAGTTCGGAACGGTAGTCGGCGTCCGTCACGGCTCGTCTCCTTTCGACGCTTCTCGCGCGGCCGGAAGGATACGGACTCGTTCCCCCTCCACTACGAGGCGACCGGCAGCATAGAGACGGACTGCTTCGGGATAGAGTCGGCACTCTTCGGCGAACACGCGCGCCGCGAGCGTTTCCGGCGTGTCGTCTTCCTCGACCGGTACGCACGCTTGCAGGATGATCGGCCCGCGATCCAGTTCGTCGGTCACGAAGTGGACCGTGCAGCCGGAGACCTTCATCCCGCTCGCGAGCACGGCGCGATGGACCCGCTCACCGTACATACCGCGCCCGCCGAAGAGCGGCAAGAGGGAGGGATGGATGTTCATGATGCGCCAGCGGTAGTCCGGCCGCACTGGGAGACGGCGCAAGAAGCCAGCCAAGAGGACGAGATCGATCCGGTAGGCATCGAGCGCCGCGTAGACCCGCTCGGCGAACGCCTCGTCCGACAGGCCACGCGACGGGACGACCACGAGCGGTACACCCGCGCGGCGCGCGATCTCGTTCCCCGGAATACCTTCCCGGTTGCTGACGACGAGTTCGATGCCTCCCGGCAACTGCCCTTCCTCCTGCACCCGCAGGAAATTGGCGAGCGTCCGCCCGCCCCCGGAGATGAGTACCGCGATGCGCACTGGCTCCCCCTGACCGTTCTCGGCGTCGCGACCGCAGTCGCTCTGTCAGTGAAGAGTGTTCGGTACAATCGAGCTGTTGTCCACGTCCCGCGGGACGTGGACCTCGACGATCATCGCACACGGAGGCAATTGCCGGTGGCTCGCCCGACCGATGTCCCAGTCCAGAGCGAGTCGGTCACGTCGACGACCGACGCAGTCGTCATCCTCGACTACGGCTCCCAGTACGCGCAGCTCATCGCACGGCGTGTCCGCGAGGCGAACGTGTACTGCGAACTCGTACCCCACGACGTCGAGTGGAGCGACGTCGCTCACCTGGCGCCGAAGGGCGTGATCCTCTCCGGGGGACCGGCGAGCGTCTACGAACCGGACGCACCGCAACTGCCTCGTTGGGTGCTCGAACGCGGGCTTCCCGTCCTGGGCATCTGCTACGGGATGCAGCTCCTGGCCCATGCGCTCGGGGGAACGGTCGCGCCAGCCACGGCCCGCGAGTACGGTCCGGCCACCGTCGAAATCACCGCCGAACACCCGATCTTCGCTGGATTGCCGCCGCGCTTCGACGTCTGGATGAGCCATGGAGACCGGATCGACGTCCTGCCGCCCGGCTTCGTGCCCTTGGCCCGCTCGGCGAACGCACCCTACGCCGCGATGGCCGGAGGCAACCTGATCGGCCTGCAGTTCCATCCGGAAGTCGCTCATACGCCGCTCGGCGGGACGATCCTCCGCAACTTCCTCTACGACGTGTGTGGCTGTCAGCCGAACTGGACACCGGAGTCGTTCGTCGAGCGAGCGATACGAGACATCCGGCGCCAGGTCGGGCAGGATCGGGTTCTCCTCGCGCTCTCCGGAGGCGTCGACTCCAGCGTCGCTGCCGCGCTCATCCACCGCGCGATCGGTGATCGGCTGACGCCGGTCTTCGTCGATACCGGACTCCTCCGCGAGGGAGAAGCCGAGACGATCCGCGAAGTGTTCGGTCGGCACTTCCGCATGCCGCTCGTCGCGATCGACGCGCGCGACCGCTTCCTTGCCCGCTTGCGGGGCGTCATCGACCCGGAGGAGAAGCGACGCCGTATCGGCGAGGAATTCGTCCGCGTCTTCGAAGCCGTGGCCCGTGAACGGGGACCGTTCCGTTTTCTCGCCCAGGGGACGCTGTACCCGGATGTCATCGAAAGCGCATCGCGGCAAGCCTCGAAGACGGCCGCGAAGATCAAGACGCACCACAACGTGGGCGGCCTCCCGGAAGATCTCCAGTTCGAGCTCCTGGAGCCGCTCCGCTACTTGTTCAAGGACGAGGTGCGCGCGATCGGGCGTCTCCTGGGGCTACCCGAGGAGATCGTGCAGCGCCAACCGTTCCCCGGCCCCGGCCTCGCCGTGCGGATCCTCGGCGAGGTGACGGAGGAGAGCTTGGCGATCGTCCGACGTGCCGATGCGATCGTCCGCGAGGAGGTCGAGGCAGCCGGACTCGGCCCGGCGCTCTGGCAGTTCTTCGCGGTCCTGCTTCCCGTCCACTCGACCGGCGTCATGGGTGACCAGCGCACCTACGCGCGCGTCGTCGCCGTTCGCGCCGTGACGAGCTCCGACGCGATGACCGCGGATTGGGCTCGCTTGCCGCACGATCTTCTCGCTCGACTGGCTAACCGTATCGTGAACGAGGTTCCGGGGGTCAACCGGGTCGTCTACGACGTCACGTCGAAGCCACCGGCGACGATCGAATGGGAGTGAGAACGATGGCGAACCGCGGCCTGACCGTCCTGGTCGTCGGGAGCGGAGGACGGGAGCATGCCCTGGCCTGGGCACTGTCTCGCTCGCCGTCGGTAGCGCGGATCCTCGTCGCTCCGGGCAACGCTGGAACCGCCGCGATCGCCGAGAACCTTCCTCTCCCGGCGACGGATATCCCCGGACTCGTCGCCGCCGCGCGAGAGCTCGCCGTCGATCTCACCGTCGTCGGTCCCGAGGAACCGCTGGCTCGCGGGCTCGTCGACGCGATGGATCGAGCCGGCCTCCTCGCCTTCGGCCCGACGGCTGCAGCCGCGCGGATCGAAGCGAGCAAGGCCTGGGCGAAGGAAGTCATGCAGGCCGCCGGCGTACCGACCGCGCAGGCCAGGATCGTGACAACCTACGAGGACGCCTTGCGCGTGCTCGAGCACGCGCGGTTTCCGGTCGTCATCAAGGCGTCCGGACTCGCCGCTGGCAAGGGCGCGGTGATCGTGCAGGACCGTGCCGAAGCCGAATCGGTGCTCCGCTGGATGCTCGTCGAACGCGGCTTGGGCGCCGCAGCCGACCAGATCCTGATCGAGGAGTACCTGGTCGGTCGCGAAGCCTCGTTCCTCGTCCTGACCGACGGCACGACGGTCGTCCCGCTACAACCGGCGCGCGACTACAAGCGCCTCGGTGACGGCGATACCGGCCCCAACACCGGCGGAATGGGGGCCTACGCGCCGGTCCCCGAGGTCACGCCAGCGTTGCAGGAACGGATCCTCGGGGAGATCGTCGTGCCGACGCTCGCCGAGATGCGCCGGCGCGGCATCGTCTACCGCGGCGTCCTCTACGTGGGCCTGATGCTCACCCCTGACGGACCGAAGGTTCTGGAGTTCAACTGCCGTTTCGGCGATCCCGAAACCCAGGTGATCCTTCCGTTGCTCGACGGCGATCTCGCTGCCTTGCTCGAAGCGGCTGCGCGCGGAAAACTCCACGAGGTGACGCGACCACGCTGGCGACCGGCGGTAGCGGTGACGGTCGTCGTCGCCTCGGAAGGGTACCCCGGCACCTACCGGACCGGCATCCGCATCGAGGGGCTGGACGGCTTGCCGGACGACATCCTGGTGTTCCACGCCGGCACACGGCGCGAGGACAGCCGGATCGTCACGGCCGGCGGCCGCGTGCTAGCGATCACGGCCGTCGCTCCGACCTTCGTCGTCGCCCGGCAGCGCGCCTACGCGGCCGTCGAACGGATCCGCTTCCCGGGTATGATCTATCGTCGCGACATCGCGCTCGCGGAGGTCGCTACGCCGACAGCGCCATCGACCGGCTCGGCGTGATCGCGACCCAACCGTTGCGCACCGCTGCCAGGATCACGTCGACCCGGTCTTGCGCTCCCAGCTTGCGTAGGATCGAGGTCATGTGGTTCTTCACCGTTTGCTCGGTGATGAACAAGGCATCAGCGATCTCCTTGTTCGACATGCCTTGTGCCACGCAGTCGAGCACTTGCAGTTCGCGCACCGTGAGCGACGTCTCCGGGTTGTCCGCCGCTGGTTCACTGACGACGTAGTGTTGGAGTTCGCTGAGCACACGCCGAGCGAGCTCGGGTTTTTCCAGGATCTGCTGCGCCAGGCGGTCCTCACCGGCTGCCACCCGCTCCAGGACGGCCAAGATCTCGCGCGGCTGGGCATCCTTGGCGAGGAACGCGCTCGCCCCTACCTGAAGCGCCCCGAGCAGCCACTGTTCGTCCTGGTCGGCCGAGAGCAACACGACGGACAGCTTCGGATGCTGCCGTTTCAACAGCCGTGCCACGTGCAAACCGTTGATGCCAGGCAACCGGAGATCGATCAGCGCGACCTCCGGTCGATGGATATCCGCCTGCTGTACCGCCTCGTGCGCCGAGGCAGCCTCGCCGACGACTGCGAAGGTCCCCTCCCGCTCCAGGAGCTGCCGCAGCGCATACCGGAAAAGCGGGTGATCGTCCACGATCAGCACGCGGATCGTCTTGCGCTGGCCGCTCGTCTTGTTCCGCATCGCTGTCCCTCCACCCCACTCCGGAAACTTCACGACAAGTTTCCACGGAAGGAGATGATTGCGCGATGCGGAATTAGTCATACCGGAAGAAGCATCGGTCCTAGGACGGTGAGTACGAGCAGTGGATGTACGTACTATGCCTCGCAGGCACATCAGCGCAGTGACCACCCGAAGTACGCGAGCACAGCGATCAAGCTCTTCGCGTCCCTGATCGCTCCACCGCGCACCGCGGCCACGACCTCCTCGGGCTCGAGAACGCGGACCGTCAGGCGCTCGTCCTCGGCGGGACGCGCTGCACGCGACTCCAGCTGCTCCGCGACGAAGACGACGAGCTCTTCGTCGGTCCAACCGGGGCTGACGAGAAAGCGCAGGAGTTCCCGCAGCTGCCCGGCCCGGTAGCCGGTTTCCTCCTCGAGTTCGCGCGCCGCGCACGACTCGGCCATCTCGCCGGGCTCGAGCGTTCCGGCCGGCACCTCGAGCAGCGTGCGCCCGACCGCGTGCCGGTACTGCTCGACGAGGACTACTCGACCATCGTCGAGGATCGGCAACACCGCGACAGCGCCCGGATGATGCACGACCTCCCGCACGCGTCGTGCCCCGTTCGGGAGCAGCACTTCGTCGAGGTACACGTTGAGAAGACGACCGGAAAAGACGACCTTCCGCGAGAGCAGCCGCTCTTCCATCGGATACTCCCTTCCCATCCGCTGGCCGATCGACCTGAACTCCCCGGACGACCCGCTGACGAATCTGCTCGCCGCGGCTCCGCCGTCGGCGTGTCCCGGCATCGTCCTACCACTCGGGCGCACCGTGCGCCAGGAGCGAAACGCCGCACGGTGCACCCGCGCGCTACCGTCGGTTCGCGCAGTCGTGGACAGGAGCCGACGTCCCGAAGGAGCGCTGCGCTGCCGCGCTGGTCGCCGAGCTGGCGTCGGCCGGCGTCGAGCACCTCGTCGCACGGCTGACGCGTGCCGGCCCACGGACGCCGACCGCGACACGCAGTCTCCGCCGTACCGGCTCCCGGCCGAGATCGGCACGTCCGCGCGCCGATCAGCGACAGCTGCTCGAGGTCACAACCGAGTGGGAGGAACGAGGATCGCTCGGCAGGATCCGGTCGAGCCGACGCCACGAGTCGCTCGGAACTTCCGGGATGAACGGCGCGGTGGAGCGACGCGTTGCCCGGCGAGCTCCCGGTCCACCGTGGGGTGCGAGGTCGCACGATGTCGTCGGGAAAACGAAGAGGAGGCGCCGGGCGGATTCGAACCGCCGAATCGCGGTTTTGCAGACCGCTGCCTTAGGCCACTTGGCTACGGCGCCCCGCTTTTCGGGAACAGTATACCACGCCGCGAGCCGCGGAGCGCGCCGATACGCCCCGCGCGAGTCGCTTGCGACCGCTGCTCGGGCATGGCGACCGGTGGAGGCTCAGCGCAAGACGACGAGTCCTCGATCGGTGACCCGCGCCTCGGGAATGACCGACAACGCCATGAACGACAACAGCGCGAAGGGGGCAGGCACCGTACTGCCGAGCTCTCTCGCCACCCGCTCGACCCGTTCGTAGGCTTCGGCGACTCGCTCGAGCGGCTCCGGCGACAGGATACCAGCCACCGGTAAGGCCAACCGCGCCTTCACCTCCCCGTGCGCGACAGCGACGAGACCGCCCTTCATCGCGACGATCGCCTCGATCGCCTGGAGAATGTCCCCGTCGTCGACACCGACGACGACGATGTTGTGCGCGTCGTGCGCGATCGAGGATCCGATCGCGCCGCGCTTGAGCCCGAAACCCTTCACCAGGCCCACTCCGACTCGCCCGGTCGCCCGATGCCGCTCCACGACGACCAGCTTGAGGAGATCGCGATCCGGATCGGCCACGACTTCGCCGTCGCGGGTCGTCGGTTCGACCTCGATCGCGCGGGTCACGATCTGTCCGGGAATCGCCTCCACTGCGGTTAGCCGCTCGCTCGCCGGAATCCTGAGCTGCCCACGATCCACCGGCGCGACGCGCACCGTATCGAGCAACCATTCGGGAATCGCCTGCTCCACGGAGAAGAGCGGTCGCCCGTCGCGCGCAACGATCTCCCCCTTGAAGACGACGAGCGACGGCCGGAGGTCGTCCAGCCGATCGAAGACGACGAGATTCGCCCAGTAACCGGGCGCCACCAGGCCGTATCCGTCGAGCCCCCAGTACTCGGCCGTGTTCAACGTCGCCAAACGGATCGCGCGGATCGGATCGAGCCCAGCCGCGATCGCCTTGCGCACTACCGCGTCCATGTGGCCGTCGTGCAAAAGCGTCGCGCAGTCACGGTCGTCGCTCGCGAAGCAGCACTGCGGGTACGTCGCGTCGGTGACGAGCGGCAACAGTTCCAGGAGGTTGTGCTCGGTCGACCCCTCCCGGATCATGATGCGGAGGCCGCGTCGCAGCTTCTCGCGCGCTTCCTCGAGCTGCGTCGACTCGTGGTCGGATCCCATCCCCGACGCGACGTACGCGTTCAGACGGTAGCCGCGGAGCCCCGGCGCGTGCCCGTCACGCCGACGAGCCGGGAGACGCAATTTCTCGTAGATCTCCGGCTCCCCGCTGAGCACGCCGGGGAAGTTCATCATTTCACCGAGCGCGACCGCGTTCGGCAACGCCAGCCCCTCGGCGATCGCCGCGGCATCCATCGCTGCTCCGGCACTCTCGTACGGGCTCGCCGGGACGCACGACGGTACGGTGAAGAAGATGCCGACCGGCAGCTTGGACGCCGCTTCGGCGAGCGCTCGGATACCGCGCAGTCCGGCCACGTTGGCGATCTCGTGCGGGTCCGTCACGACGGCGCCGGTCCCGTGCGGGACCACAGCGCGGGCGAACTGGTCGACCCACAGCAGCGAACTCTCGATATGGACGTGCCCATCGATGAACGATGGCGCGACGTACGACCCGTCCACGTCGAGGACCTGCGCACCCCCGTCGTACGCACCGATCCCAGCGATCCGACCGTGCACGACGGCGATGTCGCCCTCCTCGATTTCCCCGCTGGCCACATTGACGATCCGGGCGCGACGCAGGACGAGATCGGCTGGCTCCTCGCCCAGGGCCACACGCAGCAACCGTCGCCACTGCTCGAGCGTCAAATCGCCGATGCCGAGGTTCGCCATCGTCGTTCGCTCCCTTCCCTCACTGGAGGAGGCGCTCCTCGATTCTGCCGAGCAGCGCATTCAACTGATCCAGCAACGTCGCGACGAGCGACGGCAACCGGTCGCTCGCGCTGAACGGAATCTCGAGCCGCAAGCGCGCACCGACGCCGTGCTCGCTGTCGTCCCACCAGAGATCGGCGAGGAATTCCTCCCCGGGCTCGAGCGGTGCCCGCAGGATCGTCTCGCGGAGGCGCGACAGTGCCAGCCGAGCCAACCGCTCGCGGACGACCCGCCGCCGCTCGTCTTCCTCGTCGAAGAAGAGACCCGGCGACACGTCCCAGACCTCGACCAGATACCCATCGCTCCCGATACGGACATCGACGCGACCGGACTCGGTGTCGCAGGCGATGAGCCAACGGCCGTCCTCCCCATAGAGCGGGTACGCCCAGTATCCGGCGGCACGGAGCACCTGTCGGATCGACTCCAGTTCGGCCTTCGTCCCGTGCGGTTCCATCAGGAGCCCTCGTTCTGTCGGAAGAGTCGCCGGCCGACGTCGACGAGCACCGCCACTTGCCCGCGATCGCGCTCCGGCAGATCGGCTCGCGTCCACAGCAGGACGCCGGGCACGATTTCCCACTGGTACCAGAGCGTGCACTCCCGTTCGGCATCGCCACGGTGCTGCTGCAGCCGCTCGCGGATGTCGTCGAGGCCCAATCGGCGCTCACGGAGCTCGCGGATGAGCTGCAGGCGCCGAAGGTGCTCCGGTCCGTAGCGCGCGGTCGGCCCCCGTCCCTCGGGCGGCGGTAACAGTCCGCGCGCCACGTAGTAGCGGATCCGCCGCGGCGGCACGCCGGCACGTTCAGCCAACTCGTGTATGGTCATCGTTCGCTCGTGGCCTTCCGCCATCGACGACTCCGCGGTCGCGCACGCTTGAAGTATGCTCTTCGCGGAGCGCCCAGGAAGTCCGCGTGCAAGGCCGAGTGGACATGACACAGGTCTTCGCCTCGAACGAACGGTTCGCACTCGTCGGGGTGGTCCATCTGCTCCCGCTGCCTGGGAGCCCGCGAGCTCGGCACTTCGCTGAGGTCCGAGATCGTGCGCTCCGCGATGCGGAGGCGTACGCCCGCGGCGGCATCGACGCGCTGCTCGTCGAGAACTTCGGCGACGTGCCGTTCCGCAAGGATGCGGTCGAGCCGCACGTGGTCGCGGCCATGACCCTCGTCGTCGACGCGATCCAGCGCGCCACTGGACTTCCCGTCGGCGTCAACGTGCTCCGGAACGACGCTCGGGCCGCGCTCGCCATCGCCGCCATGACCGGTGCCGGATTCATCCGTGTCAACGTCCACGTCGGCGCCATGCTCACCGATCAGGGGATCGTCGAAGGCCGAGCGGACGAGACGCTCCGCTACCGCACGATGCTCGGTGCCACGGTGCAGATCTGGGCCGATGTACTCGTCAAGCATGCGGTTCCGCTCGCGCCCGTCCCGCTCGAGGAGGTCGCTCGCGACACCGTTGAGCGGGGACTCGCCGATGCGCTGATCGTCACTGGACCGGCAACCGGCCGTCCACCCGACCCCGCCGAGCTCGCGCGCCTCGGGCAGGTACTCCCTGGCGTGCCGGTGCTCGTCGGAAGCGGCGTCACCGCCGAGAACGTGCGGCGCTTCGTTTCCCTGGCCAGCGGCGCGATCGTCGGGACGTGGGCGAAGGTCGACGGCCTTGTCCACAACCCGGTCGACGAGCACCGTGTCCGAGCCCTGGTCAACATCGTGCGCGGTCTTTGAAGGTCGATCGGACCGTCGCCGCGCAGCGAGCCGTCCGTGCTCCCGGTCATCGCTGAGCCGGCCGAATATCGATCACGTCGAGTTCGATCTGCTCCGTACCGTTCCAGACATTCCGGCGGAGCGTGAACGCCACGTCGATGCGCGTCGACCCACGGACCCGCTCGAGTTCCGCCCCGCCGTCGAACCACACGGCCGGACGGACCGTTCCGTCCCGCGCCACCACGGTGAATCGGAGGTGCTTTCCGTCCTGCGTGCGCACCGGGTTGACCGGCTGTACGTTCCGCAGCACGCAACGAGGAACCGGGTTGCCGTGCCCGAACGGCTCCAGGCACGCGAGGAGCGACGCTGTCTCGAGCGACACCTGATACGGGCGCAGCTCCAGGTCGAGATCGAGCGGTAGCGCCGGCCCATCCGCCCCGAACACCGACCAGGCGAGGTCGAGAAGCCGGGCCTCGAGTTCCGCGATCCGATCGGTCGGGAGCGTCAGTCCAGCTGCCGCACTGTGCCCACCGTGGTCGAGCAGGAGATCGCGGCAGCGCTCGAGCGCGGCGGAAATGTCGAAACCGTCGACGCTGCGGGCCGAACCCCGGCTGACTTCCGCTTCGCGCGACAGGAGCACGACCGGTCGGGCGTACCGACCGACGAGCTTGCTCGCTGCGAGGCCCACCAACCCGACGTGCCACGCCTCGTCCGCCAGGACGAGCACCGGCGGCAGCGTTCCACGCGCCCGCAGGCGCTGCTCCGCCTCCTGGAGCATCGTTTCGATCGCTCGCTGCCGCTCCGCGTTGAGGCGCGACAGTCGCTCGGCCAGTTCACGTGCACGGGCTGGCTCGTCAGTGAGCAGGAGTTCCAGGGCGAACCGCGGATCGTCCATGCGACCGGCGGCGTTGAGCCGCGGACCGAGAACGTATCCGCAATGCCAGGCCGAGAGCGCTCGCTGACTCTCCGGTCGTAGACCGGCCTCGAGTGCGAGTATCCGCAGGCCTAAAGGCGCGTCCTGCCAGAACCGCTGCAGGCCGAGCGCGACGAACACCCGGTTCTGGCCGACCAGCGGCACCACATCAGCGACAGTGCCCAGCGCGACGAGCGGCAACCATCGCTCGGCGCTCGTCTCGCCGACGAGCGCCCGGGCGAACTGGTACGCGACCCCCACAGCGGCGAGCGTGCGGAACGCCTCCGGGGCGTCCGGTCGCTTCGCCGAGACGAAGACGAGTTCGCTCGGCCAATCGAATCGGTGGACGTCGTGGTGATCCAGGACGATGACCGGAATGCCGGCTCGCTGGACAGCCGCCAGCGCGTCCCAATCACCGGTGCCGCAATCGACCGTGACCAGGAGACTCGGCCGCGCGTCGATGACGTACGGGACGTGCTGCTCCCGGAAGCCGTAGCCGTCACGAAGGCGATGCGGGACGATCGGCACGACGCGCAGCCCCAGCAGACGGAACGCTTCGACGAGGAGGGTCGTCGCCGTCAAACCGTCGACGTCGTAGTCACCGAAGACCACGACCGGTCGCGGACTCGTCCGCACCTGCTCGACGAGCGCGACAGCTCGGGACAACTCGGGCAACCCGTCCGGGGACGGCACGTCACGCAGATTCGGGGAAAGGAAGCTGCGCGCGGTCTCCCGATCGCGGATGCCACGCCGGTAGAGAAGGGCAGCGACCAGAGGGTGCTCGGCCAACGACAACGCCCAGTCGGGCACTGGTTCGGGCTCACGCCACCGGTACCGTGGCATCGGGCGCCTGCCCCTCTCCCTCGTCAGTGGCCACAGTCCGACCGCGTACGGTCCATCGGGTCCGCCCTCACCGCCTCCTCCCCCGTCTCGGCAGCCTCGGTACGCCGCGGATTCGCCGAGACGAACACCGATCGCGAGAGCATCCGCCCGACGTAATGTTCTCGCTCCCCCACACGAATCCGAAGCGGTCCCTCGAAGGGAAGGCGTTCGAGCACCTCGACCCGGATGCCGGGTCGGATCCCCAGCTCGGCGAGATACCGCAACTGATCACGGTCATGGTCGGCGACATGAAGCACCTCGACCGCTTCGCCGGGTGCGACGTCCTCGAGCCGGACGCAGGGGCGCTCGGGCAGGGAACCGTCGCTGCGCGGGATCGGATGCCCGTGCGGATCGGCGGTGGGATAGCCGAGTCGCGCGTCGATCCAGGACTCGAGCTCCTCGGAGAGTCCATGCTCGAGCCGATCGGCTTCCTCGTGCAACGCTTCCCAGGGGTACTGGAGCACCTCCGCCAAGAACGACTCCAACAACCGGTGATGCCGGATCACCTCGAGCGCGACGTCACGGCCCCGCTCGGTCAGCCGCACTCCCCGGTACGGCTGGTGCTCGACGAGCTGTAACGCCGCCATCCGCTTCAGCATGTTGGTCACCGAGGGGCTCTGCACACCGAGCCGTGCCGCGATCGACTGGGTCGTCACCCGCCCCTCCTCACGCTCCAGGGCGAAGATGACTTTCAGGTAGTCCTCCATCGCCTGCGTGATGGCCGTCCGGCCGACCGATCTCCGCTGCTGACGCACTGGTACACTCCCTGCGACCGTGCCCCCTGCAGGGCACCGCGACGATGTCGTCGATAGTATACCTGGAACAGATGTTCGAAGGGTTGACACCGTGTTCGACCGAGAGCGCTTCGCGCGTCGGCTCATCGCGCTCGGGGCGAGCGCGGGCCTGGCTGCACTGCTCACCGCGGCGCTCGAGCCGTACCGTCTGCGCATCAAGCACGTACGCCTCTCCCTGCCGCGCGGGTGCGATGCGATCGCTGGCCTCCGGGTCGCGTTCTTGACCGATTTCCATGTCGGCGGCCCTGGTCCGTCGTCCCGAACGACGATCGCCGCCCTCGAACGGATTCGCACTTGGCGCCCGCACCTCGTCCTGCTGGGGGGAGATTACTTCGATCAGGGACGCTGGTTCGAAACCGCGGCATTCGACAAGCTGCGGGGCCTCGGCCATGTCTACGCGGTCCTCGGCAACCATGATTACCGGCGCGGTGCGGACACGGCGGCCATGATCGTGCGCTTTCTCGAGACGCACGACGTTCGCGTGCTCCGGAACCAGCTGGTGATCGTACGACCAGCCGACTTTCCCGGGCAAGTGGAGCTCCTCGGGCTCGACGACCCGTATTCCGGCCTCCATGACGCGCGCCTGGCCTGCACGCCTCCCGGGCCGTCACCGCGCATTCTGCTCGCCCACGCACCGTCGGTCCTGGACGAGCTTCCCATCGGCTCGGCCGATCTCGCCCTGTTCGGGCACACGCACTGGGGACAAGTTCGCTTGAGCTGGTCTCGTCATCTCAACCCGCTCGACGCCGCGTGGTACTTGGACAAAGTCAGGCGCAAGGCGCACGCGCAGTTCCAGCGAGGATGGTTCTGGACGAAGGGTATGCTCGTCTACGTCAGCACCGGCATCGGGCAGACGCAGTTGCCGCTGCGGCTCTTCGCTCCGCCGGAGGCCGTGTTGCTCGAGTTCGATCCGGCCGCACGCGATCCTCGCTGGCCCTGCGACGATCCGCGATACTACGTGCGCGAAGCCATCCTCGACCGCACGGAGGGTCCGCGATGAGCGATCCAGTGCGCATCTTGGCGATCGATGCCGGTGCGGGAACGCAAGACATCGTCCTCTACGACGCCACGCAGGTCCCGGAGAACTTCGTGAAGCTCGTGCTCCCGTCGCAGACGCAGGTCGTCGCTGCACGCATCCGCGCCGTGACCGCCCGCGGTCGTCCCCTCCATCTCGCTGGCTTCTTGATGGGTGGCGGGGCGAGCAGCGAGGCAGTCCGGGAACACCTGGCCGCCGGCCTGCCCGTCTCGGCGGAGCCCGCTGCCGCTCGCACCTTGCACAACGATCTCGACCGCGTGCGCGCCCTCGGCATCCAGCTCACCGAACGGCCTCCCCTCGGAGCCGAGGTGATCCGCCTGGGTGACGTCGACGCCGCGGCGTTGACACTCGCGCTCCGGACCTTCGAGATCGAGCCGCCCGCGATCTGGGCGATCGCGGTGCAGGATCACGGGTACGATCCGCAGCACGAGGCGCACGAGTACCGCTACCGCTTCCTCCGGGAGCTCCTCGCCCGCACGCGCGACGTGCGACAGCTGGCGTTCCTCGAGCCCCCGCCCTATCTCCTCCGGATGGTCAGCGTCCAGCGGCAGGTACCTGGATGCATCGTCATGGACACCGGCCCAGCGGCGGTTCTCGGTGCGCTCTGCGATCCGGTCGTGTGGCGCGCTGCCCAGGGAGAGGGAGCCGTCGTCGTCAACGTCGGGAACATGCACACGTTCGCGGTCGCGCTCCGCGGCACGAGGATCTATGGGCTCTTCGAGCACCACACCGGCGGGGGAACCGCGGAAACTCTCGCGGAACTCGTCGGAGCCCTTCGTGCGGGAACCCTCTCGCACGCGCAGGTCGTCGCTCTCGGGGGCCACGGGGCGGTGCTGACGGACGAATATCAGCGCGCCGCTCCTTTCCCCTTCGTCGCGATCACCGGACCGAACCGCGCACTGGCGCGGCCGCTCGGATGGTACGAAGCAGCGCCGTTCGGCGACATGATGGTCACCGGCGCCTACGGTCTCGTCGAAGCGACCTTGCGTCTCCTGGAGCAGGAACGGCAGGAGCCCCAGCCCAGCCTGCTGCCCAATCCGACTCGCTAACGTTGTCGCACCACCAGGCGTGCCACGAGCTCGCGCAGCGGTTCGATGCGCTCCGACGGCAGGTCGAGGCGCTCCAAGAGTGCCCGCGCCTCCTCGTGGTAGCGCTCGACCGCGGCCCGGACACGTTCCGCGACCTCGTAGCGCTCCAGGAGACCGAACACTTCCTCCACCACTTCGGGTGCGAGTTCGTCGCTCCCCGCCCAGAGGGTCCGCAGCCGGTCGCGATCGACCGGGCTGGCGCGTTCGAGCAGGAGGACGATCGGCAGACTCTTCTTGCGCCGCCGGAGATCGTCACCGCGCGCTTTCCCGGTCAGGTTCGGATCTCCCCACACGCCGAGATAGTCGTCTTGGAGTTGGAAGCCGAGGCCGAGCACACGGCCGAACGCGCCGAAGGTCTCCGCGCGCTCCGGCGGAGCGCCGGCCACGTACGCTCCGGCCCAGGCGGCGTACGCTACGAGCGCCGCGGTCTTCCGCTCGATCATGACCATGTACTCGTCGGACGCGACTGCGTCGCGTCCCTCGAAGCTGAGATCGAGCACCTGCCCTTCGACGATACGCAGAGTCGTCTCGTTGAACCTCCGGAGGAGCTCGGCGCCACGCGAAGGCTCCAGGCGTCCGGCAGCCTCCAGCGCGACGAGCTGACTCAGGGCAAAGAGCGCGTCGCCCGCGTTGATCGCCTGTGCGTCGCCCCACAGAGACCAGACCGTCGGGCGATGGCGCCGCGTCTCGCTCCGGTCTTGGACGTCGTCGTGGATGAGCGTGAAGTTGTGCAGGAGCTCGATGGCAGCGGCGATCCAGGCTGCGCGCTCGGGCTCGCTGCCAGCAGCGACGCAGGACCGGAGGCAGAGGAGAGGGCGAAAACGCTTCCCGCCCGCCCAGACGGCCGGCTGCAACGATGCGTCCATCCAACCGAGATGGTAGGCAAGGACTCGATAGATCGGCAGCGTACCCGGTACACGGGGGAACGCCTCGTCGTACCGCTCGACCACGCTGCGCATGATGTCCTCGACGACCGCGAGCTCGTCTCGCACCGGACCTCCTCATCGCCTCTCAGCACCCTCGACAGGTGCGAACCCTTTCCGCCATACTTGATATCGATCGTTGCACACCCGAGCGGTCGTGACGAGCGTCTCGGCGGCTCGGGTGTGGAACGGTCGCTGAATGGAGGCTGGACCCATGTTCTACTTCGATCCACTGTACTTCGTCTTCATCGCGCCGGCGTTGCTCCTCATGCTCTACGCGCAGTGGCGCGTGCGATCGGCAGTAGGCAAGTACGGCCAGGTGCCGAACCGGCTCGGCCTCACCGGAGCACAGGTCGCGCGGGCGATCCTCGACCGCTTCGGACTCTACGATGTTCCGGTGGAGGTGACGCCGGGCGAGCTCACCGACCACTACGATCCGATGCGGCGCGTGGTGCGACTCTCCGAGCCGGTGTACTACGGGCGCTCGGTCGCGGCGCTGGGGATCGCAGCCCACGAGACCGGTCACGCCATCCAGCACCAGCAGGGGTACGTTCCCTTGCAGTTGCGCACCGCGATCGTGCCGGTCGTGAACCTCGGCACCAATATCGGCTGGATCATGATCCTGGCCGGCATCGTCGTCGGGATCACCGGTCTGGCCTGGGTCGGTGTCGCCCTGTTCGCGAGTGGAACCCTGTTCGCGCTCCTCACGCTGCCGGTCGAGTTCGATGCCAGCCGCCGTGCCTTGGCTGCCCTGACCAGCATGGGCATCGTCGACCGGACCGAGCTGGACCAGAACCGAGAAGTCCTCAATGCCGCCGCTTTGACCTACGTCGCTGGGTTGGTCGCTGCCGTCCTCAACCTCCTGTACTGGATCAGCGTGGTCAGCGGCATGCAGCGGCGGAGCGAGTGAGCGATCCGCGAGAGCGGGCCGGGCTCATGGCCCGGCCCGCTCTGTTCGTCCCTGCGGCAACGTCCGCAGCTGACCGGGATCGAGATCCGACCGGCGCTCGCTGCGAGTATCCGAACCCGCAGCGTTCGTGATAGGCTCGAAGAGCGTCGGTCGGAAATGGTCGCACTGCGGGCACAGGGAGGGAGTCGATGACGATCGATATCAACGAGCGACGAGCGATCCTCCAGGATATCCAGCATGCATGGGTCGAACTCCGCAATGCGCTCCGCAGCCTCACCGAGCATGAAATCGTCGAGACCGGCTCGTGGGGACCGTACTCCTTCAAGGACATGATGGCCCACATCGCCACGTGGGAACGCATCCTGATGCAGCGCATCCAAGCGCTCGAGGAAGGCCGTGAACCACCGACGATCGAGGACATCGATGCCTTCAACGAGGAAGATATCCGGCGGAACCAGCACCTGTCGCTGCGCGAGGTGTGGGATCGGTTCCTCGAAACGCACGAGAAGCTGCTCGAACTCCTCGAACGGACGCCGGTCTTGACCCGAGAACTCGTCGCCCCGGATACCTACGAACATTATCGCGAGCATCTCCAGGATGTTCTCGAGTACGAGAAGCGTCGATCGCCCCACCGCCGCTTGAAGAAGGAGTAGGGCGCGAGCGCCGACACCGCACCGGGCCGCGTCTTGCCGGCCTGGTGCGGTGTCGAGCGCACGCGTCCGCGCTCAGGCGCTCTCTTGGTACTGGAACTCGATCGGCTCGTCGTTCGCGGTCAGGAGCAGTGGCGGGCGCTTGCGGTAGATGACGTCGGCCGTCACGACGCACTTGCGGACCCCCTGCATCGAGGGGAGCTCGTACATCACGTCGAGCAGGACCTCTTCCAAGGTGGTCCGCAAGCCGCGCGCCCCGGTGCCCCGGCGCTCGGCCAGATCGGCCGTCGCGTGCAAGGCATCCGGGGTGAAGATCAACTCCACGTTGTCCATCGCGAAGATCTTCTGGTACTGCTTAACCAATGCATTCTTCGGTTCCACCAGGATGCGCACGAGATCGTCGTGCGTCAAGGGATCGAGCGCCGCTACCACCGGGAGACGCCCGATGAATTCGGGGATCAGGCCGAACTTGAGGAGATCGTCCGGAATCACCTGATGGAGGACGTTCTCCTCCCGACCGTCGAGGCGACCGCGCTTGCCGAATCCGATCGTCGAGTCCTTGCCGATACGGCGTCGGACGATCTCGTCGAGCCCCTCGAAGGCGCCGCCGCAGATGAAGAGGATGTTCTTCGTGTCAATCTGGATGTACTCCTGGTGCGGGTGCTTGCGACCACCGTGGGGCGGAACGTTGGCGATCGTTCCCTCGAGAATTTTGAGCAAGGCTTGCTGGACACCCTCGCCGGACACGTCGCGGGTGATGGAGGGGCTGTCGCTCTTGCGCGCGATCTTGTCGATCTCGTCGATGTAGATGATTCCCATCTGCGCGCGCTGGATATCGCCCCCCGCCGCCTGGATGAGCCGCAGGAGGATGTTCTCGACGTCCTCTCCGACGTACCCGGCCTCGGTGAGTGTCGTCGCATCGGAGATCGAAAAGGGGACGTCCAGCAACTTCGCCAGCGTCTGCGCGAGCAGCGTCTTGCCGCTCCCGGTCGGACCGATCAAGAGGATATTGCTCTTCTGGAGCTCGACGTCACCCTGATCGCCCAACAGGATCCGCTTGTAGTGGTTGTAGACGGCGACCGAAAGGACCTTCTTCGCGCGCTCCTGGCCGATGACGTACTGGCTGAGCTGCTCGTACAGCTGCTTCGGCGTAGGGATCTGCGTCAGCGCGGGGGCAGAACGCTGCTGCGGCGCTTCTTCCTGGATGATTTCCTGGCACAACTGCACGCACTCGTCGCAAATGAAGACGCCGTTCGGGCCAGCGATGAGCCGTCGGACCTCTTCCTGGCTCTTGCCGCAGAACGAACAGCGGTAGAAGACCCGTCCCCCACGCGTGGTCATTCCCATCGTCCCTTCTCCACCGCACCGGTCTACGAGGTGCGCTGTAGTTTCACCGGCTCCAGCACGTGGTCAACGATACCGTATTCCTTCGCCTCGTAGGCGCTCATGAAATAGTCGCGCTCGGTGTCGCGCTTCACGCGCTCGAACGGCTGACCGGTGTGGAAGGCCAGGAGTTCCGTCAGCATCGTCGTGAGATTCAACGTCTCGCGGGCCTGGATCTCAATATCCGGCACGGAACCCCGGAAGCCGGAGGTTCCCTGATGGATCAGGACACGCGAGTGCGGCAGCGCGAAGCGCTTCCCCTTGGCTCCGGCCGCGAGCAGCACCGCCGCCATGCTCGCGCCGAGTCCGATGCAGTAGGTCGCCACGTCCGGCTCGATCATCTGCATGGTGTCGTAGATCGCCAGCCCCGCGTACACGAGACCGCCCGGACTGTTGATGTAGAGCTTGATGTCGGCTTCCGGATTCTCGTGCGCGAGGAAGAGCATCTGCGCGATGACCGCATTCGCCACCTGATCGTCGATCGGCGTCCCCAGGAAGATGATGCGGTCGCGCAGGAGCCGCGAGTAGATGTCGTACGCGCGCTCGCCGCGGCTCGTCGTTTCGATGACCATCGGGATGACCAGTTCGGGTCGGATGTCGCGCTCCATGGTGCCTCCCCGTTCAACCTCGTTCGGCTTCTTCGGCTGCGTCGTGTTCGCTCGCGGCGGTGGCGGCCACGCTCGGCGCCCGTTCGTCGCCCGGCTCCGTCGCGCCCTCGGTCGCGTCGGCCTCCGCGCGCTCCTCGCTCGCCGCCGGGACCGTCTCGTCGCCGGCCTCCGCCGGTGCCCCCTCCTCGGTCAGCAGCGTTGCGGCCTCTCCGACCACCGCACCTCGTCCCTCGGTCACCAGCTCCAACAGACGCTCACTGACCTTGCGCTCGTGGAGCTCGTCAGCCAGATAGCTACGGATGGAGGGAGCGTTGTAGAACGCCCGGTACTCGTCCGGTCGCCCGCTCGCCATCGCCAGCCGTTCGATCTCAGCTTCGAGTTCCTCCTCGCTGACCTGGATTCCCTCGGCCTCGGCGAAGGCCTCGAGCACGAAGTAGCGGCGCAGGCGCGCTTCCGCCTCCGGCCGGAGCTCCTCGGCGAACTCGTCGAGCGTCTTCCCCTGGAAGCGCAGGTATTCCTCGAGGCTCGTCCCCTGTTGCCGCAAGCGCTCGCGCAACCGCTCGATGTCGGCCCGGACCTGACGCTCGACGAGCGCGGGCGGAATCTCGAGTGCGGCGATCTCGACCAGCCGCTCGACCGCGGTCTGCAGCACTTCGGCCCGCGCGGCCTGCGCTTTCTGCCGGAGCAGGTCGCGCCGGATCCGCTCGCGCAGGTCCGCGAGCGAGTCGGCGCCGAGCGACTGAGCGAACGCGTCGTCGAGTTCCGGGAGTTCTCGCTCCTTCACCTCGTGCAACTTGACCCGATAGTGCAGGGTCTTGCCCCGGAGCTCCGGACTGACCCGCTCGTCGTCCTCCGGGAAGGCGATGTCGAACTCCGCTTCCTCGCCCGGCAACAACGAGCGGATCGCCTGATCGATCTCCGCGAACAGATTGCTCTCGCCGAGCACGAAGGTGGCATTGCGCAACGGTTCCTGGTAGGGCTGGTCGCCCTCGGAGGCCTCGATGTCGACGACCACCTGGTCGCCGTCTTGCGGCCGACGCGGCTCGGCCGGAGCGCGCCAGACCGCCTGATTCCGCCGCAGCTGCTCGATCACCTCGTCGATCTCCGCGTCGGTCACGGTCACCTCGCGCGGCTCGACACGGATCTCGCGATAGCCGTCGAGTTCCGCGTGCGGATAGACCTGGACCTCGACGCGGAACGCCAGCGGTTCGTCCTGATAGATCTCGACCACGGGATCGGAGACGGGTACCAGCTCGTGCTGCTGGAGCGCCTCCCGGTACAGCCGATCCATCAACTCGCGTTGGGCTTCCGCGACGATCGCCTCGCGTCCGACCCGCCGCTCGACCAGCGCGCGCGGCGCTCGTCCCGGCCGGAAGCCCGGTACCTGCACGCGCTGGGCGATACGCCGGAACGCCCGCTCGAACGCCTCCTCGAACTCCTCCGGGTCCGCCGCGATATCGAGCCGTACGGTGCTCTGCGGCAGACGTTCGACCGTAACCTTCACCAGCGCCCCTCCCTGTCCGTTCGCCCGTTCGTGACGATCGACTGCACCGTTCGCTCCTCGCCCACCCGATTGCAGGCCACCTCGGAAGGATGCGGACCGCTCGCGCGGCCATCAGCGTTGCCGAGGGCCGACATGCACGGCTAATCGTACCCTTTCGCAGCGATCGGCAACCAGCCGCAGGCATGTGCTATCGTTAGGAAGCTCTCGCCAGTCTCGGTACCCTGGTACGGCGGATACCCTATGGCGATCGAACGGGCCGATCAGCGAACGACGCGGCACATCCTCTCGACGGCACACGGTCCACAGCACGTTCGCACGCTCCTCCGTGCGCTGCGGGAGGGAGCGATCGTGCACATGGAACTCGTCCCCTGGGGGACGAACGGCACGTTCGCGGTCGTGCTGGAACAACGTTTCGTCCCCGATCTGATCGGCATCTACAAGCCGGCGCGGGGCGAAGCGCCGCTCTGGGATTTCCCGTCCGGTACCCTCTACCGGCGAGAGTACGCGAGCTATCTCCTGAGCCGCATGCTCGGCTGGACGTTCATCCCGCCGACGGTCATCCGCGACGGTCCGTACGGTATCGGCACGGTACAGCTGTACATCGAACCGGACGACCAGCCGCTGCGCGGGACCGAACTGCGACCGCAGCTCCAACGCATCGCGCTGTTCGATCTCATCACCAACAACGCCGATCGGAAGGCGAGCCATCTGTTCCGTGGTCGGTACGACCACCGCCTCTGGGGCATCGACCACGGCTTGACCTTCCACGTCGATCCGAAGCTGCGCACGATCCTCTGGGACTTCTGCGGCGAGACGATCCCGAGTCACCTTCTCCGCGATCTCGAGCGCCTGCTCCGCCATCGCTCCGTGGTCGAGCGCGTCTTGTCCCGCTATCTCGAACCCGAGGAGCTGCGGACGCTCTGGCGACGGTGCGCGCACCTGCTCGCCCGTCCGATCTATCCCATGCTCAATCCTCGCCGGAACATCCCCTTCGGTTGGTGAGCGATGGGCCGAACGTCCCGCTGCCGACGGCGAGCGAGGCCCCTCACCTCTTGACCGTCCTCAAGATCGGCCGTATGATGAGGTTGGATGCCAGGAACCCGCCGAGTCGTTCCGATCGTGCCACCGCGGGGACGATCATCCGTCCATGGAAGCGGCGAGAGCCGGGCGAGGAGCGGCCCGGTGGGTGACTCGGGGGCGTTCGTTCAGCAGGGAAGGGAGCGAGGGTGAAAATCTCAGGCTCGTACACGATCAAAGCGGCCCGCGATGCGGTCTTCTCGCGCCTGACCGATCCCCAGGCCATCGCGAACTGTCTGCCCGGTGTCGAGAACCTCAACCAAGTCGCACCGGACCAGTACGAGATGGCGATGACGGTCGCGATCGGTCCGGTCAAGGGGACCTTCACGGGGAAGGTACAGCTATCCGACATCAACCCCCCGGAGTCGTACCGCATGGCGATCGAGGGGCAGGGCAAGCCCGGCTTCGCCCGTGGGAACGGCTCCGTGGTCTTGCGTGCTATCGACGACGGCACCACGGAGATTCTCTACGAGGGCGACGTCGAGCTGGGTGGACCGTTCGCTGGCGTCGCCCAGCGGATGCTCGGTGGAGTCGCCAAGCGGATGATCGAGCAGTTCTTCTCTTGCATCGAGCGTCAAATGGGTGCGGGAGCGTAGGAACGCGGGTGGATGGTCGGAATCTCTCGTATGGGGAAAGGAGCGGTCGGATGCAGATCACGGTGACCGTGAACGGCGTGACGTATACCCACGACGTTGAGCCACGGCTGCTGCTGGTGCACTACCTCCGCGACGTCTTGAACCTGACCGGGACGCACATCGGCTGCGATACCAGCCAGTGCGGGGCCTGTACGGTCCTAATGAACGGCAAGGCGGTCAAGTCCTGCACCATCTTCGCCGTCCAGGCTGACGGTGCCGAGATCACGACGATCGAGGGTTTGGCGCGCGACGGGCAACTGCACCCTGTCCAGGAGGGCTTCTGGGAGAAGCACGGGCTCCAGTGCGGCTACTGCACACCGGGGATGATCATGACGGCCGTCGACTTCCTGCAGCGGAATCCCAACCCGACGGAGGAAGAGATTCGCCACGCGATCGAGGGGAATCTCTGCCGCTGCACCGGGTATCAGAACATCGTACGCGCCATCCAGTACGCTGCGGAGAAGATGCGCAGCGGTAGCTGACCAGGGGTTCGGGTCGAGCGGCTGCTTTCCGGGCACCTCGCAGCGAAGGAGGGAGCCATGGCCGTCACCAAGTTGTTCGGAGCAGCAGTCAAGCGGCGCGAGGATCCGCGGCTGATCACCGGTCGCGGGAACTTCACCGACCACGTTCGGCTCCCGGGAACGCTCGTCATGGCGATCAAGCGCAGTCCGCATGCACACGCGCGCATCGTCCGCATCGATACGAGCAAGGCGCGGGCGATGCGCGGTGTCGTGGCGGTCTACACCGGCCAGGATCTCGCGGACAAGCTCGCACCGGTACCCTGCGCCTGGCTGATTCCGGACAGCGATCTCAAGGTTCCGCCCTATCGCGCGGTCGCTGTCGACAAGGTGCGGTACGTCGGCGACGCGGTGGCGGTCGTCGTCGCCGAGAACCGGTACATCGCGCAGGACGCTGTCGACGCGATCGACGTCGAGTACGAGCCGCTCCCGGCCGTCGTCGACCAGGAGAAGGCGCTCGAACCCGGTGCGCCGCAGCTCTACGACGAAGTGCCGAACAACCTGGCGTTCCACTGGAAGCTGCACGCCGGCGACTTCGACGCGGCCTGGAACGCAGCCGAAGTACGGCTCTCGCGCCGGCTCGTCAACCACCGCCTCATCCCGACGGCAATGGAGCCACGCGGGGCGCTGGCAGCCTTCAACCCTGGTACCGGCGAGCTCACCATCTGGTGCACGAGCCAGAACCCGCACGTGCACCGGCTCCTGCTTTCTGCCGTCACTGGGCTCCCCGAAACGCAGATCCGCGTCATCGCGACCGACGTCGGCGGCGGTTTCGGAAGCAAGATCCCGATGTACGCCGGCGAGATGATCGCCGCCGCTATCAGCAAGGAACTCGGGCGGCCGATCAAGTGGATCGAAACCCGCCAGGAGAACTACGTGGCGACGATCCACGGCCGCGACCACATCCAGTACGTCGACATCGCGGCCAAGCGCGACGGCACGATCACCGCTGTCCGCGTCCGGGCCTACGCCAACATGGGGGCGTATCTCTCGACCGCCGCGCCGGGCGTGCCGACGTGGCTGTTCGGTCTGATGCTGCAAGGCGCCTACGCGATTCCGGTGGTCCACTGCGACGTGTACGGCGTCCTCACCAACACGACGCCGACCGACGCTTACCGCGGTGCCGGACGACCGGAGGCGACGTATCTCCTCGAGCGCATGATCGATATCCTCGCCCGCGAGCTCGGGATGGATCCGACCGAAATCCGCCGGAAGAACTTCATCCCGAAGGACAAGTTCCCGTACACGACCCCCACCGGTCTCCAGTACGACAGCGGCGATTACGAGGCGACGCTCGACCGCGCGCTGGAGCTGGTAGACTATCGCACTCTGCGCCAGCAGCAAGCCGAACTGCGCCAGCGCGGGCGCTATATCGGGATCGGCTTCTCGACCTACGTCGAGGTCTGCGGTCTGGCTCCCTCCCAGGCAGCGGGGGCCATGGGCTTCCAGGGAGGCCTCTGGGAGAGCGCGACGGTGCGCGTCCACCCGACGGGGAAGGTGACAGTCTTCACCGGATCGAATCCGCACGGGCAGGGCGAGGAAACGACCTTCGCGCAACTCGTCGCCGATGAACTCGGCGTCCCCTTCGAGGACGTCGAGATCGTCCACGGCGATACCGAGATGGTTCCGTTCGGTATGGGTACGTACGGGAGCCGCAGCACCGCTGTCGGTGGCGCGGCCCTCGTCCATGCTTGCCGGAAGGTCAAGGAGAAGGCGCAGCGCATCGCGGCGCACCTCCTCGAGGTCTCGCCGGAAGACCTCGCCTTCGAGAACGGGCGTTTCTTCGTCAAGGGGGCGCCGGATCGCGGCATGACCTTCCAGGAGGTCGCCCTGCAGGCCTACCTCGCCTGGAAGCTCCCCCGCGACATCGAACCCGGTCTCGAGGCGACGCACTTCTTCGACCCGGTCAACAACACGTTCCCGTTCGGTTGCCATATCTGCGTTGTCGAAGTCGACCCGGAGACGGGGAAGGTCGACTTCCTGGAGTACGTCGCGGTCGACGACGTGGGGAACGTGATCAACCCGATGATCGTCGACGGGCAAGTGCACGGCGGCATCGCGCAAGGGCTGGCCCAAGCGGTCTACGAGTTCGCCGCCTACGACCAGAACGGCCAACTCTTGACCGCCTCGCTGATGGATTACGCGATCCCGAAGGCGAGCATGTTGCCAGCGTTCACCGTCGACCGCACGGTGACGCCGACCCCGGTCAACCCGATGGGCGTTAAGGGCGCTGGCGAAACCGGGACGATCGCGTCGACGCCGGCGGTCGTCAATGCGGTGATCGATGCGCTCGCGCCGTTCGGCATCGAGCACATCGACATGCCGCTCACGCCCGAGCGCATCTGGCGAGCGGTGCGCGAGCGGTCAGCCTGACCGGTGGTTGCCAGGGACTGGAGCGTGCGGGTTCCGTAGGCAGACGATACGGAAGGGGAGCGGACGATGTACCCGAGCACGTTCACGTATTACCGAGCTGGTTCGGTGCAGGAGGCGCTGAAGCTGTTGGTCGAGAATCCCGACGCCAAGCTGCTGGCGGGCGGCCACAGCCTCATCCCCGCGATGAAGCTCCGACTCGCCACGCCGTCGGCGCTGATCGACATTTCCCGCATTCCGGAGCTCGCCGGTATCCGCGATGCCGGCGACCGTATCGTCATCGGCGCGATGACGCGGTACGACGACATCCGGCGATCGGACCTCGTGCAGCGGGTATTGCCGATCCTCCCCGAGGCGATCGACGTGATCGGTGACCTCCAGGTGCGCAACATGGGGACGATCGGCGGCTCGCTCGCCCACGCTGATCCGGCAGCCGACCTGCCGGCAGTCGTGCTGGCTCTCGGGGCCGAACTCAAGGCGGTCGGGCCGAATGGCGAGCGGACCATCCCGGCCGACCAGTTCTTCGTCGATCTCTTCACGACCGCACTGCAGGCCAACGAGATCCTGACCGAAATCGCGATTCCCAAGCCGCCGGCCCGGACCGGTATGTCCTACCAGAAGTTCGCGAATCCGGCGTCGGGATACGCGGTCGTCGGCGTCGCTGCCGTCGTCCCCCTGGGCGAGGACGGCAAAGTGAGCGCCGTGCGCGTCGGCGTGACCGGTGCTGGCCCCTACGCCGTGCGTCGCGAGAACGTCGAGCAAGCGCTGGTCGGCAAGGAGCCGACGGCCGAGGCGATCGAAGCAGCGAGCCAGCTGGCTAGCGAGGGTATGAACTTCAACAGCGACATCTTCGCCAGCGAGGAGTACCGCGCCCACTTGACTCGCGTCTTCACCAAGCGCGCTCTGACGCGGGCGGTCGAACGCGCGCGCGGTTGAGAAGCGATCCAGATCGGTGCCGATCGCGCCCGGGGGGATTCCCCCGGGCGCAGGCCGCTTACGAGAGCGGTCGTTTTGCTATACTTCGTGAACGGCATGTCAGAAAGGTCGAGGTGAACCGTGACGGTTACTGAGTTGACATCGGTCGAGGCAGTGCAGCGGGCTCTCGCTGCGCACCGTTATGTGTGCGATACGAGCTTGGCGACGGCGATCTACCTGGCGCTGAAGCTTCCCAAGCCGTTGCTGCTCGAAGGGGAGGCCGGAGTCGGTAAGACGGAGGTCGCCAAGGTCCTGGCGCAGGTGCTCGACACCGACCTGATCCGCCTCCAGTGCTACGAGGGGCTCGACGTCAACCACGCGGTGTACGAGTGGAACTACCCGCGGCAGATGTTGGCCATCCGACTGCTGGAGGACCAGCAGATCGGCTGGGACACCGCGATGCACGAGATCTTCAGCGAGGAGTTCCTGATCGAACGTCCGCTCCTCAAGGCGATCCGGCACCGCGGTAAGCCAGCGGTGCTCCTGATCGACGAGATCGACCGAGCCGACGAGGAATTCGAGGCGTTCCTCCTCGAGCTCCTCTCGGATTTTCAGATCACGATCCCGGAGATCGGGACGATCCGCGCCGAGCATCCGCCGTACGTGATCATCACGTCGAACCGGACGCGCGAGTTGCACGACGCCTTGAAGCGGCGCTGTCTCTACCACTGGATCGACTATCCGACGCTGGAGAAAGAGTTCGAAATCCTGCGCGTCAAGCTACCGGGGATCCCGGAGCGGTTGGCGCTCCAGGTCGCCCGCTTCATCCAGGCGCTGCGGCGCGAGGATCTCTACAAGCTGCCGGGGGTCGCCGAGACGCTGGACTGGGCCGCTGCCTTGCTCGCGCTCAACCAGAGTCAGCTCAGCGTCGAAATCGCCTCGGCCACGCTCGGTGCCATCCTCAAGCACCAGGAGGATCTCCAGCACATCCGCAGGAAGCGCCTGGAGGAACTGGTCGCAGCGGCGACCCAAGATGCGCAATGACGGCCCGCTCGGGCTGCTAGAGGTACGGAACCATGACGGCGACGATGAACTTCGCCCAGCGCGCGCTCGCTTTCGCGCGCCTGCTGCGACGAGCCGGTGTCAAGACGACGACCGGGCAGGCGATGGACTTCGTGCGCGCGATCGAGCATATCGACATCAGCCGGCGCGAGGAGTTCCGGGAGGCGGCGCGGGCGTGTCTCGTCACGCACAAGGACGACATGTCGGTGTTCGACCGGCTGTTCGACCTGTACTGGCGAGCCAAGCCGGAGCTCACCGATGGCCTCCTCCAGCAAGCGGAGCCGGACGATCTGATCGAGCTCGCTCCGGAGGAGGGTGAGGAAGCCGACGAGACCGACGGCGCGACGATCGAGGGGACGCGCGGGCGACGGCTGGAAGCGATCGAGGCTGTCGACGAGGCGGAAGAGGGGGAAGCGAGCGAGGACGAGTCGCTCGCCGACGCCTTCAGCTACAGCCCGGCCGAGGTGCTGCGCGAGAAGGACTTCGCGGACTTCACCGAGGAGGAACTCGCGCAGATCCGGCGCTTCATGCAACAGCTGACGTGGGAAATCGGCCGACGCCGCTCGCGCCGCAAGGTCGCCTCGCCCAAGGGACGGTTCCTCGATCCACGCCGCACCATGCGCCGTTCCCTGCAGACCGGCGGCGTGCCGCTGACGATCGCGCGGCGCCAGACCAAGACGAAGCCGCGCCAGTTGGTCGTCATCTGCGATGTCAGCGGTTCGATGGACCGGTACAGTCGCATTCTGCTCCAGTTCATCTATGCCATCGAGAACGGCATGGCGAAGGTCGAGGCGTTCGTCTTCGGAACGCGCCTGACGCGCGTCACGCGGCTCCTCAAGCACCAGGACATCGACGAGGCGATGCGGCGCGTCGCGCGAGAGGTCCAGGACTGGTCCGGCGGCACGCGGATCGGTCAATCGCTCCAGACCTTCAACCAGGAGTGGGCGCGCCGCGTTCTCCGCAACGGTGCGGTCGTCCTCATCATCAGCGACGGATGGGACCGGGGCGATCCCGAGCTCCTCGCGCGCGAGATGGCGCGCCTGCAGCGGTCCTGCTATCGCTTGATCTGGTTGAACCCGTTGCTCGGCTCGCCACGGTACGAGCCGCTGACGCGCGGCATGCAAGCTGCCTTACCCTACATCGACGACTTCATGCCGATCCACAACTTCGCGAGCCTCGAGGCACTGGCGAAGCACCTGAGCCGGATCGATCAGAAGCGCCCGGTGCGGCGCCAGCATGCCGTGCTTCCCGAGGCTCCCGCTGCCTGAAGGAGGACGAGCATGCGTGATATCTTGCCGGAAATCGAGCGTTGGATGGACGAAGGCGAAGAGATCGCGCTCGCGACGGTCGTGCGCGCCATCGGGTCGTCGCCGCGACCGGTCGGCGCCAAGATGGCGGTCACTCGATCCGGGAAAATGGCGGGCTCGGTCAGTGGCGGATGCGTCGAGGGCGCGGTGTTCGAGGTCGCCCTCGAGGTCCTCGAGACCGGGCAGCCGCGACTGGTCCGGTACGGGATCTCCGACGAGCAGGCCTGGGACGTCGGACTGAGCTGCGGTGGAACCATCGATGTGTTCGTCGAGCCGTTGGTGAGACAGCCATGAACGGTGAAGTGTTCGAGGCCCTGCGACGCGCGATCCACGACGAAGAGGCGGTCGTCAGCGCGACGGCCGTGAGCGGCGAGCTCGCGGGCAGGAAGATGCTGGTCTTCGAGGACGGTCAGACCGTCGGTTCGCTCGGCGCGCCCGAACTGGACTCCGCCGTGCGCGCCGACGCGGAGACCTTCTTGGCCAGCGGCGAAGCAGCCGCTCGCACCTATCGCCTTCCGGATGGCCGGGAGGTCGAGGTGTTCCTCGAAGCGCACCTGCCGCCGCGCCACCTCGTCGTGATCGGCGCCGTGCACATCGCGATTCCACTGGTCGCGATGGCCAAGGAGCTCGGCTACCGTACCACGGTGATCGACGCGCGCGAATTCTTCGCGACCCGGGAACGCTTCCCGCACGCCGACCAGCTGATCGTGGCCTGGCCCGACGAGGCGCTGTCGCAGATCAAGATCACGCCGCAGACGGACATCGTCATCCTCGCGCACGACGAGAAGTTCGAAGATCCGGCGCTGCACGTCGCCCTGCGTTCGCGTGCCGGCTACATCGGCGCGATCGGCAGCCGCAAGACGAGCCAGCAGCGATTGGAGCGGCTCCGCCGCGCCGGTTTCAGCGACGAGGAACTCGCGCGCATCCACGCACCGATCGGTATCGATATCGGGGCAAAGACACCGGCCGAAATCGCGGTGAGCATACTGGCCGAGATCATCGCGGTGCGCCGTGGCCGCATCGGTCAACCGCTGCGGCCAGCGAAGTCGGAGCCCGCCGTCGCCTCCGGCGAGGGTGGCTGACGCCCGGGGAGGGACGGCGCCAGTGTCCCGGATCGCCGCTGTCGTCCTGGCAGCTGGCTTCTCCCGCCGACTCGGCGTCGCCAAGCAGTTCGTCGACCTGTGCGGCAAGCCGGCTTTGCAGCACGTGCTCGACGCGCTCCGGCATACCGGTTTTGAACCGTTGATCTTGGTCGTGAACCCCGAGGTCGCCCGCGCGCTTGCCGGACTCGATACTACCGGGTACCGGGTCGTCGTCAACGAGCAGGCCGCCGAGGGACAGAGTTCCTCGGTCCGTGCCGCCATCGCCGCGCTCCCGCCGGACAGCGACGCCGTGGTCTTCGTCCTGGGCGATCAACCGTTCGTCGACCGCTCGACGATCGAGCGACTGATCGAGCTGTTCGAACGCACCGGGGCACCGATCGTCCGGCCCCGTTACGCCGACGGCCCCGGCAATCCCGTGCTCATCGCGCGCCCGCTCTTCGAGGAACTCGCCGCGCTCACCGGCGACACCGGCGCACGGCCGCTGTTCCAGCGCCACGCCGACGAACTCGTGGAATGCGACTGCACGGACCGCTCGGCGCCGCTCGACCTCGATACACCGGAAGACGTCGAGCGCGCGCGGCGGATCTGTCGCGAGCGGCAGGTCCAGCGATGACACCGAACCTCGACGAGGATATCCGCTACTGCCCCTATTGCCGTGCCTCACTCGAGCGACGCATCGTCGCTGGGCGGGAGCGCCCGTACTGCCCCTGCTGCCAGCGCGCCTACTTCAGCGACCCCAAGCTGGCGGTCGCTGTCATCGTGGCGAGCGGTGACCGGATCCTCCTCCAGCAACGGGCGATCGAACCCGGGCTCGGACTCTGGAGCTTTCCGTCCGGATTCGTCGAGCGCGGCGAGGAACTGGAGACAGCGGCGCGACGCGAGGTGCTGGAGGAGACCGGCCTCGAGGTCGGCCTCCTCCGGCTGGTCGGCGTCTACTCGCGTCACGGCGAACCCGTCGTCCTTGTCGTCTACGAGGGTCAACCACGCGGTGGTGTCCTCCGAACGAGCGAGGAAAGCCAGGCCGTCCACTGGTTCGCGCTCGATGCTCTACCGCCCCTCGCCTTCCCGCACGACGAGCGGATCCTCCGCGACTGGCTCCGCGCTCGCTCGACCGGCTGAACGCTCCTTCCGTGTATTCTGGACGCGTCCCTTCCGGCAGTCACGCTCGCTCACTAGACTATCCTCTGGGTCGGGTCTACGGAGGGGGACGAGCGTGACGGAGGGCCGGTATCTCGGTCGCAGCATCCGACGACTGGAAGACGAGCGCTATCTTCGCGGGCTCGCCACGTTCACGGACGACATCCATCTCGACGGCGCCCTCTACCTCGCGATCGTGCGGAGTCCGTATCCGCACGCCGCGATTCGCCGGATCGACTGCGGTGCAGCCGAAGCGGTGCCGGGCTTCGTCACGGCGTGCACCGGTCGCGACCTGGTCGAGTGGCTCGCGCCATTCCCGACGCCGCCGCAATCCGCTGCGGCCAGACCGCAACGCCGGTATCCGCTCGCGGTCGACCACGTCCGCTACGTGGGAGAAGGAGTGGTGGCGATCCTGGCCGAGACTCGCGCCGCGGCGGCCGACGCCGCCGCCGAGGTGCTCGTGGAGTACGAGGAGCTCCCCGCCGTCGTCGACCCGGAGGCATCGCTGCAGCCGACCGCACCGCTCCTCCATCCCGATTGGCCGGACAACGTCGCCTTCGCCTGGGAACACGAGCACGGTGACGTCGACGACGCATTCCATCGCGCCGACGCCATCGTCGAGCTCGAGCTCGTGAACCAACGGGTGCACGCCGCGTTCCTCGAGCCGAGAGCTGCCGCCGCAGCCTACGATGCGCATACCGGCCAACTCACCGTGTGGGCCTCGACGCAAACACCGCACACGTTGCGCGGCGGCATCGCGACCGTCCTGGGCATTCCGGAACACCGGGTCCGGGTGATCGCCCCCGACGTCGGCGGAGCGTTCGGAGCGAAAGGCGGGCTCTACCCGGAGTACGTACTCGTGGCCGCGCTGGCGCTGAAGCACGCTCGCCCCGTCAAGTGGGTCGAGACCCGGTCCGAGAGTTTCGTCGCGACCAATCACGGTCGGGATCAACGCCAGCGCATCAGAGCCGCCTTCCGCCGCGACGGCACCTTGCTCGGGTTGGAAGCGGACATCCTGAGCAACCTGGGAGCCTGGAACGCCGCTCCCACTCGGCCCACCGCGGTGCTCACCGGATTCGCGCTCGCCGGCCCCTACCGTGTGCCGACGCTTCGCTTTCGGATCCGTTGCGTGGTCACCAACACGACTCCCCAGTCCGCCTACCGTGGTGCCGGCCGTCCGGAGGCCAGCTATCTGCTCGAGCGGCTGATGGACGCCGCAGCCAGAGCGCTGCAGATCGATCCGGTCGAGATCCGCGAGAAGAACCTCCTGCGTCCCGAGGATTTCCCGTACCAGTCACCGACCGGCGTCGCTTACGACAGCGGTGACTACCCGGCCGTCCTCGCGGAAGCCCTTCGCCGATTCGACTACGAGGAAGCCCGGCGACGACAGGCCGAACTCCGTGCCCGCGGACGTCTCGTTGGGATCGGACTCGCGACGTTCTGCGAGCTGTCCGGGCCAGGCTGGGAATCGGCGACGGTGCGGGCGCACCCCGACGGGTCGGTCACGGTGCTCTGCGGGATCGCTCCCAGCGGGCAAGGCCATGCCACCATGCTGGCGCAAGTCGTCGGGGAAGTCCTGCAGCTCCCGCTCGGGCGCATCCGGGCGGTCACCGGCGATACCGCAGCGATCCAACAAGGGATCGGTACCTTCGGAAGCCGGAGCACCGCGCTCGGTGGCTCGGCAGCGTTTCTCGCTGCCCAGCAGGTGCTGGAGAAGGCCCGTCTCATCGCCGCCCATACGCTCGAGGCTGCGCCGGAGGACGTCGAGTACCGCAACGGGGTCTTCTCGGTGCGCGGTGTCCCCGACCGAGCGATCCCCTGGGAACGGGTCACCCGGCTCGCCTATGTCATGGAGGGCCCGCCGGGTGGACTCGAACCGGGGCTGGAAGCGACCCGCTTCTTCAATCCCGGACGACGCAACGTGCCCTTCGGCGTCCATTGCGCGATGGTCGAGGTCGATCCCGAGACCGGGGAGGTTCGGATCCTGCGCTACCTCGCGGTCGACGACAGCGGGCGCATCGTTAACCCGCTGCTGGCCGAGGGACAGATTCACGGTAGCGTCGCGCAGGGAATCGGGCAAGCGCTCTACGAGGCGATCGTCTACTCGCCCAACGGGCAACCGATGACGCAGACGTTCCTCGATTACGTCGTGCCCCGAGCGTCCCAGCTTCCGTTGATCGAATCGGCCCACTGCGAGACACCGAGTCCCATCAACCCGCTCGGGGTCAAGGGTATTGGGGAGGCCGGCACGACGGCGGCGCCGCCGGCCCTCGTCAACGCCGTGCTCGACGCCTTGCAGCCACTCGGCGTCACGCACCTCGACATGCCGCTGACGCCGGAGCGGATCTGGCGGGCGATCCACGCCGCGCGCCGCGGTTGACGCTGCCGAACATCGGGTTGTGGAAGAAAGCACGCGCCCGTCGCGAGGTCCGCGTCACCGGCGTCACGACGCCTGACTGTCGCGCGCCGCAGGCGCGTCCGCAGCAACACTCTCCCGGCGCTGCTCGCCGCGCAACGCCGCCAACTCGGAGCGCAGCACTTCGACCTGACGACGCAGCGAGATCAGGTAGACCCCGAGAATGAGCCACGTCACGAAGAAACCAGCGAAGAGATACCACAGCGAATCCATGCGTGACCTCGCCTCCCGTCGTTCACCCTTCGACAGCAGCCCGCAGCGCCAGGACTTCGTCGCGTGCCGTCTCGATGCGGTACTTCACCCAGAGCAGGAACACGTACAGTACGCAAAAGGCGACCAGCGTGACCAGCATCGTCACCAGCATCTCGGTCGGCATCGCCGGTCCCTCGCTGCGCACGACGATCGGTTGGGGGTGCAGCGTCCGCCACCAGCGGACCGACATATGGATGATCGGGATATCGACGAAGCCGACGATACCCAGCACCGCAGCGTAGCGCGCCCCTCGTTCGGGATCGCTCACGTACGACCGCAGCAGGAAGTAGCCCAAGTAGATGAACCAGAGGATCAGCGTCGTCGTGAGGCGCGCATCCCACGTCCACCAGGTTCCCCAGATCGGCCGTCCCCAGATCGACCCGGTCAGGAGCACCAGCGTCGTGAAGATGAATCCGAGCTCCGCCGCCGAGCGTGCCAGCCGATCCCACAGGGGTCGGCCGCGCAGCAGGTACGCGATGCTGCTGACGAAGATGATGAAGAACGAGAGATATGCCAACCACGCGGCTGGCAAATGCAGGTAGAAGAGCCGCTGGACGTCGCCCTGGGTCGCATCGGCCGGCGCGTACACGAAAATCATCGCGACGGAGAGCGCGACGAGAACGAAGGACGCCCCGCCGAGAACCGCGAGCCAGTCCACTCCACGTTGCCGCACGGTCACTCCGTCCCCTCCTTCCGTCGAGTCGGTCCGAGTACTTACATCTGTCCCTTTCATTCCTCGGCAACGGCCCCGAAAGTGACGAGACTCAAGGAGAAAAACAGCACGACGAAGCCACCGAGCAGGCTCTTCCACGGCGCAGCCTCGGCGCTGAATCCGCTCAACTCCAGCACCGTTCCCCGCACCGCGCTGATCACGACCGGAATCGCGAGCGGGAAGAGGAGCGCCGGCAGCAGCACCTCGCGCGCCTTGGCCTGCGCCGTCATGACGCTGAACAACGTCCCGAGCGTGCACAGTCCGAGCGTCCCGAGCGCGAGCACGACGAGCACGCCGGAACGGAAGACCGGCAGGCCGAAGAGCACCGCCATCACCACCAGCGCGACCGCCTCCACCACGACCACGAACGAGAGCATGCTGACGAGCTTCGCGAGGAAGATGACGGGCCGCTCGACCGGGCTGAGGAGCAGCCCCTCCCATGCCCCTTCTTGCCGCTCGAGCGCGGTCGCTCGACCGAAACCGAGCAACGTGGCGAAGACCACCGCTACCCAGAAGGCACCGGAACCGCTCGCGACCCGTTGCGCCCCGGTCAAGTCGAACGCGAAGTTGAAGACGAGGAGCGTCAGGAGCGCCATCACGAGCATCCCGATGACCACCTCGCGCGCTCGCCACTCGGAGAGCAGGTCACGCTGGACGATCGCCCAGAGCTGACTCAACATCGCTAGACCGCCACCAGCGAGGCCGATCCGGCCAGGGCTTCACGGAGTTCCCCCGCATCGCGCGCTGACCAAAGCACTCGTCCGCGCTCCAGGTACACGGCCTTCGTGGCCACTTCGATCCCGAGCTCCTGCGCGTGCGTCGTCATGATGACTGCTCCGCCGTGCGCGCAGTGCTCGCGCACCAGCGCGACGAGACGCCGACGACTCGCTTGGTCAAGTCCGGTGTCCGGTTCGTCGAGGAGCAGCACCGAAGGCCGATGCAAGAGCGCTCGCGCCAACGCAACCCGCTGTTGGTAGCCGCGCGAGAGTTGCCGCACGCGCTCGTGCAGCCGCTCCTCGATACCCAGCAGAACCACCACCTCCCGGATCCGTGATGCCGCCTCGCTCACCCGGTACAGCCGCGCGAAGTAGTGAAGATTTTCCTGGACGGACAGCTCCGGGTCGAGCATGGTGCGATGCATCACCACGCCCAAACGCGCTCGCACGTCGAGCGGCACGGGCATCGCATCCCGACCGAACCAGGCGATGCGCCCCGCGCTCGGTCGGACCACCCCGGCCAGGAGCCGTAGCAATGTGGACTTCCCGGCACCGTTCGGCCCCAAGACGAGAAAGCACTCCCCGGGATACACCGCGAAGCTGACGCCGGCAAGCGCGGTCTTCCAACCGTATCGCTTCACCAATCCCTCAACCTCGAGGTACGGATCGCTGGTACCTGTCTCGGTGGGTGGACGCGTCATGTCGATACACCTGCCGTCGAGGTGGACGAACTCGGTTCGATCTGCTTCGCGAGCGCGCGGAGCTGGGCGATCTCCTCTTCGATACTGGTCTCCAGTGCCCGGTCGATCTCCTCGATCGCCTGCAGGATCCGCGCTGCTTCGGCGACGAGTGCGGCACGTAACTTCCGGTATTCGTCGCCGGCGACCTTCCCGGTCTCGAAGTCGAGTTCGAGATCCCGTAGCGCTGCGAGGACTACGTCGCGCTCGGCGAAGAGATCAAGCAGCGCTGCCGGCAACGGCGAACCACCGCGGGAGCGCCGCTGCGCCACCCACAGCGGTTGCAGGACGAACACGACGACGACGATCGCCACCACGAGCAGGACGAGCGTACCCCACAGCATCAGCGCGACTCCCCTTCCGCTCGCAAGAGACGCTCGACCCGCTCGACGTAGTCCGGCGGGGGCACCGGCACCGACTCGTCGCCGCTCGTGCTGCGCCGGCGCAAGTACAGAACCACGACGAGAACCCCCACTACGAGACCGATCACCGGCCCCCACCAGAGCAACCACAGATATCCCTGACGCGGCGGCTCGCGCAGGACGCCGACCCCGTAACGATCGACGAAGTACTGCAGGATCTCCTCGCGCGACTCGCCGCGATCGAGCTTCTGCTGGATCAACTGACGCATCTGGCGCGCGAGCTCCGAGTTCGAGTCGCGCACGCTCTGCCCCTGGCAGACCGGACAGTTCAACTGATTCGCGATGTCCAGCGCCTCAGGGGAGAGCGGTTCCTCCGCAGCGACCGGTCGTGCCATCACGAGCAGCGTCAGGCCGAGCACGGCCAATATCGCGACAGCGGCCGAAAGCGGCTTGCGGGAAGAAAGACGTTCGGAACGATCGCTCGTGCATCGACGCATGTCACGCCTCCTTCGCTGCTCCAGGAAGCGTGCGGGGAACGCGGACAGCCACCGGTACCGGTTGCGGCCAGAAGAGCGTCACCGTCCCCAGCAGGAAGACCGCCGCTCCGATCCAAATCCAGATCACCAACGGGTTGATGTAGACGCGGAGACTCGCCGTTCCGTCGTCTTGCCAACGATCCAGCACGACGTAGACGTCGTCCATGCCGACCAGCATGATCCCCATGCGTGCCGTCGGTTGGTCCTCGTAATTCCGGTAGAAATACCGGTGCGATTCGACCGTCCCGGCGAAACGATCCCCCCGGTAGACATCGACGATCGCCGAGACGACCTCGGCGTCCGCGGTCCGGCGATCGTCGAGGCCACGGTACACGACCGTATAGGCGCCAATCGTCCCGCGCTCCCCTGGCCGCAGCACGAACTGCCGCTCGATCTGGAAGGCGTTGGAAGCGATCACTCCGAAGGCGATCAGGAAGACAGCGAAGTGCACCAGGTAACCGCCGTAGCGTCGGTTGTTCCGCTCGACGAGACGCCAGGCCGCGACGAGGGGATTCTCGCGGGCCATCCGCCGTCGCGCCGCGATGCCCCGCCAGAACTCCTGGACGGTGACGAGCGTCGCTGCGATCGCGACCGCGAAGGCAAACGCCGCCCAGGCTCGCTCGAAGAACAGGAGACCGATGACGGCGACCGCGACCGCACCCGCGACCGGCCAACGCAGGTTGCGCAGCAGGATCGGGAGCTCCGTTCTCCGCCATGACAGCAGCGGACCGATCGCCATCAGGAGTAGGAGAACCAGGAGCAGCGGGCCGACGACGCGGTTGTAGAACGGTGGTCCGACGGAAATGCGCGTCTCCCAGAAGAGTTCGCTGAAGAGCACGAAATTCGTTCCCCAGAAGACCGCGAACGCGATGCCGGTGAGCAGCAGATTGTTGAACAGAAACCCGGCTTCTCGCGAGGTGACGGATTCGATCCGACGCTCGCTCTGCAGTCCCGGCAACCGGTACACCAGGAGGCCGATACCGACGACGAGCACCAGCGACAGGTACACCAGGAACCAGTGCCCGATGTCCGATGTCGCGAACGAATGCACCGAGGAGAGAATACCGCTCCGGACGATGAACGTGCCGTAGATGCTGAGGGCGAACGTCGCGAGGAGCAACGCCAGATTCCAGACCTTCAGCATCCCGCGTCGTTCCTGGACGATGATCGAGTGGAGGAACGCGGTGCTGGTGAGCCACGGCAAGAGCGCGAGATTCTCGACCGGGTCCCATCCCCAGTAGCCGCCCCAGCCGAGGACGTGATAGGCCCACCAGGCCCCGACCAGGAGTCCCATCCCCAGGATCGCCCAGGAGAGCAGCGCCCACCGGCGGATCGCGCGCAACCAGTCGGATCCGAGCCGTCCCGTGATCAACGCGGCCATGCCGAACGCGAAAGGCACACTGAAGCTGGCGTAACCGGCGAGCAGCAACGGCGGATGCGCCATCATGCCGGGATCGCGCAGTAACGGGTTGAGTCCAGCCCCATCGGGAGGCGTCACTGGCAACAAGCGGAACGGACTCGCCACCACCGTGAGGACGAGCAGGAGGAACGTCAGGATGGAAAGCAAGGTCGCGTTCATGTAGGGAAGGAGCAGCCGATCGGAGTTCCGGTGCAGGTAGAGGGCGAGCGCGCCCAGCACGCTCGCGACCATCGCCCAGTAGAGCAGGCTGCCTTCCTGTCCTCCATAGAAGGCGGCGATGACATAGTGCAGCGGCATGTCACGGCTGGAGCGCGCCGCCACGTACGCGAGCCGGAAGTCGTGACGCACGAACGCCATGACGAGCGCGAAGACAGCCAGCGCGACCAGGAGCGCGACACCGTAGGTCGCCCGGAACGCGCTCTGGAGGAGTTCCGGCATCCGTCGCCGCGCGCCGAGGAGACTCGCCCCGATTCCGTAGACGGCGAGGATCAAGGCGAGGATCAGCGCTCCCGATCCGAGTTGCGCCATGTTTCACCCACCCGGCTCGACTAACCGGACGCCTGCGGTGTCGCTTCGAAACGGGACGGACACTGCGTCAGCACACTGTCGGCTTGGACCGGCTGACCGACTCGATAGAGCCCTTCCACGATCACGTGGCGACCGTCCGCGAAGATGTCGGGCAACACGCCCGCGTACACGACCTCCAACTCCATCGTCCCATCGCTGATGCGGAAATGGATCGGCTCGCCGGGGCCACCGTGCACGATGCTACCGGGAACGACGTCACCGCCGACCCGGACGCGTCGCCCGTCGACCTCCGACGCCCGAGCCTGCAGTTCGCTGACCGTCACGAAGTACGATGCGGCCGACCCCTGCAGACCGGTATACATGAGGTAGCCGACTGCAGCAGCGATGACGAGTGCGATTCCGAGGAGTCGAACGTCCACCCGCACCCGGCCCGTCGGCCCCGTCGTCGCCACCGCGCTGGACATGCGCGCCCCCCGTCGTCACGTCGATCGTCATGTCACCGCCAGCCCGCCGTGGGGTCAGGCGGATAGATCACCGATAAGAGTACACCGATGAGATACGACAGCGCCGCCAGGAAAAGCACGACGCGCCCGGAGAGCCGTAGCGTACCGGGCACGATCTGCCGAGTGTTCGCCGGTCGCGGCAAGACACCGCCGCTCGCTGCGAGCGCCAGCACGCCCGCGGCGACTTTGACCGCGAGCAAGGTCACATAGGTGAACGTCCCGCGCCCATCAGCGAGGCGATCGAACATGAGCGCGACACCGGAGCCGAGCAACAAGGCGCTCGACGCCACCCACCAGCGGCGAAACTGGGTCTGGCTCGCCCGGACGAGATCGGCCGCACTGGAGGACACCCGGCGGAGCGGAAGGAGACCGTAGACGAGGAAGACGCCGCTGCCCAGCCAGACGGCAGCGGCGATCGCGTGCACGAGCCGCAGCACGATCCGGATCAGGGCGGCGAGGTCGAGCTGCTCCATCGCCAGCTCCTTCAGGAGGACGCCAGCTGCGCCGCCCCGAGCTCCGTGACCAGCTGCGCCAACTGCTCGACCGATTTCACCGGGCCGGTGTACTTGCCGAGCAGCCGCCCGTCACGATCGATGACGAAAGTCTCGGGAACGCCCGACACGCCGTAGTCGATCGTGACCGAGCCTTCCCGGTCGTACGCGTTGGGGTAGCCGATCCCGAACTCGTCGAGAAAGCGCCGGCCGTCGTCCCAGTCGCGCTCCCACACGTCGATGCCGATGACGACCACCTGGTCGGCAGCGAACCGCTCTGCGAAGGCACGCAGGATCGGCGCCTCTTCTCGACACGGCGGACACCAGGAGCCCCAGAAGTTGAGGATCACCACCCGACCACGGTAGTCCGACAGGCGGACATCCTGGTCGTTCCGCAGCGAGGGCAAGGAGAAATCCGGTGCCAGTCGGTCCGAGAAACGGACGAACGATCCCGCCGTATTGATCCGTCCCCCGATACCGAGCTCGCTCGCGCTGCGCGACCGCTGTGTCGCGTAGGCGATCAGCCCGAGGAAGAGGAAGACGATCAGCGCTGCGACGAGTGCGGGGAGGCGAGCACGCCACGTGGAAGACGGAGAGGTGCTCATGCGTCCATCGATCCTTCGTCGTTCCGGTGACCGTGCGGCGCTACGCGTAGTGGATATCCGCGCCGAGCTGTGCGAGCTTTCCGACGAGATCCTCGTAACCGCGACGCAGATGGTGCGCGTCGAGAACGGTCGTTTCGCCGGTCGCGACGAGGCCGGCCAGGACGAGACAGGCACCGCTGCGGATATCCAGGGCACGGACCTCGGTACCCCGGAGCGGCGTCGGGCCGTCGATAAACGCCTGTTGACGGTCGACCAGCTGGATCGACGCACCCATCTTCTGGAGCTCGCTCGTGTAGCGGAGCCGGTCGTTGAAGACGCGTTCGAAAATGCGACTCCGTCCATGCGCCTGCGTCAAGAGGACCGCGAACGCCGCTTGGAGATCGGTCGGGAACCCGGGAAACGGCAGGGCTTGGATCTCCGTCGCGACTAGCGGCCCGGGTGCCCGCACCAGCATGGAGTTCTCGCTCCACCAAACCTCGGCCCCCACGTCGCGGAGTTTGTGCGTGAGCGGGGCCATGTCCGGCTCGCGCACGTGGTCGAGGATCACCTCGCCGTGCGTGATCGCCGCCGCGATCGCGAGTGTCCCCGCCTCAAGGCGGTCCGGAAGGACCGACGCGCGGTAGCCGCGAAGCCGGTCGACCCCCTGCACCACGATGCGCGAGGTGCCGAGCCCGCTGATCCGCGCTCCCATGTCGATGAGAATCTCGCCCAGATTCACGATCTCCGGCTCGGCCGAGGCGTTGATGATCGTCGTGCGGCCTTGCGCGAGCGTCGCCGCCATCAACAAGTTTTCCGTCCCGGTGTGGCTCGGGGAGTCCATGTAGATGTCGCACCCACGCAGCCGCCCCGCCGAGAGGACGAACGTCCCCTCGCGAACCTCCACCTGGGCCCCGAACTTGCGGAAGCCACGGAGATCGACATCGACCGGGCGCGTCCCGAGCTGGCATCCCCCGGGCGGGATGGAACGCGCGCGGCCGAAGCGCGCCAGGAGCGGGCCGGTCACCAGGAACGACGCCCGCATCCGAGCGACGAGTTCGGGCGGCGGCTCGTGGTCGACGATCTCCGCCGCGCGGATGCGCACCCGGTGACGCTCGGCGTCGAGCTCGACCTCGGCCCCAAGCGCCCGCAGCAGTTCGGCCATGACGAAAACGTCCTCGAGAAGCGGCACGTTCTCGAGGACGCATTCTTCCTCGGTGAGCAACGCTGCCGCCATCGCTGGCAGTGCCGCGTTCTTGGCACCCCCGATCGCGACCCGGCCGCGGAGCTCGCGCCCACCGCGCGTCACGATGCGTTCGGTCGCTGCGACGACAGCCACCGCTCCCCCGCTACAGCTCCGCCTCCGGAAGCGGCGGG
>JANZZC010000071.1 GCA_026419575.1 Thermomicrobium sp. | reverse complement strand
GCATCGCCCTGGCCGCCCACGATTGCAGCGAGGGAGGGCTCCTGGTCTCCCTGGCCGAGAGTTGCATCGTGGGCGGGGTCGGGGGCGAGTTTTCGGTCGACCGGCTGCTCGAGGCGAACCGACGACTCGACGAAACCCTCTTCGGCGAAAGCGGCTCGCGGGTTCTCGTGCAGGTCGCGCCGGGCGGAGAGGGGGCCGTGCTGGCGCTGGCGCACGCTTACGGCGTACCGATTATCGAACTCGGTCGAACCGGTGGTGACCGTTTGGTCGTCGCGGACGTCATGGAATGCGAACTTGCGCGGCTGCGGGAAGCGTGGAGTGCTGGACTCGGCTCCTGAGGCGCGAGTGTCCGTACGTGGGCATGGTAGACTGAACGACGGGAACGTCGCGAAGGCAGCGAGGTGCAGCGTGGCAGAGGCGAACGGTCCACGCGAGGCCTGTGGAGTGTTCGGCGTCTTCGCACCGGGTGAAGATGTCGCGCGCCTGACGTTTTTCGGTCTGTACGCGCTCCAGCACCGCGGTCAGGAGAGCGCCGGGATCGCCACGAGCGATGGCCGCAGGATCTGGGTGCAGCGGCGGATGGGTCTCGTCAGCGCCGCCTTCACCGAGGAGGATCTGCGCGAGCTGCGTGGGCACATCGCGATCGGCCACACGCGGTACAGCACCACCGGGAGCAGCGTGCCGATCAACGCCGGTCCCTTCGTCGTGGGTAGCGGCGACGAGACGATCGCGGTGTCCCACAACGGCAACCTCGTCAATGGGGAATCGCTGCGGGCGGAGCTCCAAGCCGAAGGGGTCGTGCTGGAGAGCACGACCGATACCGAAGCGCTGGCCTGGACGATTCTCCGCGCCGCCGGTCGAGACTGGCCGGAGCGGATCCGTGCCGCGATGTCGCGTTTGGTGGGTGCGTACAGCTTGGCGATCCTCACGTGCGATGCGCTGATCGCGGTCCGCGATCCGCTCGGGATCCGCCCCTTGTGCCTCGGTCGCTTGGACTCCGGTTGGGTCGTCGCGTCGGAGACCTGCGCGCTGGCGACGATCGGTGCGGACTTCGTGCGCGAGATCGAACCAGGCGAGATCGTAGTCATCGACGAACGTGGCGTGACCTCCTATCCTGCTCCCGAGTTCTCGCCCGAGCAGGCGATGTGCGTCTTCGAGTTCATCTATTTCGCGCGTCCCGACAGCGCGATCATGGGGCAGCGGCTGCACGTGGTGAGGCAGCGGATGGGCGCCGAGCTCTGGCGCGAGCATCCGGCCGATGCCGATCTCGTGGTGCCGCTGCCGGACTCGGCGGTGCCAGCCGCGATCGGCTACTCGCTCGCGTCCGGTATTCCCTACGCGGAAGCCTTGATCAAGAACCGCTACATCGGCCGGACGTTCATTCAGCCGGACCAACGGCTCCGCGAGCAGGGGGTGAGACTCAAGTTCAACGCCTTGCCGGAAGTCCTCGCAGGGAAGCGAGTCGTCCTCGTCGACGATACGATCGTGCGCGGGACGACGAGCCGCCCGATCGTGGAACTTCTGAAACAGGCCGGGGCACGAGAGGTACACATGCGCGTGCACTCCCCGCCGATCAAATGGCCCTGCTATCTGGGCGTCGACATGGCGACACGCGACGAATTGATCGCCGCGCATCTCTCGGTCGAGGAGATCGGGAAGGCCATCGGTGCCGATTCGATCGGGTACCTTTCGCTCGAGGGGCTGTTCCGGGCGATCGGCCTGCCGCGCAACCGGTTCTGCGCGGCGTGCTTGACCGGACACTATCCGGTTCCGATACCGCCGGAACAGTTCGAGCGGCGTCTCGGCCGGCGCAGCGCACTCGCAGCTGCCGGAACGTGAGCGGTCGGGGGCGACGATCTTGACCGACAGCGGTACGGCTCCTACACTCGGCGCGACGACACGGTGAGCGAAGGAGCGCGAGTGTGGCCCCGCAGGTGACTCCGCTGTACGAGCGCCATCGAGCGCTCGGCGCGCGTTTCATCGAGTTCCACGGCTGGCTGATGCCGGTGCAGTACCGAGGCATCGTGAGCGAACATATCGCGGTACGCACCCGCGCGGGTCTGTTCGATCTCGGACACATGGGGCAGATCGTCGTACGCGGGGCCGACGCGGTCCCCTTCCTCCAGTACCTCACGCCGAACGACGTCGCGAGGTTGCGCCCCGGCACTGCCCAGTACTCGATGTTCCTGTACCCATCGGGCGGGGTCGTCGACGACATCATCGTCTATTACCTCGCGGAGGGAAACGAGTATTTCGTCGTCGTGAACGCGGCCAACCGGACCAAGGATCTCGAGTGGCTGCGGGAGCACCGCGCGCGGCACCAGGCGTGGAACGTCGAGATCGAGGACGTTTCGGATCGCACCGGCATGCTGGCGCTGCAAGGCCCACTCGCGGAATCGATTCTCCAACGGCTGACGACGCAGGACCTGGCGGCCCTCGCACCGTTCGCCATCGCGCGCGCGGAGGTCGCCGGCACAGCGACCTTGATCGCGCGTACCGGGTATACGGGCGAGGACGGGTTCGAGTTGTATTGCCCGATCGAGCGCACCGTCGAACTCTGGGACACTCTATTGGAGACTGGCGAGGCGGAAGGTCTGGTACCCGTCGGATTGGGTGCGCGTGACACGCTCCGTATCGAAGCGGCCTTGCCTCTGTACGGTAACGAACTCGGGCCGGACATCACGCCGCTTGAGGCCGGTCTGGAGTGGGTCGTCCGCTGGGACAAGGGGGATTTCGTCGGGCGGGAATCGCTCGCTCGACAGCGCGAGGAGGGGCCACCGCGTCGCCTGGTGGGGTTCGTGTTGACGGAACGAGGGGGTATTCCGCGGACCGGATATCCCGTTCAGGTCGAGGGGCAGATCATCGGGGCCGTCACCAGCGGCACGAGTTCACCGACCTTGGAGAAGACGATCGGCATGGCGCTCATCGATCGGCGTTTCGCCGGTATCGGGAGGCCTTTAGCCGTCGTCATCAGAGAGCGACCAGTAGCGGCGGTGCAGGTGAAGCTGCCGTTCTATCGGCGTGCGCGACGGAGGTCAGTGACCGACAGTGCGAGCGAAGGAGGGAACGGGCATGGCTGAGGTGCGTGACGGTCTCCGCTACACACGCACGCACGAGTGGGTTCGCGTCGAGGGGGATATCGCCGTCGTCGGGGTGACCGACTTCGCGCAGTCGGAGCTCGGCGATATCACGTACCTCGAGTTGCCGGCGGTCGGAACGGTCGTCCGACAAGGCGAGTCCATGGGGGTGATCGAATCGGTCAAGGCGGCTTCCGATATTTATGCACCGGTTTCCGGCGACGTCGTCGAGGCGAATCAGGCGGTCGTCGAGACGCCGGAACTGGTCAACAAGAGTCCGTACGATGATGCCTGGCTCGTCAAGATCAAGATGAGCGCCCCGGAGGAGCTGGAGCGCCTCATGGACGCCGAGGCGTATCGGAAGTTCCTCGCCGAGACCGCAGCGATCGCATGAGCGGGGAGGTCCGGGATGGTCTTTTCGCCGCATACCCCTGAAGATCGAACGGAGATGCTCGCTGCGATCGGTGTCGAGCACGTCGAGCAGTTGTTCGAGGCCATCCCGGCGAGTTACCGTTTCCCGGAGCTCCGCTTGCCTCCGGCGTTAGCCGAGGCAGACGCTTTTCGCGAACTCCTCGCGCGTGCGGACCGGAACTGGCCGGCGACGACGAGGCCGACGTTCCTCGGTGCAGGCTCCTACAACCATTACGTGCCTGCTGTCGTGCACCAGATCCTCTGGCGCGGTGAGTTCTACACGGCCTATACGCCGTATCAGCCGGAGGTATCGCAAGGAACCCTGCAGTCGATCTACGAGTTCCAATCCCTCGTGTGCCTGCTGACCGGCATGGAAGTAGCAAACGCCTCGATGTACGACGGGGCGACCGCGCTCGCCGAAGGTGCCCTGCTGTGCGTTTCCCCGCCGCGCGGCCGAACGAAGATCGTCGTCGCCGGAACGGTGCATCCGCACTATCGCGCTGTCCTGCGCACGTACACCCGCGGTCTCCCGGTGACGGTCGTCGAGGCCGGTACGCCACCGTCGTTGCGTACCGAGTCGAGCGACGTCGAACCGCTGCTCGACGACTCGACGGCCTGCTTGGTCGTGCAGTACCCGAACTTCTACGGGCGGATCGAAGATCTGGCTGCGCTCGCGGAACGAGCGCATGCCGTGGGAGCTCGGTTCGTCGTCTCCGCCTACCCGATCGCGTTGGGGCTGCTCCGTCCGCCGGGGGAACTCGGGGCCGATGTCGTCACCGGTGAAGGTCAGTGCCTCGGCATTCCGCAGTCGTTCGGGGGACCTGCTCTGGGGCTCCTCGCGACACGGATGGAGCTGGTCCGTCATCTCCCGGGTCGGCTGATCGGAGCGACGGTCGACCGCGAGGGCAAGCGCGGGTTCGTGATGGTCCTCCAGACGCGGGAGCAGCATATCCGACGCGAGAAGGCGACGTCCAACATCTGCACGAATCAGGGGCTGATGGCGCTCGCGGCGACGGTCTATCTGTCGACTCTCGGCAAGCGTGGACTCCGCAAGGTCGCGGAACTGTGCTATCACAAGGCCCACTATCTGGCCGAGCGCCTCGCGCAGCTGCCGGGCTGGGAGCTCGTCGGAGACGGTCCGTTCTTCAACGAGTTCGTGGTCCGCTGCCCGCGCGATCCCAAGGAAATCAACGAACGACTCCGTGCTGAAGGCATCATCGGTGGCTTACCGCTCGGTGACTACGAGCCCGCACTCGCCGATTCCATGCTGCTCTGCGCCACCGAGCTGACGACCCGCGCCGACATCGACCGGTTGGTCGATGCGCTCGCCAGTTGCGTGGACTGAGTCGGCAACAGCCGATCCCCTAGGGCACAATGGAACCCGGATGCGCGGCCAGCGCATCCGGGTCTCTTTCGTACAGGAGCGTACTATGGCGCTACCGCAGGTGGCGATCGTCGGTCGCCCGAACGTCGGAAAATCGACGCTCTTCAACCGACTCATCCGGCAACGGAGAGCCATCGTCGAGGAAGTCCCCGGCACGACGCGCGACCGGATCTACGGGGTCGTCGAATGGGACGGCCTCCGTTTTGGGGTCTTCGATACCGGCGGTCTCCTGACCGAAGAGGAGATCGCACGCTCCTCCGAGCGAGAGCTCGTGGAGGCCACGAAGGCCCAAGCGGAGCTGGCGATCGCCGAAGCGGACGTCATCGTGTTCGTCGTGGACGCGTCGGCTGGCCCGACGGCGGGCGACTGGGAAGTCGCCGATTTCCTCAGGCGGATCGAGAAGCCGATCGTGCTCGTCGCGAACAAGGCGGAGTCACGCGAGCGCGAGCTGAACGCGGTGCAATTCTACGAACTCGGTCTCGGTGATCCCATCCCCGTTTCTGCTTTGCACGGCAAGGGGATCGTCGACCTCCTGGAAGCGATCGCCGAGAAGCTTCCACCGCGGGAAACGGTGGAAGAGACCGCGGAGGCGACGATCCCGAAGATCGCGATCGTCGGGCGACCCAACGTGGGGAAGTCGGCGTTGCTGAATGCGATCCTCGGGCAACCTCGCCAGATCGTCTCGCCCGTTCCCGGAACGACGCGCGATGCCGTCGACACCGAGCTCGTCTGGAAAGGACAGCCGATCGTCCTGATCGACACCGCGGGGATCCGCAGGCCGGGCCGGATCGAGCGTGGAATCGAACGGTACAGCGTCTTGCGGGCCGAACGAGCCATCGAACGGGCTGACGTCGCGATCGTCGTGATCGACGCGAGCGAACCGTTCACGCACCAGGATCAAGCGGTGGCAGGGAAGGTCCTCGACGCGCAGAAGGGGATCGTTCTCGCGATCAACAAATGGGACCTCTTCGAACACATGGAAGGGGCTCGCGAGGCGTTCGAAGACGATGCGCGCACCACCTTCCATTTCATGCCCTGGGCTCCGCTCGTCTTCGTTTCGGCATTGACCGGGGAAAACGTTGAGCAGGTCGTCGATCTCGCGCTCATCGTCGTCGCCGAACGCTCGCGGCGGGTTCCCACTGCCGAGCTGAACGACCTGCTCCGCGACGCGGTCGCCCATCATCCACCTCCCACCAAGCCAGGGAAGTGGGTGAAGTTCTATTACGTGACGCAGGCGGAGGTGAATCCGCCGACGTTCGTGTTCTTCTGCAATCGACCGGAACTGATCCATTTCTCGTACAAGCGTTACCTCGAGAATCGGATCCGCGAGCGATACGGATTTGTCGGAACGCCGATTCGACTCGTCTTCCGGGAGCGCGAGCGTTCGAAACCGGCGTGGGAACGAGGTCGGGCAGGATGACCCGGAACCGTACGGCGGGAGGTTCGGAGCGAATGGACCAACGTTTGTGGGACTGGGATCCCGAAGTCGCTGCGGCGATCGCCTGCGAGGAACGCCGTCAGAGCAGGACGATCGAACTGATCGCCTCGGAAAACTTCACCAGCCCTGCCGTGTTGGCGGCGGTCGGCACGGTGTTGACCAACAAGTACGCCGAGGGATATCCGGGCCGCCGGTATTACGGCGGCTGCGAGTGCGTCGATCGGGTCGAAACGCTGGCGATCGAGCGAGCCAAGCAGTTGTTCGGTGCGGCACATGCCAACGTACAACCGCACTCCGGTGCGCAGGCGAACTTCGCCGCCATGTTCGCGGTGCTGCGACCGGGAGACCGTATCCTCGGGATGAGTCTCCAACATGGGGGGCACCTCTCGCACGGGGCGAAAGTCAACGTCTCCGGGCAATGGTTCGAGGCGCACTTCTATGGCGTCGATCCGGAGACGGAGCGCATCGACTACGACGCGGTACGGGCGATCGCACGGGAAGTCAAACCGCGGTTGATCATCGCGGGAGCCAGCGCCTACCCGCGGATCATCGATTTCGAACGATTTCGCGCGATCGCCGATGAGGTCGGCGCAGTCCTACTCGCCGATATCGCGCACATCGCCGGCATGGTCGCCGTCGGACTGCATCCGACACCGGTCGGCGTGGCTCAGATCGTCACGACGACGACACACAAGACGTTGCGGGGACCCCGTGGTGGCCTGATTCTCTGTGACGCCGAGTTCGCCGAGGCGATCGACAAGGCCGTGTTCCCCGGTACTCAAGGGGGACCGCTCATGCACGTGATCGCCGGGAAGGCCGTCGCGTTCGGCGAGGCGCTGCGCCCGTCGTTCCGCACGTACATCGAGCGCGTGTTGGAGAACGCCCGCGTCCTCGCGGAGACCCTCCGCGAGGAAGGTTTTCGGCTCGTGTCGGGAGGCACCGACAATCACCTGCTTCTCGTCGATCTCCGGTCGGTCGGTATCAGCGGGAAGAAGGCCGAACGCGTTCTCGACGAGGTGGGCATCACCGTGAACAAGAATACGATCCCGAACGATCCGCGACCGCCGACGCAGGCGAGCGGCATCCGGATCGGCACGCCGGCTATGACGACGCGCGGGTTCGGGCCGGACGAGATGCGCATGACCGGCCGGCTGATCGCGCGCGTCCTGCGGGCACCGGACGACGAGGCGGTCAAGGAACGGGTGCGTCGGGAGGTCGCCGAGCTCGTGTCGCGCTTTCCCGTTCCGGGCGTTACCATTGACGTGCTGAGCGGATGACTCAGGGCCGCCCCGACCTGGCGCTGAGCGGATTGGGCGCATGACGTTCGAACGAGTGGCGATCGCGTTCGTGACGGCAACCGTCGCCGCTGCGGTGAGCGCGTCGACCATTCCGCGGTTGATCGAGATCGCGCGACGGTTCGACCTCCTGGCGTACCCGACGGAAGCACGCTGGGTCCACACGCGTCCGATTCCTCGCATCGGTGGATTGGCGCTCTTCATCGGTTTTCTGAGCGGACTGGCCATCACGTTCGTTCTGCCGGTGGAGCGGTTCCCGGTCGAGGTGGAGCGAATTCTGCTTCTCGTTCTGGGCGCGACGTTGGTGATCGCGGCGCATCTGGTCGACGATCTGGTGGGCCTTACCCCGATCGTGAAACTGGGGTGGCAGGTCGCCGGCGCTGCGGTGGTGATCCTGCCGCGCTTGCGAGGTCCCGATCATGGGTTGGTTATCGAACAGTTCAACAACCCCTTCGGTGGGGTCGTGGTGCTGCCGCTCGTCCTGGCGATCCCGTTCACGATGTTCTGGATCGTGGGAATGATGAACACGGTCAATTTCCTGGATGGCCTCGACGGACTGGCGGGATCGGTGACGCTGATCACGGCGCTCGTGATGTTCCTGCACACGTTCTTGCGTCCGGCGGACAATCCGCAGTTCACGATTTCGCTGTTGGCGGCGGCGCTCGGCGGGAGCGTCCTGGGGTTTCTCGTCTTCAATTGGCACCCGGCGCGCATCATGATGGGCGACTCGGGCGCGATGTTCTTGGGTTATGCGCTGGCGGTGTTGAGCATCATCGGGGGTGCCAAGATCGCGACGGCCTTGCTGGTTCTCTGGGTACCGATTCTCGATGTCGCCTGGCTGATCGTCTACCGACTCTGGAACGGTCGTTCGCCGCTGGAAGCCGACCGCGGACATCTCCATCACCGGTTACTCGATCTCGGGTGGTCGCAGCGTCGCATCGCGCTCGCGTTCGTGAGCGTGTCGAGCGCCTTCGGGGTGCTCGCGCTCGTGATGCCTGGGCCGCTCTACAAGTTCGTCACGCTCGTGATCGCCGGTATCGTGGGTCTCGCGATCCTTTCCTGGCTGGCGCGCCTGCAGCCGATCTCGCGTCCGGTCGATGCCCGGCGGGAAGATGCGCCATCCACGTGAGCGGTCATGCTGTTCCTCACCATAGAGCGAGGTGCTGCGATGCCGATCTACGAGTACCGTTGCCGACGATGCCGCCGGCGTTTCACGAAGTTTTTCCGCTCCTTCTCGGTCGTCGTCGATCCGGGCTCGTGTCCCTCCTGCGGTGCGAGCGAGGTCGAGCGCTTGCTCTCGCGTGTCGTCGTGCGACGTGGTTCCGGGGGGCACCAAGGAGCCGCCGACGAGGATGCGTGGGAGGGCGCGGGCGAATGGTCGGAAGCGGATGGTGACATCTCGGACGAAGGCCCGGACCTCCCGGATCTGCCGGACACGGAGGACCCGCGCGAGTTCGCGCGGTGGGCACGCGATGTCGCGGCGCGCGCCGGCGAGCCGCTCGAGCCGGAGTTCGAGCGGGCGCTGCAGGAACTCGAGCGAGGCGAGGATCCGGAGCGCGTGCTCGAGCGGCTCGAGGAAGCGACAGCCGAGGAGGCCGCCCGAGAAGAAAGCGGGAGCGGCGAGGTCGAGTTCTCCGATTAGCGACCGCGCCAGAGTTGCCAGGCGAGGAGCAGCGAGGCGAGCACGATACTGCCCAGGCCAAGCGCGAGGATCGGCCCCGCCCAGCGGACGAGCCAGTCCGGGTGCCAGACGTTGAGGAGCAGACTGAAACTGATCGCCGCCGCGGCGAGGAGGATGGCGATCACGAGACGGTTGATCATGCTGCTGAGACGATGCGTGACTTCCGGGAGCTCGGCGAGGTGCATGGTCACCTCGAGCTCTGCTTGTTCCAAACGTCGGAGCAGACGGTCGACCCGCCGCGGAAGGTCGACAGCTTGTCGCGTGCTGTCTTCGACCCAGCGCGTGAGGAGCGGTAGCCAGGTTGTCGGCGAGTATCGCTCGAGGAGCAAGCGGCGTACGTACGTTTCGGCGATCGGGAAGGGCCGGAACGACGGATCGAGCCGCTGACCGACCCCCTCGTGCATCGAGAGCGTCTTGACGAGCAAGCTGAGTTCGGGTGGAAGCGCGATCCGCCAGCGACGCATCAATCGGTACAGGTCGTCGGCGATCTCACCGAAGCGGTATTCGCCCAAACTCAGGCCGTAGTAGCGATCCACGAGGTGCTGAAGCTCCCGGCGCAGAGCCGGGCGGTCAGCCTCGTGGCGAACGAGACCGAGACGACTCATGCTGTCGATCAAGGCGTCGAGGTCCCCGCGCACGACGGCGACGAGCGCATCGAGGAGTTCACGCCGTTGCGCCGGATCCAGCCGGCCGACCATGCCGAAGTCGTAGACGACGATGCGACCGTCGGGGAGGACAGCGAAGTTCCCTGGATGCGGATCGGCGTGGAAGAAGCCGTGGACCAGGACGCATTCGAGGACGAAGTGGGCAGCGCGGACGGCGAGCGCGGCCCGGTCGATTCCAGCCCGGTCGAGTTCCTCGATGCGATCGATCGGAATGCCATCGACTCGGCGCATCGTGAGCACGGTTTCGGTGGTGCGATGCCAGAAGACACGGGGGATGACGATATCGGACCGATGCTGCAAAAGCTGGCGGAAACGGTCGGCGTTTCTCCCCTCGCGTCGATAGTCGAGTTCGCTGCGGATCGTCCAGGCGAACTCGTCGACGAGGCCGACGAGGTCGTAGGACGCAGCGAGGGTACTCCGTCGACTGGCGAGCTCGGCGATGTCGCGGAGAATAGCCAGGTCTTCCTCGATCGTCTCGGCGATCCCGGGCTTGCGAACCTTGACGATGACGGAGGTACCGGTGGGAAGCGTCGCCGCATGGACCTGACCGATCGAGGCCGAGGCGAGCGGCTCCGGATCGAAGGTCGCGTAGAGTCGCTCGAGCGGCCGACCGAAACTGCGCTCGATCTCGGCGACGATGGCTTTTGCTGGGACGGGTGGGACTCGGTCGCGCAGCAGGGCGAGCTGCTCGATGTAGCTCGGCGGTAGGAGATCGTCTCGGGTGGAGAGGATCTGTCCCAGTTTGATGAAGGTCGGGCCGAGTTCCTCGAGGGCCATGCGGAGGCGTACCGGTGCGGGCAAATGGGTGCCGGTGGGGCGTCGCAGCCCGCGCTGCTGGAGCGGGAGACCGAGCTGATCGAGGAGGAACCCGAGCCCGTGCCGGGAGAGCACGGTCACGATTTCGGTGAGTCGACGGCGGTGCGCGAGCAGTCGCCGCGGATGGGTGAAGCGCGGAGCGATCACTCGGTGGTCCCCCTTCGAGCGGGCGAAACGCACGCTTCCCGGCAGTATAATCGCCGCGGCGAGCCCCGACGGTGGGAGGCGAACGATGGTGTACTCGATGCGTCGTATCGAGCATTGGGCGCGGGACCCCGGCCTGACGACGCGTATGTTGATCGTGTTGTTCGGACTGTCGCTGCTCTACGTGCTCTTTTTGGGTGTCCTGATTTGGAGTGGAGTCGATACCACATCGGTCTTGGTCATCGCGGTCGTGCTGGCGTTCGTTCAGATTTTCCTTTCGGAGCCGTTGGCGCTGGCGAGCGTCGGTGCACGGATCTTGCAGCCGGGCGAGATGCCTCGGTTGCAGGAGACCGTCGAGCGCATCGCTGCCCTCGCGGGAGTGCCGCGGGTCCGTGTGGGCATCATCGAGACGCCGATGCCGAACGCTTTCGCCATGGGCAAGAGCCCACGCTCGGCCACGGTGGTCGTGACGCGAGGCTTGGTCGAACTGTTGGATGACGATGAACTCGAGGCAGTCATCGCGCACGAGATCGCCCACGTGCGGAACCGCGACGTGCTCGTGATGACCATCGCCGGGTTCTTCGTCGTCGTCGCCCAGCTGGTGTTTCGTTTCCTCCTGTGGGGAGGGGGACGTTCGAGTCGCGATCGCCGGGGTGGTCTCGCGCTGGCGTTCCTCGTTTCTTTGCTCGTTTGGTTGGTGGGGCAGCTCTTGCTGCTCGCGCTCTCCCGGTACCGGGAGTTCGTGGCCGACCGCATGGCGGGGATCCTGACCGGGCGACCGATGGCGCTGGCATCGGCTTTGCTCAAGATCGACGGGCGAATCCAGCGAATTCCCGACCGCGACTTGCGGGAAGTTGAGGAGATGGCTGCCTTCTTCATCTTGCCGCCCATACGGCGCCAGAGTCTAGCGTCGCTTCTTTCCACGCATCCGCCGGTCGAGGAGCGGGTCCGTCGACTCGAAGCATTGCAGCGTCAGCTCGAGGGACTTGGATGAAACGGTTCCTGGACATCCTGCTCGGCCGTGCTGCCCGTCCCGTCCCGGCACGTCACGAGGGGCTGGTGGCGCTGGGTACGGCGGCTGTGACGATGGAAGCCACGCTCGGCATGAAGCCGGAGGCCGTGGCGGGGCTCGTCTTCAAACCGGTCGAGTCCGTCTATTTCGATCGCGCCAACGAGGAACTGGAAGGGCTCTTGCGGATCGCCGTCCAGGAGACCGGGAGTCGGTATCGTCTGTGGACCGATTCCTACCGCTACCGATGGATCGTTCTCGAGGACCCGGATTTCGAGGATCTCGTCGCCACCTTGCTGTCGGCGAGCCAGATCCTGATCGAGCATGGCTTCGGGAGTCAACTGCTCGCGGCGGTGTTCCGTTTCACGGATCGGGACGGGCGACCCTTCTATTGGATCTACCAGTATAAGCTCGGGAAGTTCACGCCGTTCGCTCCCCGCGAAGGGCGCCGACGCGACCAGGCGGAGGAGCTCCGCCTGGTCGCGTTGCTCGAACGGGAATTGCCGGTGGAGCGTCGGACGGAGCTCTGGTACGCGCTCTGGGAGCGCCCGTTCTGAACTACCCGGGGAGGAGACCGTCGCCGGCGAAGAGGTGCCGAGCCTCCTCGAGCGTCGTGTCCGGCGGCGGAAGAATGACATCCGACTCGACGAACTCGTCGGGTGACACCGGAATGCCGTGCCGGCGGACTATCTCGAGGAGTTCGGTCAGCAATGACCTGAAGCGGCTCTCGTCACCGGCGGCGACCGCCTCGACGATGGCGTTGTCGACGGCGTTCAGTTCGTCGTAGTAACTGCTGTCCAGGCGGTACTGCCCCTCCGTGAGGATGCGCACGATCACGACTGGCCCCCCTCCGGCAGTCCTTTCGGTGTCTCGCCCTGGCCGAGTTGACGACGGAGCGCTGCGAGCTCGGCTTCGACCGACTCGCTGACACTGATGCGAGCGAGTTCTCGTTCGACCGCATCCTGTCGGGTCGCGGTCAGATCCTCGAGAACGCCGGAAGCGAGCAGTTCGTCGATCGCGGACGCGCGTGCTTGCAGCTGCTGGGTTTTCTCTTCGGCGCGTTCGAGGGCGAGCCCGACATCGGCCATCTCTTCGGAGATGCCAGTGACGGCCTCGTTGATGCGTACTTGCGCTTCGGCAGCGGAGTACTGCGCCTTGATGACTTCCTTACGGGTACGGAACGCTTCGACCTTGGCACGCAAGCGCATTTCGGCTTGCTCGAGCTTCGCCTGTTCTTGCTCGAGCGTCCGGATCTGCTGATCGAGGTCGTTGAGTTGCTGCTGCGCGATCGCCTTTCGCTCGAGGGCGAGGCGGGCGAGATCCTCCCGACCGACACTGAGAGCCTGTCGTGCCTGCTCGGTCAAGCGATCCAGCGATTCCTGCAGCTTGGCGCGCTGCAGTTCGAGGCGCCGCTTCGACGTCGTTACCTCGACGATGCCTCTGCGAACTTCCTGCAGCAGCTGGAGCTGGCGTTCGTAGGCGTAATCGAGCGTTTCACGGGGATCCTCGGCCCGATCGAGCATGCGCGAAAGCTTGACTTTCACGAACGTCGTCATCCGAGAGATAAGGCCCATCGTCGTCTCCTTTCGCTCGGGCGCATCCGACGGTAGTATAAGGCACGTGATCGGTACGTGTCCGCGATCTGAGCGGGGAAAGTGGTCGATGCCGGGCATGGACCTGACAGGCTTGTTGTTTTGGCTGTTCTTGCTCTTTTCCGTTCTGTCACCCGTGCTGCAACGGCGTCTTCTGGAAACGAATCGTCTCCGGCTCATCCATCAGCTCGAGCAGCGCCGGGGATCGCGCGTCATCACCCTGATCCATCGTCAGGAAGCGGTGTCGTTCCTAGGCATTCCACTGGCGCGCTACATCGACATCGACGACGCGGAGGCCGTGCTGCGGGCCATTCGGCTGACCCCTGACGACATGCCCATCGATTTCATCGTCCACACGCCGGGTGGTCTCGTCCTGGCCGCGGAGCAGATCGCATCGGCGCTGGTGCGCCATCGCGGGAAGGTGACGGTCTTCGTTCCTCACTATGCCATGTCGGGCGGCACGCTGATCGCGCTGGCTGCGGACGAGATCGTGATGGATGAGAACGCGGTACTGGGACCGGTCGATGCTCAGATCGGTCAGTATCCAGCGGCCGCGGTGTTGCGGGTAGTGCGCGAGAAGCCGATCGCCGAGGTGGACGACCAGACGCTCATCCTGGCCGATATCAGCGAGAAGGCGATGCGGCAGGTGAACGCGACGGTCCGGCACATCCTGATGGCGAACGGGATGGACGAAGAACGCGCGCGAGATCGCCGAGGCGTTGACGTGCGGGCAGTGGACGCACGATTACCCGATCGACGTCGAGGAGGCGCGGCAACTCGGACTTCCCGTGACGGTGGGGATTCCCGAGGAGGTGTACCAGCTCATGGAGCTCTACCCGCAGGCGGTGCAGCGGCGTCCCTCAGTGCAGTACATCCCGGTGCCGTACGAGGCCCCGCGACCGCGCGACGGAAACCAGCGGTGAGCGTGACTGCGGAACGGTACGTGCGTCGACCTCGGTTCTCTAGCCGCGACGAGCGGAATTTGCTATACTGTACGTATGGAAGCGGATCGGGGTGTGGCGCAGTTGGTAGCGCGCGGCGTTTGGGACGCTGAGGTCGGAGGTTCGAGTCCTCTCACCCCGACTGCGCGGGAGTAACTCAGTTGGTAGAGTGCCGGCCTTCCAAGCCGGTTGTCGCGGGTTCGAGTCCCGTCTCCCGCTCCAGTAGGTGTCGCCCCTGGCCGAGTGGACGCGGTCAGGGGTTTCGCGTTCATGGGATGATCGGTCGCTCGGGTGACTGCGATCGAGCGCACGCCCTTCCGCACCGAGCAGGGGAGCGCCGTGGGCTTCGGTTGGAGCGACGGGCGCTGGGAACGTGGCGTTCGCCAGCATACGGTTCGGCGATCGGGGCGAGCGCGCTCACCTGCAGTTCGCTCGACGATCGCGCCCCGGACCAGGCGCGCGTTCGTGGCTCACGCTCTTGTTACGGGCGCTCGCGTCGCAACGCGCGACTGTTGACCCGCTGCGAGCGAATGAAGATACTGGCCTACCGAGAGCGTCCGGAAGGAGAGGATCACGATGCGTGCACGTGCGGCGGTACTGACTGAAGTGAAGAAGCCGCTCGAGATCTGGGAACTCGAGGTCGATCCCCCCAAGGAAGGCGAGGTCCTGGTACGGGTCGTGGCAGCTGGGGTTTGCCACAGCGATCTCCATTACATCCAGGGTGATCTCTCGACCGTCCTGCCGGCCGTTCCCGGTCACGAGGGAGCGGGTATCGTCGAAGCGGTCGGACCGGGCGTCACGCGGTTCAAGCCCGGCGATCATGTGCTCTTCGTCTTCCGTGCCTTCTGCGGCGAATGCTTCTATTGCCTCAACGGTCGGCCGGCTTTGTGCGACTTCAGTAATCCGCTGCGCCGGACCGGCCGAATGTTCGACGGAGCGACCCGCTTCCATCGTGATGGACAGGACGTGCATCACATTCTCGGGGTTTCCTGTTTCGCGGAATACACCGTCGTGCCGGAGCAGGGGCTCCTGAAGCTCCCGCCCGACATCCCGCTCGATCGGGCAGCGCTCGTGGGCTGCGGGGTGACGACGGGTGTCGGGGCGGTGCTCTTCGCCGGAGGTGTGCGCCCGGGCGAGAGCGTCGCGGTGATCGGGTGCGGCGGCGTCGGGCTGAATGTCGTCCAGGGAGCGGCCCTCGCTGGTGCCGGACCGGTCATCGCCGTGGACGTGGTGCCGCGCAAGCTGGAGTGGGCGCGGCAGCTGGGCGCGACGCACACGGTCGATGCGCGGGAGCACAATCCGGTGGAGGCGATCCGGAGTCTGACAGAGGGACGCGGTGCCGATTACGCGTTCGAAGTCATCGGACGCGTCGAGACGATCCAGCAAGCGTACGAGGCGACGCGCAAGGGTGGGACGACCGTCATCGTCGGTCTCGCGCCCCAAGGATCGGTGCTCCCGCTGGATCCCTTGGACATCCTGCGTTCGGAGAAGACGATCAAGGGTACGGTGTACGGCACCGCTGATCTCCCGCGGGATATTCCACGCCTGCTCGACTTGTACCGACTGGGACGCTTGAAGCTCGACGAACTCATCTCGCGCCGGTTGCGCCTGGACGAGATCAATGACGGGTTCGAGGCGATGCTCGCTGGGAGCGTCGCTCGCAGTATCGTCGTCTTCGACTCGTGATCAGTCGGGCACCGGCGAAGGGAGGAGGCGCGCGAAACGCCGCTTACCGACTTGCAGGACGATCGGTTCGGTGATCTCGACGACCTCTTCCGGGTCCTCGACACGCCGACCGTCGAGCCGCACGCCGCCTTGCGCGACGAGGCGGCGCGCTTCGTTGTTGGAGCGCGCGAAGCCGGCACGGACGACGAGTTCGATGACGCGGGTGCGTGGCGGAACGGAGACTACCGGCATCTCTTCCGGGAGCTCGCGCAGGCGGTGGACGCGATGGAAGTACTCGCGTGCGTTCTCGGCGGCCTCCGGCGAGTGCAGATCGCTCACGATGAGGACGGCCAGCCGCTCTTTGACGTCCCGCGGATTGATCGAACCGTTCGCCATGCCAGCGAGCAGCGCATCGATCTCGTCGTCGGGGAGATCGGTCAACAGGCGCAGATAGTCGCCGAGCACGTGGTCGGGAATCGACATGATCTTGCCGAACATCTCCGTCGGCGGCTCGTTGACCGCGATGTAGTTCCCGTAGCTCTTGCTCATCTTGAGCGTTCCGTCCGTCCCGACCAGGAGCGGTACTGTCAGGACGTCCTGCGGCTCGAGTCCGTACTCGCGCATGATGTCCCGCCCGACCAGGAGGTTGAAGAGCTGATCGGTGCCCCCGATTTCGACGTCGGCTTGGATCGCCACCGAGTCGTACGCCTGGAGCAGCGGGTAGAGAAGCTCGGTGATGCTGATCGGTGATCCCTGTTCGTAGCGCTTCGCGAAGTCCTCGCGCGTGAGCAGCTTAGCGACCGTGTACTTGCTGGCGAGCCTGATGACATCCTCGAGCGTGAACGTGCCGAACCAGGTACTCTGCCAAACGATTTCGGCTCGACTGACGTCGACCACCTTGAAGAACTGCTCGAGGTAAGTCTGCGCGTTCGCCTGCACTTCTTCGGCAGTCAGCATGGGGCGCTGCGCCGAACGACCGGACGGATCCCCGATCCGTGCAGTCCAGTCACCGATAATCACCACGACCTGATGGCCCAGCGCCTGGAACTCGCGCAGTTTGCGAAAGCACACGTAATGGCCCAAGTGAATGTCGGGTCGTGTCGGATCGACGCCGAGCTTGACCCGGAGCGGACGGTCGCCGAGCAGACGTTCCCGGAGCCGCTCGCGGACCACGACGTCGACGGTGCCGCGCGAGAGCAAGCGTTCGACGAGCGCTTCACGCGCCTTCGTGGACATCATGGGCCGATGGAACTCCTTCCGATGGTCCGTGCAGGACTGCGACGAGCGGAGGCGGCCAGTCAGCCAGGGCTGCCGCGAGCATTTCCCGCCCTGCTCGCTCGTCCTCGTGCATCTGTCGAACCAATTCTCCCGAGTCGGCGAACGCCCGGTCCGGGCGGAGACGATCGATGAAGTACACGCTCAAGGCTTCCCCTCGGAGCGCTGGAACGTTCTCCGCCAGCAAGTAGACCTCGACGGCGTAACCGGCCCCCGGGAACGTCGGTCGGTTCCCCAAGTAGGCGAGCGCTGGATACCACTGGCCGAGAGCACGGACGATCGCGGCATAGATTCCGTCGGCGGGAGGTAGCAAGCGATCGCGGATCCGTATGTTCGCTGTCGGGAAACCGAGCAGCGTCCCACGGCCCGAGCCGGGGACCACGTCACCAACGAGGAGATGCGGGCGGTCGAGGAGCTCCGCGGCGGAGCGGACATCGCCGTGGGCGATCGTCTCCCGGATCCGCGACGAGGAGATCGCGGCAGAACGGTCGCCGACGCGTTCGAGCACGGTGACGACGAAGCCAGCATCCCGGCCGAGTTCCCGGAGCACATCAGGATTGCCGGTCCGGTTCCGACCGAAGTGGAAATCGTCTCCGACGACGATTTCGAGCGGGTGCAGGTGCTCGACGAGCAGTCCGACGAACTCGCTCGGGGCGAGCGAAGCGAACGCTCGGTCGAAGCGCACGAGCAGGATGCGATCGACGCCGCACGCCGTCAGGAGGCGCAGGCGGTGTTCGGTGAGCGTCAGGCGCAGCGGTGCGCGATCGGGTGTCAGGACCTCGCTCGGCAGGGGATCGAAGGTTATCACGAGACTCGATGCCCCGTGCGCTCGCGCGCGCGTCACGACTGCGTCGAGAAGGTACCGATGCCCGCGGTGCACTCCGTCGAAGTTGCCGATCGTGATCACGTGACGATCAGCGGGAACTTGTGTCCAGTCGGTAAAGACGTGCATCGCGCGGCGTACCCTCTCCGTCAGGCCCGGTCTCGGTGAACCAGTTCGGGGTGCCAGAGTCGGCGCTTGCTATCGTATCGGGCTAGACCGATCCACGTGCCGTCCGGTGCATAGGCTCGTGCCAACGTCTGGCCTGAGGCGGCGACGACACTCCGTACCGGAGCGCCATGATACCACGCGGCGAGTTGGGGTTCGGCGACGATCAAGATCGGCAAGTGCTGGATCAGGGCGTCCGGGTGCAGTGCCAGGAGCGGCCAGGCGATCGGAGTCAGGTGTCGCTCGAGTTCGTCGAGGCGCCAAGCCTCCGCGAGCGTGAAGCGACCGATGCGCGTGCGCACGAGGCCGTGAAGGTAGCCGCCGGTGCCGACCACAGTCCCGAGGTCCCGGGCGAAGGCTCGAACGTAGAACCCCTTCCCGCAGTCGATGGCGAGGTACAGGTCCGGGTACTCGTAGCGGAGCAGTCGCACCCGGTGCACGGTCACCTGGCGGGGGTGGAGTTCGACGGGCGCGCCGCGGCGTGCCTGTCGATAGGCAGCGACGCCGCGCACTTTGAGCGCCGAGTAGACTGGCGGTACCTGATCGATTGTCCCTTGGAACCGCTGCAGCCCTCGTTCGATGTCTTCCGATGTGGGAATGCGCGTGGGTGATTGCGACGTCGTCGGTTCTCCCTCGATGTCGTCGGTCGTCGTGCCGGTACCCAAGACGATGTGGGCGACATAAGACTTGTCGGCGTCGATCGCGTGCTGGAGGAGCCGGGTCGCGACCCCGACCGCGATCAGCAAGAGGCCTTCGGCGGCCGGGTCGAGGGTTCCGCCGTGACCGACCGCACCGCCGCCGAGCCGGCGACGTATCCAGGCGACCACGTCGTGAGACGTCCAGCCGCGCGGCTTGTCGACGAGCAGCACGCCGTGCACGGCTCCATCACCCTGCTGAGGCTTCGGTGCTGAGTCGTGCGGCGATCGTGGCGCGGACATGATCCAGGAAGTCGCGTCGGGACGCTTCTCCGGGCGGAAGTCGGCAGCCGGCGGCGCGGGGGTGTCCTCCGCCGCCGAACGCTTGGCAGATGCGTGCCACGTCGATCGAGGCGTCGGCCGAGCGGAGACTGACACGCCATCCTTCCGGTTGTTCGTAGAAGAGTATCGCTACGAGCGTTCCCTCCGCGCCGGTGAGGAAGTTCACGATACCTTCTCCTTCGGCGGCCGTCGCCCCGGTGGCTTCGAGGAGGGCTGGCGTAATCTCTGTCCAGATGACGGGCGGCTCGAAGCGGACGCGACTCAGCGCTGCTCCCCAGAGAAGGATGGTGGAAACAGGTTTCCGCCGGAAGAGATTGGTCACGATCTCTTCCTGACGCGCACCGTGTCGGAGCAACACTGCCGCCAGCTCGTGCGCGGTCGGGCTCGTGCTCGACGTTTGGAAGCTCAGCGTATCCCCGTAGAGACCGGTCAGAAGGCAAGTGGCGACATCGGGATCGAGTGCCAGACCGAGCGCGAGAAACCAGCGGGCCATGACCTCGGTCGTCGAGGCGGCGTGAGGATCGACCAGGTTGACGTGCCCGAAGTAGGTGTTCGTCACGTGGTGATCGATGTTGAGGAGAGGGCGGCTACCGTCGAAGAGGCGCGGCGACGCTTGGTAGAGCGGCCCGAGACGGGTCGGGTCCGCGCAGTCGACCAGCACGACGCAGTCGAAGTCCTCCCCGAGCTCGGAGGGGTGCTGCGCCAGCGCAGCTGCGCCGGGGAGAAAGAGCAGATTGCGTGGCACGGTGAAGTCGCCGGTGGCGCAGCGGATGTCCGGCACGCGTTCCGCGAGCACCGAACGGAGCGCGAGCACGGCGGCGACCGCATCGGCATCCGGATGCGCGTGCGTCACGACGAGGAGCGAACGAGCGGCATTGGCCCGTTCCCATGCTGCCTGCATTTCCGCGAGGAGCTGTTCGGTACCGTCAACGCCGATCGTCGTCACGGTTCGATCCTGTCGAGGAGTCCCGCTCGCGTTGGATCTCGTGGAGCAAACGAGCCACTCGCTCCGCGTGCTCGAGCGACCGGTCCAGCTTGAAGTGGAGTTCCGGAATGTGTCGCGTGTGCAAGTGGGGAGCGATCAACCGGCGGATGAATCCGGCCGCGCCTTGGAGCGCGCGGAGCGCTTCCTCCTGCTCCTCTCGGCTTCCGAACACGGAAACGTAGACACGAGCGTGCCGGAGATCGGGGCTCAGCTCGACCCGCGTCACGCTGACGAAGCCGATCCGCGGGTCGCGGAGTTCGCGTTGGATGACGGCGCTGATCTCGTCGCGCAAGAATTCGGCGAGCCTAGCCTGTCGATAGCTCGACATGGTTCGTCCCTTTCCCGCGCGGCTCGCCGCGCGGGCAGTTCATGCCTGCCCGCGCGGAACCTGCTCGAGGTGGTAGAACTCGATCTGATCGCCGACGCGGAGGTCGTTGAATCCATCGATCGTCAAACCGCACTCGTAGCCCGCGGCGACCTCCCGGACGTCTTCCTTGAATCGGCGGAGCGAAGCGACGGTTCCCTCGTGTACGACCTTGCCGTCGCGGATGACGCGCACCCGCGCGTTCCGCAGCGCCTTGCCGGTCACCACGTAGAGCCCAGCGGCGACCGTACGGTTCGGCAACCGGAAGATTTCGCGCACCTCGGCCACGCCGTCGATCACCTCCCGGGTCTCGGGGGCGAGCAAGCCGGTGAGCGCAGCGCGGACGTCTTCGAGAAGGTGGTAGATGACGTTGTAGTAGCGGATGTCCACACCGGTCGCCTCCGCGGCGCGTCGTGCGGCCACATCGGGCCGGACGTTGAAGCCGATGACGATCGCCCCGGCAGTAGCGGCGAGCATGACATCGGATTCGGAAATGGCTCCGGTGGCAGCGTGCAAGACGCTGATACCGACGCCCTCCAGCTCCTCGTTGAGCTTGGCCAGGGCGTTCTGAATCGCCTCGAGACTGCCTTGCACGTCGGCCTTGACGATCAGCCGCAGTTCGCGCGTTTCGCCAGCCTGCAGGCCCTTGTGGAACTCCTGGAGCGAGACGACCCGTGCCTCGGTGAACGCCTCGGCCCGGCGCTTGGCGGCCCGCTGCGCGGCGATGTCCTTCGCGGTCTTCTCGTCTTCGACCACCTGCAGGTAGTCGCCCGCCTCGGGTACTTCCTCGAGTCCGAGGATCTCCACCGGCATGGACGGTTCAGCGCGTCGCACCTTGCGACCACGGTCGTCGAACATCGCTCGGACTCGGCCCCAGGTGGCACCGGCGACGACGATGTCGTTCAACTTGAGCGTGCCGGTCTGGACAAGCACGGTCGCCACCGGGCCGCGCTTCTGATCGATCTTGGCTTCGATGATCACGCCGATCGCGGGTCGATTCGGGTTCGCCTTGAGTTCGTGCAGGTCCGCGACCAAAAGTATCATCTCGAGGAGATCCTCGATCCCGAGCTTCTGCTTGGCCGAGACCTCGACGACCGGAACGTCACCGCCGTACTCTTCCGGGATCACGCCGATTTCGGCGAGCTGCTGCTTGACGCGGGCTGGGTTCGCGGTCGGCAAGTCGATCTTGTTGATCGCGACGATGATCGGCACGTTCGCAGCGCGGGCATGCGCGACCGCTTCCCGGGTCTGCGGCATGACGCCGTCGTCCGCAGCCACGACGAGGACGGCGATGTCGGTGACTTGCGCGCCGCGAGCGCGCATCGCGGTGAACGCCTCATGCCCGGGCGTGTCGAGGAAGGTGATCTTGCGACCCTGAACCTCGACCTGGTACGCACCGATATGCTGGGTAATGCCGCCGGCCTCTCCCTCGGCGACGTTGGTGTGGCGGATCGCATCCAGGAGCTTCGTCTTGCCGTGATCGACGTGACCCATGATCGTCACGACCGGCGGGCGCGGGACAGCGCCCGGCTCCTGGGCGCTCGCGCGGACGATCTCCGCCAAGCTCTTCTCCTGCGCGACCGCTTCCGGAGTCCGCTCGACGACCTCGACACCGAAGTCGGCCGCGACCGCGGCGGCGGTGTCGAAGTCGATCTGCTGGTTGATGCTCGCCATGATACGGCGGCGCATGAGCGCCTTGATCAGTTCGACCGCGCTCACGCCGATCGCATCGGCGAGTTCACCGACCGTGATCGCGCTGCCGATTTCGATCGGGCCACGGGCCGGAGCGACACCGACCCCTCCCCGGTTCGCCGTTTGCGGCGAACGGTTTGCTCTCGCTGGTGCATGTTTCCTGGCCTTGGTACTCATGGTCGGTCCTCCTTTTCGGGTGAAGTCTCGTCAGCGGGCGGTTCCTCGCGGCGGATATGGAGGTCCGCCCACCGCAGGAGCTCCGCCCGGAACTCCTGCGGGACCGGTACTCGGAGCGCTCGCTCGAGGACGTCGGTCTCGGCTGCGCGCTCCCAACAACTGAAGCGTCGGCAGAGATAAGCGCCGCGACCGCTCCGCTTTCCGGTGGGGTCGATGGCGAGCGTCCCATCCGGTGCCCGTACGATGCGGATGAACGTTCGCTTGAGATCACGGGCGCGACACGCGACACACGTCCGCACCGGCAGATGCTTGAGGCGCGGACCGCGTCGCTTGGACCGGTCGGGACGCTCGCTCATCGTCACGACCTCCTTCCGGTCTCGGTCTCACCGGACGTTGGCCGTTTCGTCATCGGTCAATGGTAGCGCACGGCCAGTTTCGAAGTCGTAGCGAGCGCGGAGTTCCCGGTCGTAGTAGACGTTGACGACGCCGTTCACGATTTCCACATCGACGCTCTTCATGATGAGATCGCTCGGCAGCGGGCCGAACTCGCGCTCGCGAATGGAGATGGTGCCGTCGGCGCGCACCAGTCGCGGCTGTCGACCGAGCGCCATAAGGTCGGGCGGAAGCTCGGGCAGGCTCGTCGCCGAGCGGACGAGCAGCGCTTCCTCTCCCTCGAGCGACGCCGGATCCTTGATGTCGATCCGCCAACCGGTGAGCTTGTAGGCGAGGCGCGCGTTCTGCCCGTCCTTGCCGATCGCCTGCGACATCTGCTCGGGCGGTACGACGACGCGCGCGACCTTCTCGTCCTCGTTCAGGATCACCGTGATCGGCTTCGCCGGACTCAGCGCGTTCGCGATGAAGGTCCGGATATCCGACGACCACTCGATCACGTCGATCTTCTCGCCCGAGAGCTCGGTCACGATGCTCTGGATGCGCACGCCGCGCACCCCGACGCAGGCACCGACCGGGTCGACCTTGTCCTGGCGCGCAGCGACGGCGACCTTGGAACGCTGACCCGGCTCCCGCGCGATCGCCATCACCTCGACGGCGCCGCTCGCGACTTCGGGTACCTCGAGCTCGAGCAGGCGCTTGATCAGGTTCGGATGCGTGCGCGAGACGAGCAGCTGCGGCCCCTTGGCGTCCTTGGTCACCTCGACCAAATAGACCTTGAGCCGCTGCCCGGGCCGGTAGCGCTCGCCCGGAATCTGCTCGCGCGCCGGCAAGATCGCTTCCGCCTTGCCGAAGCTGAGGATCACGGCGCGCGGATCGACGCGCTGTACCGTCCCGGTCAAGACCTCACCGACCCGGTCGATGAACTCGTTGTAGATCGTCTCGCGCTCGAAATCGCGGATCCGCTGCAGGATCACTTGCTTCGCCGTCTGCGCGGCGATCCGGCCGAAGTTCGTCGGCTGTCGTTCGATGCGGACGATGTCGCCAACGATAGCGCGCGGATCGATCTTGCGCGCCTCTTCGACCGAGATCTCGGTCAACGGATTCTGAACGGTCTCGACGACCCGCTTCGGTGCGAAGATGCGGATCTTCCCCGTGTTGACGTCGATCTCGATCTCGACTTCCTCGTCCGAGCCGGTCGCCTTCTTGTAGACGGTTCGCAAAGCCTGCTGCACCGACTCCATGACCGCTTCGCGCGGGATGCCGCGCTCCGCGGCGATCTGTGCGATGGCCGTGTAGAGATCGCTCTTCATGTTCGATCGCCCCCCTTCGTTTGCGCCTCGGTGCCCGACCGGTGGGCTGCCGGCCTGGGGCAAAAATTAAAGTGGGCAGGGCCCACTTCTCCGGGGCGCTACGTTTACTGTCCACAGTGTAGCACGGATCCGACCCCTCCTGCAAGGGTCCACGCGACGGTCTGCTCCTGGGTTTCCGGACCTCCCTTCTCCATCGATCCGGGCCGGAGAGTCTCGCCCCGTTCGGGCCGGGGCCGGCGGCCGAGCACCGCCCGCGATCCAGCCGTGGTGCGCCGGCTGGGACGACCCACCGTGCGCGGTTCCACGACGATGCTGACCGCTTGCTGCGCGGCTGCCTCGTCTCGTCGATCGGGATCGCACGCGCTTCGACGACCGGTCGCCCGATTACGTGGTAGGGCGCTCCCGCCGGGAGCGAAGATCGGGGCGCCGTTCGGCCAGCGCCGTCGCTCCGTCACGGAGGCGTCCGGTGCGGGCGGCTGGAGGGCGACGCCTCCGGGAGTACCTGGATGTCGACGGTTCTTCGGTGCGGTGGATGAGCGCCCTGTCCAGTGTGCGGTCGGCGGGATCGCTCGCGACCATTCCGAGATACTCGTGCAGGAGTGTTACGACAGTGGTGCGACGGGCGACGGCAGCCGCTCGTGCGCCGTCGAGTTCGCGCACGACAGCAGCGGGCGCGACTGCCCTGCGGCGCGCCTCGGGTCTCGGAGCGGCGGTGACGATGCAGCGCGGAATCCCGCACGGGTCGTCGGAGCGAAGTCGGAGCCCGCGAAGCCGGATCGGAAGGTCAGCCTCGGGGTGCTTGTTATACTGGGGCAGGGTCGCGGGCGGTGAAACGGGGGACGCATGAAGCTCCGCACCTGGTTGCGACCGGGGATGTTCGTCAAGCGATGGATCGCCCTGCTGGCGCTCGGCGTGGTGATGACGAGCCTCGGGCTGGCCATGGGTTTGGCATGGATCTACCGGAACTACGACTTCCCGCAACAGGTTTCCGGCCTGGTCCGCACGGTGACGCTCCAGTTCATCCCGCATCCCTATCGGGAAGTGCTCATGATCACGGCGGGGAGCGTGCTGACGGTCATCGGCTTCTGGCAGCTGTCCCGTTCGCTGCTCGCACCGTTCCTCGATCACCGTGCTGACCGCCGCGGCTTGGCGGAAATCCTGCACGCCCATCGGTTCGGTCCGGAGGAACCGGAGTTCCGTATCGTCGCGATCGGCGGAGGTACCGGCCTGTCGACGCTGCTGCGTGGACTGAAGGTCCACAACGTCTCCTTGACTGCCATCGTGACGATGGGGGACGACGGCGGAAGCTCCGGGCGGTTGCGCCAGGACTTCAATGTACCGCCACCGGGTGACATCCGAAACTGCCTGGTGGCCTTGGCCGATGCCGAGCCACTCATGAGCGAGCTCTTCCAGTACCGATTCCCCGCCGTCGGCTCGCCCCTGGACGGGCACAGCTTCGGCAATCTCTTCATCGTCGCGATGACCCAGATTACCGGCAGTTTCGAGCGAGCGGTCGCGGAATCCTCGCGAGTGCTCGCTGTCCGGGGTGCGGTGATGCCGTCGACGCTCGAGGACATCACCGTCTGTGCCGAGTTCGAGGACGGTCGCATCGTGCGCGGTGAGTCCTCGATCGCCCAGCAGCGAGGGCGGATCCGTCGCATCTTCTTGGACCCGGAGCGTCCGGCCGCCTACGAGCCGGCCCTTCTCGCCATTCTCTCCGCGGACGTGATCGTTTTGGGGCCTGGCAGCCTGTTCACGTCGGTCGTTCCGAACCTGCTCGTCGACGGCATCGCGCAAGCGATCCGACTTTCGTCGGCGCTCAAGGTGTACGTCTGCAACGTCACGACGCAGCGCGGCGAAACCGACGACTTCGGTGTGGTGGAGCATCTCGAGGCGCTCGAGCGCCATGCCGGTGGACCGTTCGTCGATTGCGTGCTGGCGAACGAAAATCTGGCCCCTACGAAGTCGCTCGAGCCGATCGGGGTCCGGGGAGTGCGCCTCGACGGCCTCGATCGGGTCCGTGACCGAGTTCGGGTGTTCCTGGGGGATCTCGTGAATCCGGAGCAGCCGTGGCGGCACGATCCGACGAAGTTGGCGCAGGCGATCATCGACATCGCGCGCGCGATGCGGCGAGGTTCGGCCGCGAGGGGAGCGAGCGAGCGGGAAGCCTCGGCTGCGGTCGCAGTCCGGCAACCGATCGGTGCGGGTCGGGGTGAGTGAGGTAGATCGGAGGGAGGTCGAGTCATGGCTGTTCGTCTCGGTATCAACGGGTTCGGGCGTATCGGTCGACAGGTCCTGAAGGCGATCCTCGAGGGGTACGCCGACGAGTTAGAAGTGGTCGCGGTGAACGATCTGACGACGCCGGCGACGCTCGCCCATCTGTTCCGCTGGGACTCGACGTACGGGCCGTGGGACGGGGAAGTCGAGGCGACGGAGAGTTCGATCGTCGTCGACGGCCAGGAGATCCGCGTCTTCGCCGAGCGTGATCCGGGGAAGATTCCCTGGCGCGACCTCGAGGTCGAACTCGTCATCGAGTCGACCGGTCTGTTCACGGATGCGGCCAAGGCCCGGGCGCACCTCGAGGCTGGGGCCAAGAAGGTCATCATCACCGCTCCGGCCAAGGG
>JANZZC010000063.1 GCA_026419575.1 Thermomicrobium sp. | reverse complement strand
ACCGGCACGAGATCGAGGCGGCGCTGCGGACGGTGAACGGCATCGTTGTGCCCGGTGGCTTCGGCCCACGGGGCGTCGAAGGGAAGATCCTCGCGGCGCGCTACGCGCGGGAACGGGAGATCCCGTATCTGGGACTCTGTTACGGGCTACACATGGCGGTCATCGAGTTCGCGCGTCACGTCCTCGGCTTGAGCGGCGCGAACAGCACCGAGATCGATCCGGAAACACCCCACCCGGTCATCGATCTCATGCCCGATCAGCGCGGCGTCGAGATGGGCGGCACGATGCGCCTGGGGCGCTATCCGTGCGTGCTGGTGCCGGGGACGAAAGCGGCGCTCGCCTACGGCGAGTCGCTCGTGTACGAGCGGCACCGGCATCGCTGGGAGGTGAACAACGCCTACCGCGAGGTGTTCGAGCGGGCCGGATTCCTGGTGAGCGGCCAGTCGCCGGACGGCCGCTACGTCGAGATCATGGAGTTGCGCGACCACCCGTGGTTCGTCGGCGTGCAGTTCCATCCGGAATTCAAGTCGCGCCCGAACCGTCCGCACCCCCTCTTCGCTGCCTTCATCGGCGTGGCCAAGCACGTCCTCCGGGAGGGCGAGCAGCGGCCGCTGCCGCTGGAGGCGACGGTTCCGGCCGAGGTCGCGGACGACTGAGCGAGTTGCTGTCGGCGCGAGTTTGTGATAGGATGCGCAAGCGTGAGCGGGCCGGGGGATCGCCCGCCGAGCACGAGGGATTGGCAGTCGATCGGGGTCGCGCTCAGTCTCGGCCTCTCGGTTGTCTCGAGTCTCGTGCTGTGCATCGGTGGCGGGGTTCTCCTGGATCGGTGGCTGGGGACGGCGCCCATCTTCAGTCTGCTCGGCGTCGTGCTCGGACTCGGGACAGCCGGATACTCGCTGTACCAGTTGGCGGTCGTCGCTGGTAACCGTCGGGTACGGCGTGGCGGGAGGTAGGGAGAGCGTGGAACTCCATATCTCGGTCAAGCCCGAGACGCTGTGGACAGTTTCGATCCCCGGAACTGGTTTCGACCTCCGCATCACGAACTCATTCCTCACCATGCTGCTCGTCATGCTCTTCCTCGTCGTCTCGGGTTGGTGGATCGCGCGGCGCGCCCAGCTGGTGCCGGGGCGAGCCCAATCGGTCTTTGAGATGGTCGTCGAATTCCTGCTGGGCTTGGTCGAGGGTACGGCAGGGAAACGGCTCGGGCGCCGGATCTTCCCGCTCATCGGCGGACTCTTCATCTTCATCATCATTGCCAACTACACCGGCTTGCTCCCCGGGATCGGGACGATCGGGATCAAGGAGTCAGCGGAGCACGCGGCGCTCGCCGCGACCGAGGGCGCCGCGGAGCACGGCAAGGTAGCGCTCGTGCCGCTGTTCCGGCCACCGAGCGCCGACCTGAACATGACGCTGGCGATGGCGCTCATCAGCTACGTGGCGTTCCAGGTGGCCGGTGTGTCGGCGCACGGGCTGTGGGGGCGGATCAAGCACATGGCGAATCCGCCCTTCTTGTTGCCGATCGAGATCATCAGCGAGCTGTCGCGCATCGTCTCGCTGTCGTTCCGTCTCTTCGGGAACATCTTCGCGGGCGAGACCTTGCTGACCGTGATGTACGGTATCGCCAATGCGATCAAGATCACGGTCGTCGGTCTCCTCGTCCCGGTCATCTTCCTCTACCTCGAAGTTCTGTTCGGCTTCATCCAAGCGCTGATCTTCGCGGTGCTGACGCTCATCTACATCGCGCTCGCCTCGGCGGATGGGCATGCGGAACACGAGGAGCACGAGGAGGGGGAGCCCCGGGAGGCAGCGCACGAAAGTGCGCGTACGGCGCGCGCGGTCGGCGCGGATTGAGAGTGGCACGGCTACGGGTATGGAGTGGGCCTGAGTGCTGTCGGGTCGGTTGGGAGAAGGGAGGAAGGACGCGTGTTTGCGAATGTGACCGAACCGGGTGTCGTCGTACCGATGGCGGCGGCGCTGGCGATCGGACTCGGTGCCCTGGGGCCGGGGATCGGCATCGGGCTCGCCGTCAAGGGGGCGATGGAGGCGATCGGCCGGAATCCGGAGGCCGAGGGTGCCGTTCGGCTCACGATGATCATCGGTGCGGCACTGGCCGAGGCGGTCGCGATCTACGCGTTCGTGGTCGCGGTGATCATCGCGTTCGTACTCTAATCGCGTGGAACACCGGTGGACGCGTGGTACGCCAGCAGTCGGGCGTTCCGGCTGCTGGCGTCCGACCCCGAGTGATCGAGACGACACCGGACGATGAGTTGAGAAGGGGCTGGGCAACGTCATGGATCAGCTGGGAATCTCCGGCGAAAATCTCCTCGTCCAGCTCATCGCGTTCCTGCTGTTCCTCGCGGTGTTCTGGAGAGTCGCGCTCGGCCCGATCACCCGGATGATCGATCAGCGCCAGGAGCGGATCCGCGAGGGGCTGGAGGCGGCCGAGCGGATGAAGCGTGAACTCGCCGAGACCCAGGCGCGGAACGAGGAGATTCTGGCCGAGGCGCGACGCGAGGCGCAGCGGATCGTGGCCAGCGCACGCGAGAGCGCGGAGCAGTTGATCGCCAAGGCACGCGAGGAAGCGCAGCAGCAGGCGCAGCACCTGATCCAGCAGGCGCAGGAAACGATTGAGGCTGAACGCCAGCGGGTGTGGGCCGAACTCCGCCGGGAGGTGGCCGATCTGGCCATCCTCGCGGCGACGCGCATCATCCGTCAAGAACTGGATCGCGAGCGGCAGCTCGCGCTGATCGAGCAGGCGCTCGCCGAGCTCGATGGTGCGCGGCGGTAAGGCGGGAGGGGAGAGCGTGGCGGTCGCTGGAGTCGCCAAGCGGTACGCCCAGGCTGCGTTCGCCGTGGCCAAGGAGCACGGACAGCTCGAGCACTGGGAGCAGCGCCTTCCCGCGCTCGAGGCGTTGGCGTCCGATGCGGACGTCGAGGAGTTCGTCCAGAATCCCGCCATTCCCCTCGAGGCGAAAGTGCAGTTGGTCGAGCGACTCTTCCCCGACGCGGAGGACCGGTTCGTCCGCAACCTCCTGGTGCTTCTCCTCGAGCGGGGGCGTTGGCACCAGTTGCGGGACGTCGTCGAAGCGTTCCGGCAGCTCCTGCGCGAGGCGCGCGGCGTCATCGAGGTCGAGCTCGTGACTGCCGTACCGCTGGATGCCGCCGAACTCGAGCGCGTGCGCGCGGAGATCGAGCGACGTCTCCAACGACCGGTTCAGCTGCAGGCGAGCGTCGATCCCGAACTCCTCGGCGGCGCGATACTCCGTATCGGCGACGAGGTGTTCGATGCGAGCGTGCGGACGCAGTTGACCACGTTGCGGCGCCAGTTGATCGGTGCAGCAGCCTGAACGTGGCGAGGGAGGCAGCATGTCGGTACGACCGACCGAGATCACCGAAATTCTGAAGCAGCAGATTGAGCAGTACGGCAGCCGCATGGTGGTGACCAACGTCGGCTACGTCGTCCAGGTGGGCGACGGAATCGCCACCGTCCATGGACTCCGCGATGTCATGGCGAGCGAGCTGGTGGAGTTCGAGAACGGCGTCCTCGGGATGGCCTTTAACCTCCAGGAGGATTCGGTCGGCGTCATCATCCTCGGCGACTACACCGGGATCGAAGAGGGTGACGAGGTGCGGGCGACCGGCCGGATCGCCTCGGTTCCGGTGGGGCCGGCGCTGGTGGGACGCGTCGTCAATGCGCTGGGCGAGCCGATCGACGGCAAAGGACCGATCCAGACCGACAAGTTTCGTCCGATCGAGCGGATCGCGCCCGGCGTCGTGATGCGGCAGGACGTTGACACGGCGCTCCAGACGGGGATCAAGGCGATCGACGCGATGATCCCGATCGGTCGCGGGCAGCGCGAGCTGATCATCGGCGACCGACAGACCGGCAAGACGGCCATCGCGATCGACACCATCATCAACCAGAAGGGGAAGGGTGTCATCTGCATCTACGTCGCCATCGGTCAGAAGCGCGCGCAAGTCGCCCAGACAGTCGCGACGCTCGAACGCTACGGGGCGATGGAGCACACGATCGTGGTGGCAGCGACCGCATCGGATCCGGCAGCGTTGCAGTACATCGCCCCCTATGCGGGATGCGCGATGGGCGAGGAGATCATGGAGAGCGGCGGGCATGCCTTGATCGTCTACGACGATCTCTCGAAGCATGCCTGGGCGTACCGCCAGGTCTCGCTGCTCATGCGGCGCCCACCGGGCCGCGAGGCGTACCCGGGCGACATCTTCTACCTTCATTCGCGGCTGCTCGAGCGAGCGGCGCGGCTGCGCGACGATCTCGGTGGCGGCACGCTCACCGCGCTCCCGATCGTCGAGACGCAAGCCAACGACGTGTCGGCCTACATCCCGACCAACGTGATTTCCATCACCGACGGGCAGATCTATCTCGAGCCCGACCTCTTCTACGCCGGTATCCGACCGGCCATCAACGTCGGTCTTTCGGTGTCGCGCGTCGGTGGCGCGGCGCAGATCCGGGCCATGCGCCAAGTTGCGGGTCGTCTGCGCCTGGAGCTCGCGCAGTTCCGCGAGCTGGCGGCCTTCGCCCAGTTCGCTGCCGAGCTCGATCCGGCCACGAAGCGGCAGATCGACCGCGGCTTGCGGCTGACCGAAGTCCTCAAGCAGCCGCAGTATCAGCCGATGCCGGTGGAGGAGCAGGTCGCGATCATCTGGGTGGCGACGAACGGCTATCTGGACGACGTTCTGGTCGAGCACGTACGCGAGTTCGAGAAGCAGTACCTCGAGTACCTGCGGACCAGTCACCCGCGCATCTTGGAGCGGATCGCGACCGAGAAGGAACTGAAGGACGATCTCATTCAGCAGTTGCACGAGGTGACCCGAGCGTTCAAGGTGAGCATCTGGGCGCCGCCGCAAGAGCGGGTCACGATCTGACGCTCCGGAAGGGGGCTCGAGGCCGTGCCGCAGGCAGTCACGCCGCGCGAGATTCGACGGCGTATCCGTTCGATCAAGAACACGGCGCAGATCACGCGGGCGATGGAGATGGTCGCCGCATCGCGGATGCGGCGTGCTCAGCAGGCCGTGCTCGCGGCGCGTCCGTACGCCGAGCGCATCCGGGCGATGCTCGGCGATTTGGCCGCGATGACCAGCCCTCAGGAGGAAATGCGCGCGTTCCCGCTGCTCCAACGGCGACCGATCAGGCGCATCCAGCTCATCCTGGTGACGGCCGATCGTGGGCTCGCCGGTGCGCTCAATACGAACGTCATTCGCCGCGCGGTCGACTTCATCACCCGCGAGCGGTCGGAACCGATCGAGAACTTCGACATCGTCGCGGTCGGCCGCAAGGGCCGGGATTTCCTCGTGCGTTACGGTTGGCCGATGATCGCGGAGTTCACGCGCGTCTCGGATCGCCCGAGCCTCGAGGCGGTGCGTCCGATCGCCGAGTTGGCGACCCAGGATTTCGTCAACGGGCGCGTGGATGCCGTGTTCGTCGTGTATACCCACTTCATCAACACGCTCCGTCAGGAGCCCCGCGTCCTCCAGCTCCTGCCGATCGAACCACCGGAAGGGACCGGCGCGATCAGCGATTACTTCTTCGAGCCGGATCCGGTCACGGTTCTCGAGGCGCTGCTGCCGCGCTTCATCGAGATGCAGCTGTATCGAGTGCTCCTCGAGGCGGCGGCCTCCGAGCACAGCGCGCGTATGGTCGCCATGCGCAACGCGACGCAGAACGCGCTCGACCTCGTGGCCGAACTGACGTTGACGTACAACAAGGCGCGGCAAGCGCAGATCACCCGCGAGGTGAGCGAGATCGCTGCTGGCGCGAACGCGCTCGGCGCGCTCCAGTGAGATGCGCAACGGGAAGACGAGGTGAGAACGATGGCGACAACCGTAGCGACCGGCCGTATCGTGCAGATCCAAGGTGTCGTGGTGGACGTCGAGTTCCCGCCTGGGCAGCTGCCCGACATCTACAACGCGCTCGTCGTCGAGCGACCCGACGGCGGCAAGCTGGTCCTGGAGGTGCAGCAGCACCTCGGGAACGACTGGGTCCGCGCAGTCGCGATGTCGACGACCGACGGTCTCAAGCGCGGGATGCCGGTGATCGATACGGGCGAGCCGATCAAGGTACCGGTGGGGCCGGCCACGCTCGGCCGCATCTTCAACGTCGTCGGTGAGCCGATCGACGAGCAGGGGGCGGTTCCCGAGGAAGCACCGCGCTGGCCGATCCACCGTCCTGCTCCGGCCTTCGAGGAACAGTCGACGCAGGTCGAGGTGTTCGAGACCGGACTCAAGGTGATCGACCTGGTCGCGCCGTTCACGAAGGGTGGGAAGGTCGGTGTCTTCGGCGGCGCCGGAGTCGGCAAGACGGTCATCATCATGGAGCTCATCCGCAACATCGCTGCCGAGCACGGTGGGTATTCCGTCTTCTGCGGTGTCGGTGAGCGGACGCGCGAGGGAACCCAGCTCTGGCGCGAGATGCGCGAGTCCGGCGTCATCGACAAGACGGTCCTCGTCTTCGGTCAGATGAACGAGCCGCCGGGAGCGCGGCTGCGCGTCGGGCTGACTGGCTTGACCATGGCCGAGTACTTCCGGGACGAAGGGCGCGACGTCTTACTGTTCATCGACAACATTTTCCGCTTCGTCCAGGCGGGCGCCGAGGTCTCGGTGCTGCTCGGGCGGATGCCGAGTGCTGTCGGTTACCAGCCGACGCTGGGAACCGACATGGGGCAGCTCCAGGAGCGGATCACCTCGACGAAGCGCGGATCGATTACCTCGGTGCAAGCGATCTACGTGCCGGCTGACGACTATACCGACCCGGCGCCGGCGACGACATTCGCGCATCTCGACGCGACGATCGCGCTGGAGCGATCGATCGCCGAGCAAGGCCTGTACCCAGCCGTGGATCCCCTCGCTTCGACCTCGCGGATTCTCGACCCGAACATCGTGGGACTGGAGCACTACACGGTGGCGCGCGAAGTGCAGCGTGTTCTGCAACGCTACCGTGACCTCCAGGACATCATCGCGATCCTCGGGGTCGAGGAGCTCAGCGAGGAAGACAAGCTGATCGTCGCCCGGGCGCGGAAGATCCAGCGCTTCCTCTCGCAGCCGATGTTCGTGGCCGAGGCGTTCACCGGCCGACCCGGGCGGTACGTCCCGCGGCACGAGACGGTGCGCGGGTTCAAGGAGATCCTGGAAGGCAAGCACGATCACTTGCCGGAGCAAGCCTTCTACATGGTCGGCACGATCGACGAGGCGGTCGAGAAGGCCGAGCAGATGGCACGCGAGGCGTGAGCGAGGGATCGGGATGGCCGGCAAGCTCCACGTCGAAGTCGTGACCGCCGAGCGACTCGTCTACTCGGTCGACGATGCCGACATGGTCATCGCGCCCGGAGCGGAGGGTACGCTCGGGATCCTGCCGCGGCACGCTCCGCTCGTCTCGTTGCTCGGCATGGGGGAGATGCGGGTCAAGCGGGGACGCGAGGAGGATGTCCTGACGATCTTCGGGGGCTTCCTCGAAGTCGCGAACAACCTCGTGCGCGTCCTCGCGGACGTCTCGGAGCGCGCGGAGGAGATCGACCTCGCACGCGCGGAGGAGGCGAGACAGCGGGCGCTGGCGCGGCTCCGCGAGCGCCGGGCCGACATCGACCGCCGACGTGCGGAAGCGGCGTTGCGCCGCTCGACGATCCGGATCGCCGTCGCGCGGAAGCGGCGGG
>JANZZC010000022.1 GCA_026419575.1 Thermomicrobium sp. | reverse complement strand
GAGCATACCACCCGCCGTATCGCGGCCACGGTGCCCTCGTCCGGTGCGCGCCGCGGACGTATGATTAGCATCGACTAAAAGCGCGAGGAGGGTACGTGAACGAGCCGCCGACCGATGCCCCGGACACGACCGCATCGCCGAGCCCCTGGCGTGTCGCATGGGCGCGCGGCCGGATCGCGAGCGTCCTCCCGTATCTCGGTCCCGCCTTCGTCGCCAGCGTCGCCTACATCGACCCGGGGAACTACGCGACCAACATCGAGAGCGGCGCGCGCTTCGGCTACACGCTCCTCTGGGTCATCTTCGCGTCTAACCTCGCCGCCATGCTCATCCAGTCGCTCTCGGCCAAGCTCGGCATCGCCACCGGCCGTAACTTGGCCGAGCTCTGTCGCGAGCGCTTCCCGCGACCCGTCGTCTGGGGGATGTGGATCGTCGCGGAGCTCGTGGCGATGGCCACCGACCTCGCCGAATTCCTCGGCGCTGCGCTGGGCTTCGCGCTCCTCTTCCACTTCCCGCTCCTCGTCGGTGGCCTCCTGACGGGTCTCGCGACGTTCCTGATCCTCGCGCTCGAGCGGTACGGTCACCGTCCGATCGAAGCCGTCATCACGACCATGGTCGGCATCATCGCCGGCTGCTACGTCCTGGAGACGGTGCTGGAGCGCCCGGACTGGGGCGCGATCGTCGACCACGCGGTCATCCCGCGTTTCTCCGGTCCGGAGAGCGTGCTGCTCGCCACCGGCATTCTCGGTGCGACCGTGATGCCGCACGTCATCTACCTGCACTCCGCCCTGACCCAGAACCGGATCGTCCCGCGGACAGTGGAGGACGCGCGCCGCATCTTCCGCTTCGAGGTGCTCGACGTCGTCATCGCGATGGGGATCGCCGGGCTCGTCAATGCCGCCATGCTGGTCATGGCCGCGTCGACGTTCCACGCCGCCGGGCTCGCCCACGTCGGCACGATCGAGGAGGCCCACCGCACGCTGGAGCCGTTGCTCGGCCCCTTGGCGAGCACCGCCTTCGTCCTCTCGCTGCTCGCCTCCGGCTTGTCGTCTTCGACCGTCGGGACGATGGCGGGACAGGTCGTCATGCAGGGTTTCCTCCACCGGACGATCCCAGTGTGGCTGCGCCGCGGTATCACGATGCTGCCGGCGCTCGTCGTCATCGCGCTCGGACTCGACCCCACCCGGACACTGGTCATCAGCCAGGTCGTCCTGAGCTTCGGGATCCCCTTCGCGCTCGTCCCCTTGATCCGCTTTACCGCCGACCGCACACTCATGGGCGCGCTGAGCAATCACCGCGTCACGACGCTCGTCGCTGGAGTCCTCGCGGCGCTCATCGTGGCCCTGAACCTGTTCCTGCTCTGGACGACGTTCATCGGCGGTGGGATATGACCGAGAGCCCGTTCACGCGCATCCTCGTGGCCCTCGACGGCTCACGCCTGGCGGAACGGATCCTGCCGGTCGCGAGCGGTCTCGTCCTAGCATGCGGCGGGGAACTCCTCCTGCTCCATATCCTGGAGGCCGCACCACCCGGGCGGGTGCACGGCGAACCGCACCTGACCGACGCCGAGTCGGCCGGGCGCTACCTCGAGCAGCTCGCCAGTGAACTCCGCGCGCAGGGGATCGTCTGCCGGATCGCGCTCGTCGCTGCCGATCAGGCTGCCGTGGCTCGCTGCATCGCCCGGCAAGCGCGCGCCCTCGAGGCCGACATGATCGCGCTCACCACGCACGGCCGCGGCGGTCTCCGCGGCTTCCTCTTCGGGCGGATCGCGCAGCAGGTCCTCCAGGAAGCGGAGCTCCCGACGCTCGTCCGCCGTAGCTCGCCGGACGGCGACGCCGCCGCGCGTGCACCGGCGCCGCCTTGCCGCCTGCTCGTCCCGCTCGACGGCTCGCAGGCGAGCGAGCAGGTCCTGCCGCTCGCCTGGCAGCTCGCCGGCTGCCTGCGGGCGCAGGTCACGCTCGCCCGCATCGTCCCTTCCCTCGAGCACTTGAGTCTGCGCGAGAGCGCCCCGGCCGTCTTCCTGCCGACCGCGACCGCGGCACTGCTCGCGCTCGAGCGGGAACGCGGCGAAGAAGACCTCCGGCGCCTGGCGGCCACCGCCCCGGGCGACCTCGCGGTCAGCATCGTCGTCCGTCAAGGCGATGTGATCGAGGAACTGGCTCGGCTTTCCGGTGGAGCCGACCTCGTCGTCATGACGACGCACGGACGAGCGGGGCTCCCGGGGTGGCTCGCCGGCAGCGTCGCTGCACGCCTCCTCGAACGCGTCGCGATCCCGCTCCTGCTGCAACCGGTCAGCGAGCGGCCGACTCCAGCGACCTGACCCCCGTCCGCTCGCCAGGCCACGACCGCCTCCGCGTCCCGGCTGGAGCGGCGGCCATGCGCCGGAGCGGTCGCTCACGACGCATCCGCGGGCTCCGCGACGAACAGGTCCCCAACGCGCACGGCGAACCCGGGGAGGAGGTCGCCGCCCTCGAGCGTCTCCTCCGGCCCCAGCTCCCGCGCCGTCCCGTCCCCCCAGTACACCGTCACCGACCGACTCTTCGGCCAGAGCACCCAGACCTGCACCGTCCCCGCCGCCACGTAGTCCTGCACCCGCTCGTGCACCTCCTCCGCCCGATCGTGCGGCGACACGATCTCCACCGCGAGGTCCGGCGGCCCCGGCCAGAACCCCTCCGGAATCCCCGCCGCCGGTACCTGCTCCCGCCGCACCATCGAGACGTCCGGAATCCGCACCGTGTCCGGATTCCGGCGGAGAATGTACCCGAGCCCGTCACCGAAGACGAAGCCCAGCCGTCGGCTCGTCACGAACTGGCGGAGCGAGAGGACGAGTCGCACGACGATCGCCGCATGGATTCCCCCCGCACCCAGCATCTCCACCAGCTTCCCTTCGTGCCGCTCGTAACGCACCCCAGGCTTCTCGGGGAGCTCGAGCAGTTGCTCGGCGGTGAGGAGCCGTTCCTGCTGACCGACGACCTGCATGGTGACCTCTTCCCGGTCGGCGACACAGCGACGATCGCGAACCGAACCGAGCGCACAGGAGGGCTCGACGCCAAGTCAACACGAACCCGGATTCCGCGCGCAACTCGCCTCGGGTCGACCCTGATCCGGACGACCACCGTGCGAACGGTCCCGGGTTCGGGCGCGGGCAGACCGTTCCGTTCGACGGCGTCCGCTTCGTGTACACTGGGCAGCCGAGGCGCGGGGAACAGCCCTCGACGCTCGAGGAGAGGGATCGGTCCGGATGCTCGCGGTACCGCGCGCGGTACGAGCCGACCGACGCAGCGTCCTGCTCCTGCTCGTTTCGGCAGCCCTGCTCACGCTCCTCGTCTGCCTGGGCAACGCGCGGGCGAGCGAGGCGACGAGCGGCGGACACGCCGTCGTCCACCATGCTCTCGAGCAGGAGCTCGCCCCGGCGACGACAGCATCGCCGTCTGCCGGCACCGCGGGCCCCAGCGTACGATCGTTCGCGCACGCTGCGGCGGTCGTCTGCCAGTTCCTGGCAACTTTCCTGGGATTCCTGCTCGCCATCGGCCGAGCACGGCCGACCGCTCTCGAGACGCCGATCCTCGCCCGGGTCGGAACCTCCCCCGCGCCACCGGCCGATCCACCGCCGCGCGTGCTCCTCGTCTTGCTCCAGTCATTCCGCAATTGAGCCCTCTCGCGAGCCCGTTCCGTCGACGCGAGTTCGTCACGACCCGGGGGAAGTCCGCGAGAGAGGAGCGATGTATCATGCGCGAACTGGCTGTTCACCGGAGCACCCGCCGCCGTTTCCTCGCTGCGCTGAGCGGCACGCTGCTCGCTGCCGCCTGCAGCCAGCGGCCGACCGCTCCCAGCCCCACCGCGCTGCCCACTCCGGCACCGACCGGTACGCCGGTGACCGTGAGCCAGCCGACGGTACCACCCGGAAGCGTCCGGAGCTACGCGCTCCAGGCCCGCCCGAGCGAACTCGTCCTCGGCTCGTACCGCGTGACGACGTTCACCTACGACGGGCAACTGCCGGGGCCGGAACTCCGCGTCCGCGAGGGAGAAACGCTCCGCGTCACCCTCACCAACCAGCTTCCGGAGCCGACGACGATCCACTGGCACGGGATCCCGGTTCCCAACGCCATGGACGGCGTCCCCGAGGTCACCCAACCTGCCGTCCCTCCAGGCGGGAGCTTCACCTACGAGTTCGTGGTACCCGTCGCGGGCACGTACTTCTACCACACGCACATCGGACTCCAGCTCGACCGCGGTCTGGCCGGTGCGCTGATCGTCGAGCCGAGACAGGAGACGTCGAGCTACGACCGCGAGGTCACGCTCCTCCTCGACGACTGGCTCGACGGCATCGACGGTACGCCGGAAGACGCGCTCCGTCGCCTCGCCGGGGCCGGCCACGGCCCGCACGGCGCGATGCCGATGTCCCCCGGTACGCACGCGATGCCGGGTATGGGAATGCCCGGCATGGGATCGCAGCCCGGCACCGCGGCCGTGCCGGTACCGGCCGAGACCGAGCCCGACCTCGTCTACCCCCTCTATCTCGTCAACGGCCAGCCGCCGGAAACACCGTTCGAGTTCTCCGGCAAGCGCGGCGAGGTGCTGCGCCTACGGCTGGTCAACGCCGCTTCGGCGACCATCTTCCGGGTCGTCCTCGTCGGCCACCGGCTCCGAGTCGTCCAGGCCGATGGTCAACCGGTCGAACCGCTCGAGGGGGATGTCCTCCGCATCGGCATGGGGGAACGCTACGACGTCCTCGTCCGGCTAAAGCGTCCCGGCGTCTGGCCGCTCGTCGCCTGGGCCGAAGGGACGCGGGCCTTCGGACGAGCGATCCTCCGCTACGACGGAAGCACCGGCGCGGCACCGCCCACGACCGCGCGGCCACGCGAACTCGACGGCGAGCTCCTGCACGCGCTCCGCTTCCGCGCCGCGTCACCCGGCACGGCTCGGTCACCGGACGTCGACCGAACGGTCGTCCTCGCCGGCGGGATGGGGCAGTACGTCTGGACGATCGACGGTCGAGCCTACCCCGATGCCGAGCCGATCCGCATCCGCCTCGGCAGCCGGGTACGGTTCCGGATCCGGAACATGACGACGATGCCGCACCCGATGCACCTCCACGGCCATTTCTTCCGCGTCGGCGACCCCGTCGTCGGGTCGTTGCGCGATACGGTGCTGATCGAGCCGATGCAGGAGGTCGCGATCGACTGGCTGGTCGAGAACCCCGGCCGCTGGGCTTTCCACTGCCACCATCTGTATCACCAGGAGACCGGGATGATGCAGGTCATCGAGATCGCTTGACACCAGTGACGGGCAGGGGTACGCCCCTGCCCGTCTTCCGCACCCGGAGCGAACGGCGCTCCTGGCAACGATCAGACGAAGCTGTTCTCCGGGTCCATCCGGCCACCGGGAACGATCGAGACCGCCCCGTCGATCGGAATCGCCGCACCGGTGAGGTACCCGGCCTCCGGGCTCGCCAGGTAGACGACGAGGCTCGCGATCTCCTCCGGCGTACCGGCGCGCAAGGCCGGGATCGTCGGTCCGAGCTTCTGGATCCGCTCCTCCGGCCACTGCGCCGCGAGCTTCGGCGTCACCACGAAGCCGGGCAGGATCGCGTTGACGGTGATGCCGTGCTGCGCGACCTCCGTCGCCAGGTGCCGGGTGAAGCCGTAGAGCGCTTCCTTCGTCGTCACGTACGGCACGCCGTGCAGCACGCTCGTCCGGATCGCGGCGATGCTCGAGACATTGATGATCCGCCCGTACTTCCGCTTGCGCATGTCCCGTACGGCAGCCCGGCTCAGGTAGAACGGCGCGTGCACGTTCACCGCGACGCTCCGCTTCCACTCCTCGAGCGGGATCTCGTCGGGACGGTAGGCCCGCGAGTGGTACTCGGCCTTGTTCACCAGGATGTCGAGCTTGCCGAACCGGGCGATCACCCGGGCGACGAGCTGGTCAGCTTGCTGCGAGTCGGCGACGTCAGCCGGGAACGCTTCGGCGACGAGGCCATGCTTGCGGATTTCCGCCGCGGTCGCCTCGGCCGCACCCGCATCCAGGTCGTTCACCGCCACCTGCGCCCCAGCCTGCGCCAACGCGAGCGCGATCTGCGCGCCGAGCCCTCCCTGGGCACCGCCACCTGCGCCGGTCACCAGGGCGACCAACCCGCTCAGGTCACACCACTGCCTACCCAGCATCGGATCGATCCTCTCCTTCGTTCATCGCCGGACGCCGACCGCACCGCCGCTTCAGTCGCCGGTGTCCTTACCGCTCCGCCGCTTGAGCTCGGCGAAGTCGCCGATCCCGTTCGACATGCCGCGATCGACCGGGATCGCCGCACCCGAGATCGCCGTCATCGCCGGGTGACTGAGATAGGCGACGATCCAGCCGAGTTCCTCCTCGGGATGGATCGCTCGGTGCGGTCCTTCGCCCTGTACCCAGTCGGGCCGGAGCCGCAAGACGCGCGGGTTCAGGAGCCCGGTCGGCATCAGCGCGTTCACCGTGATGC
>JANZZC010000016.1 GCA_026419575.1 Thermomicrobium sp. | reverse complement strand
CAGCTCGTTCCAGGCCTTCGACATCATCAAGGTCTTGACCGGGGGTGGCCCGGTGAACGCCACGACGACCCTGCTCTTTTACATCTGGGAGCAAGGGTTCGTGGCGTTCGACGCCGGTCGAGCAGCGGCAGCATCCGTGCTGCTCTTCGTGCTCCTCGCGCTCGTGAGTCTGCTGCAGGTGCGGATCGGCGAACGGAGGGTCTCCTATGACTAGGCGGGGCGTCTGGCGCCGAAGGCTGGCGCGGCTCGTGCTCGGTGGGCTGGTGCTCGTCGTCACGCTCTCGATGGGTTTGCCCCTCTACTGGGTGGCGACGGGGTCGCTCAAGACGAACCGCGAGATCTACACCTTCCCGCCGGTGTGGATCCCGCGCGATCCCCAGTGGAGCAACTTCGTCGAAGCCTGGCAAGCGGTGCCGTTCGGTCGCTTCTTCCTGAACAGCATCGTCACCACGCTCGGTGCCGTGGCGCTGGAGCTCGTGTTCGCGGTGCTCTCGGCGTATGCCCTGGTCTTCCTCCGGGTGCGCGGTAAGGGAATCGTGTTCGCGGCGACGATCGCCGCGTTGCTCGTGCCAAGCACGGTGACGCTGCTGCCGAACTACCTCACGGTCGCGCGCCTGGGATGGATCAACACCTACCAGGGGCTCATCGTACCGGTGGCGGCCGTCGCCTTCGGCGTGTTTCTCCTCCGCCAGCACTTCCTGACGTTGCCGCGCGATCTCCTGGACGCCGCCAAACTGGACGGCTGCGGTCACCTCGGGCTGTTGCGGCATGTCGTGTTGCCGCTCTCGCAACCGGTGCTGGTGACGTTCCTGGTCATCTACCTCGTCGCGCACTGGAACGACTTCCTCTGGCCGCTCGTGGCGACGAATCGCCTGGAGTGGCGTACCGTGCCGATCGGCGTGGCCTACCTCTACGACGTCGAAGGGGTGCAGAACTGGGGGCCCATCCTGGCCGGGACGGTCCTGGCGCTGCTGCCGATGCTCGTCGTCTACGTGGTGGCGCAGCGCTGGATCGTGAAGGGGATCGGAGGTGGCGCGCTCAAAGGGTAAGCACGGAGAGTGGCGGACGCTGGAAGCGAGAGGAGGACGACGGTGACACGAGCGATGACGCGACGACGACTGTTGCTCGCCTTGGGTGGCCTATCGGGGACCGCGCTGTTGGCTGCCTGCGGAGGTACGAGTGCCACACCGACTCCAGCGAGCGGTGCACCGAGCGGGACAGCGAGTCCGGCTGCGCCCGCACCGACGGTAGCCAGCGGCGCGCAGAGCGGGACGGCCAGCCCGACGGCTCCCGCGGTCGTGCGCAACCCGGGCTCGAAGGTGAAAGTCCTCTACTGGGGCTCGTTCTCCGGGAACCTCGGCGAGGCCGAGCAAGGGATGGTCAAGCGGTTCAACGAGTCCCAGGACATGGTCGAGGTCGAGTACCAGTACCAGGGAAGCTACGAGGAGACGGCGCAGAAGCTCACGCAAGCGCTGGCGGCCGGAACGACGCCGGACATCGTGCTCCTGTCCGACGTGTGGTGGTTCAAGTTCTACCTGAACGACGTGCTGTTGCCCTTGAACGACCTCTTCGCGGCCAAGGGGATCGATACCTCCGACTACGTCGATCCCCTGCGGGAGGAGGGGACGCGCCAGGGGACGATCTACTGGGTACCCTTCGCGCGCTCGACGCCGCTCTTCTACTACAACAAGCAGGCATGGCAGGAAGCCGGCCTGCCGGACCGAGGTCCACGGACGTGGGACGAGTTCGTCGAATGGACGGGGAAGCTCGTCAAGAAGGAGGGCGGCAACACCACCCGCTACGCCTTCGCGCATCCGAGCGCGGCGTCGTACATCGCGTGGCTCTTCCAGCCGGTCTGCTGGCAATGGGGCGGTCGCTATTCCGATCCCGATTTCACCATCCGGATCCACGAAGACCCAGCGGTCGAGGCCGGGCGGTTCTACCTGTCGTCCGTGCGCGACGGCTGGGCTGTCCCCTCGAAGGACATCGTCGCCGACTTCGTGAACGGCGCGACCGCCGCGATGATGGCATCGACCGCGTCGCTCCGCGGTATCCAGAACTCGGCGGGTTTCCCGGTCGGGACCGCGTTCCTCCCGGAGGGACCGAAAGGGTTCGCCTGTTGCACCGGAGGATCGGGGCTGGCGATTCTCAAGAACAAGCCCGCGGAGATCCAGCGAGCGGCCTTCGAGTACCTCGCGTTCGCGACTTCGCCCGAGAACACGATGTGGTGGTCGCAGAATACCGGCTACATGCCGGTCCGGAAGTCGGCCATCGCGAGCCCGGAGATGCAGCAGTTCTACCAGCAGAACCCGAACTTCAAGACCGCTGTCGACCAACTCCCGAAGACGCGCCAGCAGGATGCGGCCCGTGTCTGGATCCCGAACGGGGACCAGATCATCGGGAAGGGACTGGAGCGCGTCACCGTCCAGCTCGAGGATCCGCAGCAGGTCTTCGCCGAGGTCGCTCGGACACTCGAGCGCGAGGCGAAGCCGGTCATCGAGCAACTGAAGCGCCGCGAAGGATAAGGCGGCGCCGTTCGATCGTGCCGGAAAGCGCCCCACCGGAGCGCCGGCTCCCGCCGAGGCGGGAGCCGGCGCTCTTCTCGGGGAGAAGACGGAGGACCGCGAGTTCGCCGGCCCCCCTGGCGCGGCACGAGCAGTGCTCGGCGGCGGAGGGATCGAGAAGCAGGCGATCGGCGACGGAGCGGAGCAGCCCCAGGCACGAAGTCCAGGCGATAGCGAGCGTGGGGCGCGGCCGGCGGGGCCGCACGCCGCGCCGGATCGAAGCAGACGACGACCGACCGCGGCGAGCGACCCGATCAGCGGGACGCCAGCGAACACGATCGCGACGAGGAGGCCGATGGAACGGCCGAGCGCGTTCGCCGAGCGATCGCTTCGTACGGCGAGCCGGCGAAGCCGGTCGACGTCGAGGCGGGCGGTGCGCTGAGCGGTGAGGCGGTAGCGGGACGGAGATCGAGGTGGCGTCGCATGACGCGTGCTCGTGGATCGCATCGTATCGGTACGGGCAACCATGCCGAACGGGTCCGATGCGACACGGGCCGGAGAGCCGTGGCGAGCGGGTTCCGGTGCCTCGGCCGGCGGGCTGGCCGATGTCGGCGGAGTCGCTCCGATGCCGGCGTCGTAGGACCGAGCGTCGGAAGGCGCAGCTCGACGGGCCTGCGCGGGCCGCGCCGGCAGTCAGCACGGCTCGGGCGACCGGCGCAACGACGGCGACCGAGGCGACCGTCGACCGTCCGAGCTCGGCGAGCGAGTCGGTGCAGGCGGTGTCGGTCGGCGGTGTGTGGAGTCGCATTCCCCTCCGGCTCCCGCCAGGTCGTCGAGGGCGACGCCAGGGTGGCGCGGTGCGTACCACGCGCAAAGGCACCGGTGCGTCATCTCCGGAGCAGTAGCTCGGCGTGACCGCGCGGGGACACCGGCGGACGCCCGACCCACCCTCCGGTCCCGCAACCGCTCGGCTCGCCTTCGCCCACTGCCACCGCCGAGAGGGCTCAGGACGAGAGGCCGTGCGTGCTGTGCCTCCGAGCGCTGCACGGGTCGTGTGCCGGTAGTTCGTCGCGCCGGTCCGGTGGGTCAGAAGGCCGGGAGTGACCCCATGGAGGTTCCAGTACCGCCGTAGGGGCGATGGGTGCGTCGCCCTTCGGACTGGGCGTGCGTCGCCCCTCGAGCCAGGGCGCGTCGCTCCTGAGCGCGGCCGGCTGAACGACGCGTCCATCGCTGGTCCGCGCCGGCAGACGCAGCGACCGCTGTGTCGGCGCGCGAGCGCCGGACGGGTCAGGCGCGTCTGCCCTCGACACGATGATGCGTCAGGTAGCACCCGACACCGGCTGGTCCCCCGGTCGGGGCGACGCATGTCCGGCGAGGCGAGACGTACGTCGGCGGTCCGCTCACGCCCAGACGATGTCGACGATCGTGCCTTCGGCGTCGGAGCGCGCCAGGCCCAGCCGGACCGGCTCCTGGCCGCGCGGATCGCGGGTGCGGTCGGCGACGAGGAGTGGAAGGACGAGACGTGCGTTGTCGATCAGCGGGAACGCGTCCAGGTGGTCGACCGGGACCCAGTGGAAGCTGCCGGCAGGACTCGGCGGCAGGGTGCGCTGCGCGGCGAGCTCGCCGGTGAAGTACAGCAGGACGGTCAACTCCTGGCTTCCGGCGCGATGCTGGAGGACGACGCGCCGGAGGAGGAGCGGTGGCAGACTCTCGGCGGGGAGTCCCGTCTCCTCCGCCAGCTCGCGACGCGCCGCGGCTGTGAGGTCGGCGTACTCGCCCGGCTCGACCCGACCGCCAATCCCAGTCCACCGACCCGGAAATCGGCTGCGGTCGAGCGCACGTTCGAGGAGGAGACAGCGATCGCCGGCGAACAGTACCGTCACGGTGAACGCGGCGAGCGACGGCGGAGCGGACATCGTCTCAGCAACTCGGACCCGGTGGCAGCGTCGTGTCCGGTTCGCCGAACGGGTCCCAGCGCAACGCCTCGTCGATCGACTCGAACCAGGTGATCGCGGTCCCGTTGACCACGGCGATCACCGAATCGTCCTGGAAGAAGTACCGGAGATAGCCGGGCTCGACCGCGCGGACGCCCGGCGTGGCGCGCAGGAGATCGATGAGCTCCGGTTCGTCGGGCGTAGCGACGAGCGTCTCGTCGTACGCCGAGTCGGCGTAGCGGTTGGTGGCGAGATAGGCGAGACCGGGGATCGGTGGCAACGGCTCGGCGTGTTCGACGATCCAGTAGAGCGGTGGCTCGGTGAGCCAGGCCAAGTCCTCGCGCTCCGGTGTTCCGTCCCAGGTTCCGCTCTCTCCCGCCATCCTCGCTGTCCCCGTCGCTCCGGCCTCCGCCATGCTCACGCTGCAGCATATCACCCGGATCGACCGCCGTGAAGAGGGAATTTCGTACTCCTGGACTAGGAGTCGCCGGCTGGCGGAGCGTGGATGAACGACCGTTCGGTCGCGCCGTGGCGACGCCGGCCGGAAGGGCGGAATCGGGCACACGGGCGCTGCTCTCGGCGAGCGACGGGCAGTGCGACCGGTTGCCCGGACGTCGGTGTGGAGCGCCTGTCCGCTCGGTCGCACGGCCTCTCCTGTGCCGGAGCTCCTTTCGTGACTCCAGCGTTCCACGGTGCCGGCGCGGTCAGCTCGCCGGTGCTGTCGTCTCCTCTTCGTGGCGCAGCGCGTCGAGTGCGAGCTTGGCGAGTCCACCGGCGATGTGCACGTTGTGCTCGCTCGGCTCCTCGCCGCGCAATCGTTCGAGCACCGCTGCTTCGGGAGCGCGGAGGAGGTGCCGGACGGCAGCGGTGGAAACGCCCAGGAACCGCGCGATCTCCTCGGCCGACCAGCGGTGCTCCTCGGCGAGGACGACCGCGTAGGCCGCTTCCATCAGGCTCGGCAGCCAGGTCAACCGGCGGAACTCGACGAGCTGACGGGTACCACCGACCAGTTCGATCGCCTTGAGGAAGACGCGCAGTGCCCGCGCGTCGATGTCCGGGGGTTGGGGTGTCACTTCGATCGGGATCATTCTTCGTCCTCCTCTTCGGATGCCGACGTCGACCCACGCGCCAGTTCCGAGAGCCGTGGACCGATCCGTACCAGACCTTCCGGCGTGATCTCCAGGAGATGCGTCGCGGTATCGTGCCCGCTCATCCGACAGCCGTCGATCCGGAACAGGCGCACCGTCTCCCCGATCGGCGTCCGGTAGAGACGCGCTTGCTGGGCCGAGAGGACCGGTTGTTTGGCGAGGACGAGCGAGCCGTCCAAGATGTGTCCGACCGCGAAGCCGCCGGCGGCCTCGGCGGTCAGGAGCTCGTGCCCGCTCCGTTTCTGGGAGACCGCGAGTGCCGTCTGGTGCCACTTCTTCAGGAACGTGTAGAGCGGCCGCACGATCTCGCGCGCCTGCATCTCGCGCGCCTCGTAGAAGCCGGTGAGCGAGTCAATGACGACCGCGCGCGCCCGGAACGTCCGGATCGCGTAGGCGAGGGTACTGAGGAGCGTCCCGAGGTCGTGCGCGAGCGTCGTGTGGGTCGCGGCGTCGATCAGGATCACCGAGCGATCCACCGTCTCCTGCGGAACGCCCATCGCTTTCGCCCGGAGCTGCAGGCTCAGCGCCACGAAGGGTCCGGGTGCTTCCGTGGTGATGAAGACGCACGGCTCCCCGTGGCGAGCGCGCTCCACGGCGAACTGCTCGACCATGAGGCTCTTCCCGGTGTCGGAGACGCCGGTGACCTGCAGGACCGCGTAGCGTGGGATGCCGCCGAGCGTGCGGCGGACCGATTTGCCGTCGCGCCATTCGGTGACGAAGAAGAGGTCGTCCAGTCCGGGAACCCCGGTCGGTAAGCCTTCGAGCTTCGGAACTTTCTCGGCGAGCTCGGCGAGCGGCACGACCGCCTCGATGAGCGGCTCGTGCTCGCGCATGACTCCTCCCTCCCGGCACCTGCAGCGTCGCAGGGCCACGAATCTCCCAGGACGCGTTCGGGTCTATGGTATCCGAGGCGCTGGTGCCGGGACAACCGGGGGCGAGTGAGGGATCCGCAACGGTCGATCGCTGCGCACAGCGCCCTTCGCGCCGTGCCGATGGGGGCGCTGCCTCGCCGTCCGCGCGCCGACGGCGCACGGGGTCGCCGGCCCGGCCGGGCCAGCCTGGACCCGCGTCTGACCCGACAGCGGTGCTGCGCCCGATCCCCGGAAGGGCGAGGCCTTCCTCGCCCACTGGGCGAAACGTACGTCGCCCGCCGCGCCGTGGGCGCGGCATGACGATGACCGGGTGCCGTTGCATCGGTGCGTCCTGGTTCCGACGGTCCGTTGTTGCATGCTGGAGGAATTGCCGGCCCGACAGGGCCGGCGGGTCAGGCACGCCTGACCCGATGGGTCACGCACGCGTGATCCCTCCGGGAAATGTGACGACCGGCGCGTTCCCCCTGTAGGGGCGACGCGTGCGTCGCCCTCCGGGCGAAGCGTGCCTCGCCCGCCGCGCCGGCAGGCGCGGCAACGAGAACCGCGCGATGTGGGACCGTGGGAATCCCGCCGCGGCCGGCCGCACGGTGGGGCACGACGGGTCGTGCCGGCCCTGATGGGCCGGCGGGTCGCGCACGCGTGACCCCTCCGGGGATGGACGGCGGTCGGTGCGTGCCGGTCGGCGGGACGCAGGGGGACCGCATCGCTACCCGCCCGTGCATCCCTGTAGGGGCGGGGCGTGCCTCGCTCGCTGCAGCGGCAGGTTGGGACCGACGAACGGCCGGCGCTCGCAGGCCGGCGGGTCGCGCACGCGTGACCCCTGCAGGGATCCTCGGTCGGGTGCGTGTTCCCCGGAGGGGATCGACCGCGATCGGTGAGACATGGGCGACCGTGCCGCGCCGTTCATTCTCGGATCGGCGACGCGTGGCTAGCCGGCCGCGCCCACCGGCGCGGTGGCGATCCGCGCGGCGCGGGGCCGGGCGGTACGGCGCGACCTGTCTTGCGACTCTCTGGGCGGGGCGGGTCAGGTGTGCCCGACTCCGGCAGGGGCCGACGGCCCGCGGTCAGGTGCCCGTGTCCGAGGGTGCTTGCCGCTGTACGTACACTGTGCTACGCTGGGGGCGAGCTGGACGTACACTGGGAGCGGCGAGCGCGCGAGAGGGGGCGACGATGGCGACGGTACCGGCACGGTCGCTCGAGGTGGAATTCCCGTTCCGGTCGCCACCGCCGACGGTTCGGCTGGTTCGGACCGAATCGAGCGCGCATCCGTTCGCTCTGACCGTCGCCGCTGCCTGGTCGTGCTACGGGGCGCGACCAGCCAGCGTCGAGCGCGTGCTCGAGCTGTTCGGCGGGAACGGCGATGCGGCGCGGGCAGCCCGGCGGGAACGGGCGGCCGCACTCTACCCGGACCTGTTCGCGGCCGGACACCATACCACCTTCCAGCACGCCCACTTCGTCTTCGTCCTGGACGGGGTGTCCCGACTCGCGATCTGGTCGTTCTTCCATAGCCACCCGTTCTACAACTCGGAACAAGTCTCCCAGCGCTACCGCGAGGTGAGCGGCGCGACGATGGTGACGCCCGATCTCCCGGAGCCGCTCGCGGCGCTCTACCGAGCGGCGATGGAGCGGGCGCTCGCCGGCTACCGCCGCCTGGTCGAACTCCTGACGCCGGACATCGCGGCCCGCTACGCCGAGGTCTTCCCGGCGCGGGCGCGCAGCCAGCGGCCCGAGGTGCAGGAGCGCGTGCGGACGGCCGTCCAGCGCCGGGCGCAGGAGGTGGCGCGCTACGTGCTGCCGCTGGCGACCCCGGCGCACCTGTATCACACGATCAACGCGCTCACGCTGCTCCGCTACTACGCGCTGGCCAACCAACTCGACGTTCCGCGCGAGGTGCGCTACGTCGTCAACCGGATGGTCGAGGAGGTGCTGGCGGTCGATCCGACTTTCCTCGGGGCGCCGGGACATCCGCTCGATCCGCGCGTGCTCGCGCTCGAGGAGACGCTCGAGTACCGGGCGCTCCGGGAGTTCAGCGAAGCGCTGGAGCGGTCGGCCAGCGAGGCGTTCTTCCGCGAGTTCGACGAGTCGCTCGGGCCGTATCACTCGCGACTGGTCGCGCATACCCCGGATGCCGAACGCGTGCTGGCTGACGCGGTGCGCACCGTGCTCGGGCGGTCGCGCAGCGAGCTCGACGACGACACGGCTATCGCGCTCGTGCTCGATCCGGCGCGCAACCACTATCTCGGGCATCCGCTGTACCTGGCGATGCACTCGAAGCTGATGCAGACGCTCAACCACGTCTCGTTCACCTTCCGGAAGCGGATCAGCGGAGCCGAGGACGCGCAGAACCAGCGACATCGCGGCACGCTG
>JANZZC010000170.1 GCA_026419575.1 Thermomicrobium sp. | reverse complement strand
CGCCTCCCAGGCCCGCTCGATCCACGTGCGGTTCATGTCGTCATCGACCGGCTCGCGCCAGATCGCGACCACGGTCACCGCCCAAGGACGGTTGCGGTGCGCGAATGCCGTGGCCTCCGGTGCGACTGCGGCGACCGCGCCGCCGAGGCGGACGAAGAGCACGAGACTCTGGGGTGACGGCGCTTCCGCAAAGGCATTGGCCAACGATTCGATGACCAGCGGGTCGAGCGCATCGAGGAAGTTGCCGCGCGTGTAGTAACGCAAGCCCGGAGCAGCGACCTGGTCGAGCACGCGCTGCAGCGCGGTGTACGGCACCCGCACGGTCTCTTCGAAGAGCGGTCTTCCCAGACCGCGGAACGGCGCGAAACTTTCGGCTGCCTTCTCGGCCGTTGCCGTCGACATGAACGTCAGCGCGGCCAGCGGCACCCCTTCCGGCGACGTCAGGAACGCGAAGGTCGCCGACAGACTCGGCGGACTCGCCTCCAGAAGCGCTTCGGCTGCCGGGAAGACCTGCGCGGCATTCTCGGCCAGGAACGCCAGTTGGAACAGGGAAACCTCCGGCCCGATCGGGTGCAGGCGGTAGGTGAAGGAGGTGGTCACCCCGAAGTTGCCGCCGCCACCCCGGATGGCCCAGTACAGCTCGGCGTCGGACTCCGGCGCTGCGCGCCGGAGGGTGCCATCGGCCGTGACCACGTCGGCAGCGACGAGGTGGTCGATCGTCAGGCCGAGCTGCCGCGCCAACCATCCCATCCCTCCACCGAGCGTCAAACCGGCGATACCGGTGTGCGAAATCTGCCCGCCGGTGACTGCCAGGCCATACGCTTGCGTTGCGGCGTCGAGGTCCGCCCAGCGGAGACCAGGCTCGGCGTCGGCGAGTGCGCGATCGGGATCGATCCGGATCTGCCGCATCGCGGAGAGATCGAGGACTACTCCGCCGTCGCACGTCGAGTGTCCAGCGAAGCTGTGTCCGCCCCCGCGGACGGCGAGCAGCGCTTCGTGGTCTCCCGCGAAGGAGACGACGCGCTGGACATCGTCGAGTGTGCGGCACGCCACGATGAGCGCTGGAAGACGGTCGATCGTCCCGTTCCAGACACGTCGCGCCTCGTCGTAACCTGGTTGCGTAGGCTCGAGAACGGTACCAGCGAGCGCCCGGCGCAAGGTGGCGAGTCGCGCCGGATCGAGTTCGCGTTCACCGCCGGTCCGGGTCCGTACGGTCGAGGGTCGCATAGCGGTACCTCCAGATTGGCCACGTGCCGCGTCGCTCGGCGGCACACTGGAGTGAATCAGGAGAGAGCCGCCATGCGCTGTCCAGTCTCTCTCCGAGCGTTCGTCATTCGCGGAGCGGGACATGGAGGCGAGGTCGCTCTTCGTAGGTCTCCATCTCGACCGTCTGAACCACATAGGTGGCCTGCGGGGAGGTCGATGCCGCCGCGACGTTCCCGTACCGATCCATGGCGACGATGTTCATGACCGTTTCCGCCTCGGCATACGGGTCGTCGAGTCGGCGGAGATCGAGCATCGCCTGGCGGAGCGCCTCTTCGAGGGGCAGCCCGAAGCGGAGGAACATCACGACGCTGTGGGCCGTGGCGCAGCGGATCGCCATTTCGCCGCGTCCGGTGCAGGCCGCCGCACCGTACCGGTTGTCGGCGTAGTTTCCGGCACCGATGATCGGCGAATCGCCGAGCCGCCCGGGCCACTTGAAGCCCCAGCCGCTCGTCGAAACGGCGCAGGCGATGTTCCCCTCGAGATCGCGCACGATCACGTTGGTGGTGCCGAAACGCTCCGGATGCAGGAGTTCCACCCAGCGACGGACGACCGACATGTACAGCTGATACCGGTCTTCGTACACGTTCTGCTCCGGCGAGCGCTCGCCGGTGACGACGGCACGCCAGATCGCCTCCGCTTCGGGCGTCAGCAGGTTGGCCGGCGAGAACCCGTGCGTGCGCGCGAAGAGGTCTGCACCGTCGCCGACGAGGAGAACGTGCGGCGTGCACTCCATGACACGGCGTGCGATCTCGATCGGGTGCGGAAAGTGCTTGAGCGCACCGACCGCACCGGCCGCGAGCGTGCGACCGTCCATGATGCTGGCATCGAGTTCGACCTCACCCAGGATGTTGGGGATGCCTCCCGTCCCGACACCCTGGTCCCGGAGGTCGTCTTCGACCGCCTTTACCGCAGCGATCGCCGCGTCCACCGCGCTGCCGCCCTCACGGAGCACTCGGATAGCCGCGGGGAAACCGACCGCCGCGTTGCGGCTCCCGACGACGATCCCTCGCACGTCAGCCACCGTTCGCTTCCCTCGCTTCGCTGCGGACCTCAGTGTGCGACGCGCTCGAACTCGGAACGCCACCAGCGGAGAGCGAGCACGCCATCGTCGGCACCGCTCAACGCCTCGATCGGCAGGACGAGCTCGCGCGGAGGAATGCCGTAGCGGATCCGCACCTCGACCAGCTGGCCACTCGGGAGTTCTGCGCAGAGCTGGTGGAGGCGAGCGACCCGCTCTCCCTCGGCGGTGACGACCGCGGCGCCACGATGGAGTACCGCGTTCGCCTGATCGATCGTCCGCACGATCTCCCCGAGCTCGACGATCTCCGGCGAAGGAGGCGGTGGCTCCTCGAGCGAAGCTGGCGGGATCCAGCCCGGAACGTAGAAGGGGCTCACCCGCTCCCCGACGAGCTTCCACGCGAACTCTCCCGTGAAGAGTTCGCGACGGAACTCCGGCAACGTCTCGAGTTCCTCGCGCGTGCGTCGGATGACCAGTTCCGGCGCACCGTTCCGTTCGCGGAGCTCGAGCTCCGCGCACGGTACCACGAGTTCGTGCCGCAAGATCAGACCACGGCGGACGACGACCGCATTGACGCGGAGCGTCGCCGGGTCGACCAGCATCCACTCGACCGTTCCCGCTTCGTAACCGTCGCTCGTCCGGAGCGTCTCACCGAGACAGACACGCATCGGCATCCTCCCCTCGACCCCGGCCCATCCGCGAGCGTGCCTGGCTAGTCTAACGGAAGCCGGTGGAGGAGGGAAATGGGACTGCGCGCGATACCGGCGCCGATCGAGGCGACGAAGACGACGAGCGCGACAGCATTCCCGAGACCACCGACACGACGGAGCGCGGCATCGGCGACGAGGTCACCGGCCAGGCGCACGAGCAGGGAGGCTCCCAGCACGGCGGGAGCGAGGTAGGCGCCGCGACGGTAGGGCAGGCGCAGCCCGGTGACGGCGGGGAAGATGATGTACGCATGCGCGAAGACCTGCGAGAAGACGAAGCCGAGCGCATGAATCTGCGCATCGTACCGGAATCCGCTCTGCTGATGGCCGAAGAGGAGCATGAGGAGACCAGCCACAGCCAGCCAGACGTAGCCGTGTACCAGACACACCGCACTGAACCGGTGGAGACCGTGCTGGTGCAGCCCCCAGCGAGCGACGTCGAAGCGAAGCAGCCAGAGCGCCAACGACAGGAGCGCGAGCCCGCGGAGACGAGCGCCGGCCGCCGGCACGAGCGATTCCAGGGCGGGCGCACCGAAGAGCAACGCAACGGAGACGACGAACCAGGCACGGATCCGTTGGTCCGGTCGCAAAGCTCGAGCGAGTTCGAGACGTTCGCCGGTGATGATGAGAACGAAGCCGGTGAGCCACCAGGGGACGAGGACTGGGACGGCCGCGCCGGTGAGTGACCGGACGCCGCTCACGAACCAGGAGAACGCGCCGACGAACATGACGGCGTGATGCACGGAACGGGCGATCGCCAGGAGATAGCCGAAGGTGAGCAGGAACGCGAGCGACGCGACCAGCGCGAGGAGTCGACCGAGCAGTGCTAGCGCCCCCGAGACGGACACGAGGGCAGCGACGATTCCCGCGATCGGCACAGCGAACATGAAGCGGCGGCCCACCGCCACGGCCCGCTCCAGGCCGATGAGGGTGACGAAGAATCCGATGACGAGGAGCGGGCCGTGCAGAACGGTGAGCTGCGCGCGGTGCGGAAGAGGGATGTGCCAACCCATCCGAGCGAGGCCAGCGAGGACCCCGAGTGCCGCGGAAAGGGCACCGCAGGCGATCGCCCCACGCGAGAGCCACACGACGACGCCAGGTCCAGCTCGCCGCTCCATCGCTGCGGTGCCTGCCCTCGGTCAGCCGACCTTGCCGATCCGGACGCGCCAGACGTGCGGACCACGCTCGAGGTAGTCCCAGGTGAACCGGCCAGTCAGCTCCGCCTGGAACTGATAGAAGAGCGGCTTCGGATCGTGGTCGTTCACGAGCACGAACGCCTCGCCGGGCGCGAGCGCTTCGAAGGTCTGGAAGATGAGCGGATGTCGTCGCGGTGGCGGCACGGCACGAACGTCGAGTTCGCGCTCGGCGGCGCTCCGCTCGTAGAGCGGAAGATAGGCGCGTTCTTCCTTCTCCAGATGCAGGCGGACGATCGCGACGAGGTCGGCGGCTCGGCGCGCCAAGCGACGTTCGATTGCTGGGCGCTCGCCAGGAGACGCTCCCGCGGCCGCAGCCGTCAGCACCGCGAGCTCGTCGGTCAGGCGGGCGATCGCCTCGTGATCGAGCCGCATCGTGAGCGTGGCCTGCCCTGACGGAATCAGCGGTTCGATGCGGTCGTAGAGGACGCGCTCTTCTTCCTCCGCGTGGGGCAGGAGTTCCTCGCGGAGAAAACGCACGAGCGCCGCCGGGTCGGGGACGTCACCGTCATCCGGCACGAGCGCCGTCAGACGATCGGCGAGCGCGCGGTGATGCCGCCGGATTTCCTCAGCGGAGAGACTCATGCGCAAGACTCCTTTCCCTCGACGACCGAATCCGCGAGCTGGTCAAGTTCCGAAGCCACGACCGTGAGGGGTCCGACCGGGGTACCGTCCGGCGTGCGGGCGATCTCGGCGACCGTCGTCTCGTCGAGAAAACGCGAGACCGCCTCGATGACGCCGAGCCAGCGCGCGTGAGCGACGCACGGTCGATCGGCCGGACAGGCCCCGGTCCCGAGGAGGCAGTAGCTCGCGAAGTTCGGCTCCTCGAAGAGCGAGACGATCTCCATCAGCGCGATCCGGTCGGGCGGGCGCGCCAAGCGGAAACCACCTTCGCGCCCGCGCTGCGAACGGAGGAGACGAGCGCGCGCCATCGCGTGCAGGATCTTCGTGAGGTAATTGGCGGGTATACCGGTCGCGAGCGCGAGCTGCCGCGCGGTCAGCCATTCCCCGGGACGTTGCGCCAGCACGATCGCGGCCAGCAGGGCGTAACGACTCGTCCGGGAGAGCACCGTCCACCTCCTTCCGGTAGCATTATCCTATATTCTCATGGTCTTGTCAAGAATTCTCGCGACGGAGCCCGCTACGTTCGCCTGCAGCGATCGGGCATGGAGTACTGATCGCACCGAGGAAGCGCGGCGGATGCGGGAATGAACCGGCTCGATCGTTGGCTCTACGAGGTCGTCATGGCGGCGCTGGCGATCGCCGCGGTCTGGTTGCTGATGCTGCCGGAGCGACCGTCCGTCGAACTCGCCAGCCACGCGATCTGGGGCATCTTCATCGCCGATTACGTCGTGCGTTTGGCGCGCTCGCGCGATCGGCGCCGCTTCGTCCGCGAGCACCTCATCGAACTCGTCGCCATCCTGCCCTGGGACTTCCTGCGGGCGGCGCGCGCCCTGCGCCTCCTCCGACTGGTACGGCTCCTGCGTGCCGGCATCTGGTTCTGGCGCGCGACCCGAGCCTTGCGCGACATCGCTACCGAGAACGGCTTGGTCTATGTCCTCGCGGTCGCCGGTGGCGTCGTGCTGATCGGCAGCGCCGTCTTCTGGCTCGTCGAGCCCAGCGTGCGGAGCTACGGCGAAGCGCTCTGGTGGGCGATCGTCACCGTGACGACCGTGGGCTACGGCGATGTGGCCCCACGGACGACCGCTGGACGTCTCGTCGCGGCCGTCCTGATGCTCGTCGGAATCGGTCTCCTGGGCATGCTGACGAGCAGCCTCGCAACGTACTTTCTCGGCATCCGTCGATGCGCCGGGCACCCCACGATCGAGCACATCCGGGAGCAGTTGGCCGTCTGGGAGCAGCTCGATCCCACCGAACGCCGCCAGCTAGCAGCGATGCTCTGGGTCCTGGCGAGCGGCGAGCAGGAAGGGCAGGGGATGCCCGCGCGATCAGCGGAAGTCGTGGGAGAGAGAGCCGACCCGCTCGGCGAGCGGTCCGACCGGTCGGCCGAGCGTGCGCACTTCCTCCGCGACTAGGCTAGCGAGCGTCCCCTGGCGCTCCACCCGACCGTCGATCACCAGCACCGGCTGACGACGCAGGAGCGTGCGGTACTGCTCGCGCACCGGCGGCGGGACGATCACGTTGACGAGGCCCGTTTCGTCTTCCAGCGTCAGGAAGAGTACACCGCGCGCCGTCGGCGGGGCCTGCCGGCAGACGACGAGTCCAGCGACGCGCGCGCTCGTACCGTGCCGGAGCGTCCGCAGCCGGGCAGCCGGGACGACACGGAGGAGCTCCCGCTGCCGTGCCCAGAGTTCCATGAGGTGCCGATCGAGGCAGAAGCCGAGGATGGCGTAATCGAGGAAGGTCTGCTCCACCGTATCGGGTTCGGGGAACGTGACCGGCGGCTCGTCGCTCTCGAAGAGGCATGGGGTATCGGCTCGCTCCGCCGCGACAGCGAGCAGCTGCCAGAGGAGTTCGCGGCGGCCACGATGCGGCGCGAGGGCGTCGAACGCACCGACGAGGACGAGCGCTTCGACCTGCTCGGGCGTGAGCGCTGCCCGCCGGACGACGTCGGCCGGGTCGTGGAACGGCTGCGCCGCTCGTGCAGCGACGATCCGCTCCGCTGTCGCCTGACCGATGCCCCGGATCCCGGCCAACCCGAGTCGCACCGGACCGCGAGTCGCATCGCCCACGAGCATCGTCCGGACTGCGCTCCGCGTGACGTCCGGCGGAAGGACGCGGATGCCGCGACGCAGTGCGTCCCAGACCAAAACTTCGGGTGCATAGAAGCCCATCGGCTGGTTGTCGAGGAGCGCGCAGAGCAACGCAGCCGGGTAGTGAGCGCGGAGCCAGAGCGTCTCGTACGCGGTGCGGGCTAAGGCAGCCGCGTGGCTCTTGCAGAAGCCGAACTCGGCGAACGCTGCCATCTGGGCGAAGATCCGCTCGGCGATCGGACGCGGTACGCCGTTGCGCTCCGCACCGGCGAGGAAGTCACCACGTAGCGCCTCCATCGCGGCACGCGAGCGTTTGCTGCCCATCGCGCGGCGAAAGGCATCGGCCTGACCGGCGGTCATCCCGGCGATCGCCATCGCCACCTCGAGCACTTGCTCCTGGTAGAGGATCACGCCGAGCGTCTCGCGGAGGATCGGTTCCAGCTTCGGGTGCAGGAAACGCACCGGCTCGATCCCCTGGCGGCGTCGGATGTAGGGATGCACCATCCCGCCTTGGATCGGTCCAGGGCGGATGATCGCGACTTGGGCGATCAGATCCTCGAACCGCTCCGGACGCGTGCGGGGCAAGCTCTGCTGCTGGGCTCGGCTCTCGACTTGGTACGTTCCGATCGTGTCGGCCTCTTGCAGAAGGCGATAGACAGCAGGATCGTCGAGCGGCAGCTGTTCGAGGTCGATCCGTATTCCACTCGTCCGTTCGATGAGGTCGATCGCCTGGTGCACGACCGAGAGCGCTCGCACGCAGAGGAGATCGGTCTTGATCAGCCCCGCCTCTTCGATGTCCCGCTTGTCCCACCCGAGCACGATGCGCCCCGGCATGCGCGACGGCTCGACCGCGGTAAGCTCCACGACCGGACGCCCGGCGATCACCATCCCGCCGACATGGACGGACAGGTGGCGTGGAACGTCTTCCAGCTGCGGGGCGAGCCGTACCAACCACACGAGTCGGTGGCGGACGTCCTCGGGCAGGCGGGGGGCGAGCGCCCGTGCCAGTTCGTGGAGCGGCTCGCCGAGCCGACCCTGACTCTTCGCCAGCTCGTCGACGACATCCGGTGGAAGGGCCAGCACGCGGCCGAGGTCACGGATCGCACTGCGAGCCTGGAAGGTGACGTAATTGCAGACCATCGCCGCGTGCTCGACGCCGTAGGTGGCATAGACGTAGGCGATCGCGCGCTCGCGGTCTTCCAGCCCGAAGTCGATGTCGATGTCAGGCATCGACGGACGTTCCTCGTTGAGGAAGCGTTCGAAGAGGAGCCGGTGGGCGAGCGGATCGACCTGCGTGATCCCGAGGCAGTAGGCGACGAGCGAGTCGGCCGCCGAGCCGCGCCCACGGCCACGGAACCGGTTCGCCAGATCGGCGCAGATCAGGAAGAATTCGGCCACCCCGAGCCGCTCGATGACCCCGAGTTCATGCTCGAGTTGCCGGACGACCGGCTCGGAGAGCTGGCCGTAGCGTCGACGTGCCCCCTCGTATGCCTGGCGGCGCAGAACCGTGATCGGCGTCTCTCCTGCTGGGACGAGGTGTGGGAGCGGTGGGAAGCGCACGCAGCGAAAATCGAGCGAGACCTGACAGCGCTCGGCGAGCTCTACGGCGTTGGTCAGCGCGGTCGGCAGAGAGCGGAAGCGCTGGGCCATCATCGCTGGAGCGACGAGGCGGTAGGCGGACGACGTCTTGCGGGCTGGATGTGGCGTGTCCACCGTGATCCCCTCGCGGATGCAGACGAGAACGTCCTGCAGGCGCCAGGTGTCCTCGTCGAGATAGTGCACGTTCCCGGTGACGACGACCGGCAGGCGGGCTGCTTCCGCCAGCGCGACGAGTTCACTGATACGCTCGCGGTCACTGCGCTGGCCGTGGTCCTGTAGCTCGACGAAACAGCGATCGGGGCCGAAGAGACGGGTCAGGCGGCGCGCCCATTCCCATGCCGCGTGGCGTCCCTCCTGGTCGAGCGCCCGGGCGATCGGTCCGCGACGACAGCCGGTGAGGAGGATCAGCCCCTCGTGCCACTCGGCGAGCCACTGCCAGGGGAGAGCGACCGATCGACGCGCGGTCGAACCAGCGAGGGCGGATCGAGAGCCGGTCGGCCCCGGTCCTTCGGGGGTCGGCCAACCGAGCCGGGCGGCCGAGAGGAGCCTGGCGAGTGTCGCGTAACCACGGTCATTTTCGGCGAGGAGCGTGAGGTGACTGCCGTCTTCCATCGTCACCTCGGCCCCGACGACCGGGTGGATGCCGGCCCGCTCGGCTGCCCGAGCGAAGCGGACCACGCCGTGGAGCGCGTCGTGGTCGGTCAGCCCGAGGTGACGGTAGCCGAGCGTCGCTGCCTGCTCGACCAATCGTTCCGGATGACAGGGAGCGTCGAGGAGCGAAAAGCAGGAGTGGACGTGAAGTTCGGCGTACGGAGCGGTCACCGGTTCCTCCGTCAGTCCAGGCGGCCGACCAGCCGCCAGAGGCGGTCGCGCGCGTCCCACGTCAGGAGCAATCGCTGACCATCGGTCAGTTCGACCCAGCGGGTCCGGCGATGCAGCTCCTCCGGCCACCAGAGGTCGAGCCGTTCCCACGGACCGCTGCGGACGATGCGCAGCCAGCGTCCAGCCAGCTCCAGCCACCAGCCATGCTCGCGCTGGAGCAGACGGACTGGCTCGCCCCGAGCCGGGTGCGTGTCCGGGGTGACCGATCCCTCCACGAGCCACCGGTGTTCCGGGAGCGGAGCGGCTGGTCGGTGCTCGACGACCCGGATCACACGCCCGGGCGCCTGGCGCTGGGCGAGTTGCCACACCCGTTCGCGCTCCGCCCGTCGCATCGGCGCTGCAGCGAGGAGGAGCGCCTGGCCCGCTCGGGCGAGTTCCAGCTCGCGGAGCAGGAGATGGACTGCGATGACGGGCGCATGCGGCGGATGACGCAACGCGAGAGCCCGCGCAGCAGCCGCGATCTCCGTGGCTGTCCGCAGCGGACGCGGCAGCCGCCGCTCGCGCGGTTCGCTCCGACCGCTCTCGGTGACGAGTTCCACCCGCAGGTGCCATGCCACCTGCCCGCACCGTGCGAGCGCTGCCGCTGCCTGCTCGGCGAGGGCATCGAGGACGGCTGCGAGCTGCTCGCTCGTCGCGACTGGTGGCTCGAGTGTGCGCAGACACCGAATCGGCTCGACCGGTACGCGTCCGCGGAAGGAGGACGGATCGTCACCGCGGGCGAGTCGATGGGCTACCAGTGCCTCCGCCCCGAAGCGCCGTCGGACGCTCTCTGGTGGGAGGTCAGCGAACTGACCGATCGTGGTGAAGCCGAGCGCGTGGAGCCGGACGCGTACTCGCTGCGGCAGTGGCAACCAATCGAGTGGGAGCGGCCGCACGAAGGCGCGCGTCTCGTGATCCGGCACGAGCAGCACCTCGTCGGGGTCAGCGGTCCGAGCAGCGAGACGGGCGACCCAGGGAGTCGCCGCGATGCCGAGTCGTCCTGCGCCGCCGGCGGCGGCGAGCGCCGCGAGGACTGCTCGGCCGTAGCGCTGCTCGTCGCCGAAATGGAGTCGGACACCGCTCGCGTCGAACCAGATACCCGGTCCCTCGTCGTCCAGCTGGACAGCCGGCGTCAGCGGCATGAGGAGCTCAGTCAACGAGACCGCCGGTCGTCGATCGGGCCAGAGATAGCCAATGCGCACGGAGTTCCTCCTCGAGTCGTGACCAGAGCGCGGGATCCCCAGCGAGACGCACCGCCGCTGCCTCGCGGCTCCGCCCGAGCACGTTGTCGGCGAAGACCAACCCGAGCGGGTGTCGGACCACGAGCCCCCACGCGAGCGCGAGGTCGATCCGCTCGAGGGCAGTCCGCACTCCGTCGCGTTCGCTCAGCTCGACCGGGACCGGTGGCTCGCACCGCGGCCAGCAGTGACTCCGCTCGACGCGGATCCGGACGCGGAGCCCGGTCGGTCGCGGAGCCGAGCAGACCGGATCGGGCAGGACGAGCTGCGCGAGCGGGTCGAGTCGCAAACGCAGTTGCGCGGCAGCGAGGCCTGGTTCACGCGTCCGATCGCGGACCACGACGAGCGCTGTCGGTGTGCCGCGCGCGAGCGGTCGGAGTTGACGCAGTCCACGCTCGAGTTCCGGCCGCGTCGCCGATTGCGGGGGGACGTCGAGGACGAGCAGGTCGAGTGCGCGAGCGAGCACGAGGAGCCGGGCGAGTTCCAATGCCTCAGCGAGCGAGCGTGGCAGCGCGACGAGGAGTTCACGGACGTCCACACCCCATCGGAAGAGACGGTCGAAGTCAGCACCGTGGGCAGCGTCGAGATAGGCTGCCCAGCCTGCTGTCCGCTGTGCCGCCCGGACGAACCAACCCGCCAGCGTCCGCTTGCCGGAGTAGGGAGGACCGGCGAGCTCCGTCAATCGCCCGCGGGGGAGTCCGCCACCGAGCACGAGGTCGAGTCCGAGAAGTTCGGTCGGCAGCGCACGTGGATCGGAGGCGCAGAGCGGCACTCCGCGGTCCGCATCCGGCGGAGGGGAAGGACGTGTCCACTCGAGCAGGACATGCCCACCGAACCGTTCGGCGATGAGCCGACGCAGAGCAGCGATCCGTGCACGGCGAGGATCGCCGAGCGACTGCGCGTGTGCGGAACCGTCTACTGCGCGCGAGGCAGCCGGCGTGGACACCGCTGCCTCCTGCGGGATGCCCGACGCGAGAGCAGTGCACTCGTTGCCTGGCACGTGTCCCCCTTCCCGTGCCTGCCCGAAACTCGTACATCAGTTCGGATCCATCGTAATAGAACACCCGTTCGCAGTCAAGAGTTGCCTCGAAGGCACAGCGTGCGCGGGCCGACGCCGCACTCCTCCCCCGTTCTGCCGACGTCGACCGGTACGGCCGGACCGGGAAGCGCGCGGCTGAACCCGCCGTGCCCGAGGAGGCACCGCGCGAGGCAGTACGCGGTGTCCGGCCGGAACGCGCCTGCCTACTTGGTCGGTGAATGCCTGTGCCAGTGGATCGACGACTATGCGACTCAGCCGGTGGATGACGCACAAGCAGCGAGCGCTGCTTGCCCGAGACTGATGCCGCCGTCGTTCGGCGGTACCGCGCGGTTGGTCCACAACTCCAGTCCGCGTGCCTGCAGGAGCTCGGCCATCCGCGCCAGGAGGAGTGCGTTCTGGAACACCCCACCGGAAGCGACGACGGTTCGGAGTCCGAGCGCCGCGCACCACTCCGCGGCGACGGTGACGGCAGCTACAGCGACCGCCTCGTGGAAGGCGCGCGCGATTTCGGTCGGTTGGCGTCCACGCTTGCGGTCAGCGATCACTGCCTCGAGCAGCGGGCGGAAATCGAGTTGGCTGCCGACGAGGGGGAAGGGGTACGGTGGCACCGGTGGACCCTCCTGTGCCAGGTGTTCGAGCCACATCGCCGCTTGCCCCTCGAAGCTGGTCGGTCGGGTGAACCCACAGAGCGCCGCGACGGCGTCGAAGAGTCGTCCCATCGACGTCGTCGGGAAACACTGCACCCCGCGCGCGACCAGTTGGCGTGCCTGGCTGAAACGATCCGGAAACGAGAAGGGTGGCGCGAGCAGGTCGGGCAGCTCGCCGAGCGCTGCGAGGAACCCGGCTGCAGCCTGAACCGGCCAGCGCGCAGCGGCGTCACCACCCGGGAGGACACTCGGCCGCAGGTGCGCTACGCGCTGGAACCCCTGGCTGAGCGAGCCGACGAAGACTTCACCGCCCCAGATCGTCCCATCGTCTCCGTACCCAGTCCCGTCGAAGGCGAGACCGACCACGGTTTCGCTCCACGCGCCTCGCTCGGCGAGGACGCTCGCGACGTGCGCTCGGTGATGTTGAACGGCTCGGTGTTCCCCAGGAAGCGTCAGGGCACGGCTGGTGGAAACGTAGCCGGGGTGCGCGTCGTGGACGACGAGCGCTCGTTCCAGTTGGATCTCGTACATCGTACAGAGGTCGCGGATCGCCGCCTCGAACGCCTCGACGACCGGCCAGTGGTCCAGGTCACCGAGGTGCTGACTCACGATCGCTTGCCCATCGACGACGAGCGTGATCGCATTCTTGAGATCGGCTCCGACCGCCACGATCGGCCGCTCGCTCGGAAGCGTGGCTACCGCCGCCGGTGCGAGGCCGCGCGCGCGCCGGATGACGATCGGCCCCACTCGGCTCATCCGGATGACCGAGTCGTCCACTCGCCGCGCGATCGGTCGCTCGCCGACCAAGAAGGCGTCAGCGATGCCACCGAGACGGGCGAAGGCGTCCGTGTCACAGTACGCGATCGGTTCGTCCGAGCGGTTGCCGCTCGTCATGACCAGCACCTCGGGTGCACCGGCGGCGAAGAGCACGAAGTGAAGCGGCGCGTAGGGGAGCATGATCCCCAGTTCACGGCTGTCGGGGGCGACACCGGGGAGCACGACCAGCGCTGGGAGCAGCACGATCGGCCGAGCCGGCGAGGACAGGAGCGCGCAAGCCTGCTCGTCCAGCTCCACCAGCGTGCTCGCGACGTCCACACTGGCCACCATCAACGCGAACGGCTTCTCTTTGCGGAACTTCCGCTCGCGCAGTGCCTGGACGGCGGTCGCATCGCGGGCATCGCAGGTCAAGTGGTACCCGCCGATCCCCTTCACCGCGAGGATCCGCCCGGTGCGGAGCAAGGCTGCGGCTTCGCGGATCGCGGCCTGGCCGCGCGCGAGCAGCGTGCCTTCCGGGTCGTGGAGCACGTACTGGGGGCCGCAGATCGGACAAGCGATCGGTTGGGCGTGGAAGCGCCGGTCGGTCGGATCGTGGTACTCCCGAGCGCAGTCTGGACACAACGGCCAGTCCTTCATGGTCGTTCGGGGCCGATCGTAGGGCAGGCTGAGGACGATGCTGTAGCGGGGTCCACAGTCCGTGCAGTTGACGTACGGGTACAGGTACCGACGGTCACGCGGGTCGAAGAGTTCCCGAAGACAAGCCTCACAGACAGCGAGGTCCGGCGAGACGCGGGTCGTCGGCCGCTGACCGGTTCGACTCTCGCGAATCACGAAGCCAACGAGGCCACGGGGTGTCGTCGGTTCGACCGTGATCCGGTCGATGCGTGCAGCGGGTGGAGGGTGACGGACGAGCTCGCCGAGAAAGGTTTCGAGCGCCGTCGGTGGCCCCTCGATCATGATCTCGACGCCACGTTCGCTGTTCGCGACCCAGCCAGCGAGCCCCAACGTCGTGGCGAGTCGGTAGACGAAGGGACGGAAGCCGACCCCTTGCACGATGCCAGTGACGGAGATGCACCGTGCCGCCGAGCGCGCGCGCTCAGAAGGTGCAGACACGGCCGTTCCACCCGACTTTGACGATCCGCCCGTTCTCGACCAGAACCGGCACGCTGCGCTGCCCGCCGGTGAGCGCCAACAAGCGGTCGCGCGCGGCCGCGTCCGCTTCCACGTCGTATTCGACGAAGTCGAGGCCCCGCCATTCGAGGTCCTCGCGCACCTCTCTCGTGTGTGGACACCAGCGCGTCCCGTACAGCTCAAGCCGCGCCATGGAGGAGCACCTCCAGTGCCTCCCGCAGCACGTGATACGCCGATGCCTGTGCCTCTTGGATCCGCGGGATGTAGTCGCAGTGTACCACGATCGCATAGTCCACCAGGCGTCGCCGGACGATCTCCCCACCGTCGTAGCCGAGCAGCCCGACCGTCAGCAAACCGCGCGTGCGAGCCTCCTCCAGCGCGACGATCACGTTGCGCGAACTGCCACTCGTCGAGATGCCGATGGCGACGTCGGCCGTCTGGGCGAGCGGGATGAGCTGCCGCAAGAACATGACCTCTTGACCGACGTCGTTCGCGATCGCTGAGAGGTTGGCCGGCTCGAAGGCAAGGGAGACGGCCGGAATGGGGCGATAGCCGCTCGGGGGGACGACACAGTCGAGCGTGAGGTCGTTGGCGTCGGTCGCCGATCCGCCGTTCCCGAAGCAGATCAGCTTCCCGCCACGCTCGATCCGTCGTGCGATCGCTTCCGCCGCCGCGGCGATCGTCTCCGCCTGCTCCCGCGCGAGCGCGTCACGCAGCTGCTCGTCCTCCTCCGCTTTGGCCACGATCGAGCGGGCGACCTCCGGTTCGACGGAACGCCAGTCGACGGGTTCGCCGCCGAGGAAGGGGTACAGGGTGGCCATCTCGCCGATCTCATGCCCCGTGAGCTGGCGGTGCTCGAAGAAGACGTGAACCGTCTCCCAGAGGGTGTGATAGAGCACTTCCAGGAGTTCCTGGTGGACGAAGGGGTCGTCCGTCGGCGTCTGCACGGCGTAGTCGGCTGTTCCCTCGCTGCCAGGGAGCGCGAGCGTCAGCACGCCGCGCCGTGCGAGGTGGGCGAGGCACTCGCGGACCGCCGCGTCACCGGCCGGTGGACCGAAGCCCATCGCGATGTCGTCCGACCGGGCGATGGCGTGGCTCCATTCCGGAAACGCGAGGCTGAGATCGAGCGCAGGGAGCGCGCGCTTGCCGACGATCACCGGGTGGACGAACTCGACCGAAACGTGTTGGGCGTCCGTGGCGTACGGTCCTCGACCGAAAGCGAGCAGGCGCCCGCCGCGGAGAAAGCGTTCGGCCATCGCGCGGCAGATCGCGGCCAAGCGCGGTGCTTCGCGGGGGAAGAAAGCCTGCGAGTGAGCGTTCCGCTCGGCGAGTCGTCGGCGGATGAGCGTCACCAGGGCATCAGGCATGGCAGGTACTCCTCGGGTCCCCGGCTCAGCAGATGCGTGGGAGCGGATCGCCGACCAGCATGTCGATCACGCGTTGGCCGCCGTAGGCGGTAGTGACCGTCACTACCCCAGCCGGCTCGGTCCGGACTTCGCCGATGCACGCGGCCAGTTCACCGCCCGGGACGCGGCGCAACGCCGCCAACGCCGCCTCAGCGACGCTCGGGTCGACCACTGCCAGCAGCTGTCCTTCGTTCGCGACGTAGAGGGGATCGAGCCCGAGGAGCTCGCAGGCGCCGCGAACGGCATCGCGGACTGGGAGCGCCTCCTCGACGAGGAGGACCGCGACGCCTGCCTCGCGAGCCAGTTCGTTGAGCGCGGTCGCCACCCCGCCGCGCGTCGGGTCCCGCATCCAGCGGAGTCCCGGTCCGGCGGCATCGAGCAGCGCTGCGACGAACGGCGTCAGCGGTCGCGTATCCGAGACGAGGTCCGCCTCCAAGTCGAGTTCGCCCCGGGCCAGGAGCACCGTGATCCCGTGGTCACCGATGGGGCCGGTGATCAGAATCCGGTCGCCTGGCCGAACTCGTTCCGGCCCGAGTTCCGCACGGGCATCGACCAGGCCGATCCCAGTCGTGACGATGTAGAGGCCGTCCGCTTTCCCGTGCTCGACCACCTTCGTGTCGCCACCGAGGACCACGATGCCAGCCTGCTGCGCGGCGCGGGCGAGTGCCTCGGTCTCGGCACGCAGCACGTCGCTCGGGAGTCCGGCCTCGACGATGAAGGCGGCGAGTAGCCCGAGCGGATGAGCGCCACTGACCGCGAGGTCATTGATCGTCCCGTTGACCGCCAGTTCACCGATCGAGCCGCCCGGAAACCGCAGTGGTCGCACCACGAACGCATCGGTGGTCAGCGCCAGCCGCAGTCCGTCGAGCGGGATGGTCGCGGCATCGGCGAGCGCAGCGAGCGTCGGGTTCTCGAGGAGCGGGAGAAAGAGTCCCTCGATCAACCGGCGAGTGGCTTTGCCGCCTGCGCCGTGCACGAGTTCGATGAGCGGATCGCGGAACGTCAGACGGGCTGCTGCCTCGCGCATCGATCGCTCCTCCCGGCCGTCGCCAATCGGTGGACATAGTGATAGTAGGCTGCGCAGGCCCCTTCGCTGGAGACCATCAACGCACCGATCGGATGCTCGGGCGTGCACTCGCGGCCGAACAGCTTGCACTGGGGCGGCTTGAGGACACCCTTGAGCACTTCGCCACACTGGGCCGCCTTGGGATCGGTCACGCGGATGCCAGGAACGGCGAAACGCGCTTCGGCATCCCACTCGGCGTACGCCGGAGCGATCTTCAAGGCGGACTGCGAGATGAAGCCGAGCCCGCGCCATTCGAAGTAGGGTCGCAGCTCGAACACTGCCGCCATCGCTCGGAGCGCGGCCGGGTTGCCGTCCCAGGGGACGACACGACGGTACTGATTCTCGACCTCGGCGCGACCTTCGGCCAGCTGGCGCAGGATCATGAGGATCGACTGCAGAATGTCCAGCGGTTCGAAACCGGAGACGACCAGCGGCTTCCCGTAGTCCCGCGCGACGAAGAGGTAGGGGCGGCAGCCGATGACGGTCGAGACGTGTCCTGGACCGATGAAGCCGTCCAGTCGCATGTCGGGCGAATCCAGGATGGCTCGGATCGCGGGGACGATCAGCACGTGGTTGCAGAACACCGAGAAGTTGCGGACACCGAGCGCCTTGGCCCGCTGCAAGGTGAGCGCAGTCGAGGGTGCGGTCGTCTCGAAGCCGATCGCGAAGAAAACGACGTGTTTTTCCGGGTTCGCCTGCGCGAGTTTCAGAGCATCGAGCGGCGAGTAGACCATCCGGACGTCCGCACCGCGCGCCTGGTGTTCCAACGGCGTTCCGTTCCGACCTGGGACGCGCATCATGTCGCCGAAAGCCGTGAAGATCACTCCCGGTTGATCCGCGATCGCGAGCCCGTCATCGATGCGCCCCATCGGCAGCACGCAGACGGGGCAACCGGGGCCGTGCACCAGTTCGATGTTCGGTGGCAGGAGTTCGGTGAGCCCGTGCCGGTAGATCGCATGCGTATGGCCACCGCACACTTCCATGATCCGATAGTGTCGGTCCGGGTCGGCCAGGCGTGCGATCTCCGCAGCGACCGATCGGATCAACCGCGGGTCCCGGAGTTCGTCGACGTACCGCATCACGCGCCCCCTTCGATCCGCGCGAGCGCGACGCCGAGGTGCACGAGGAGGAGGTCACCTGGCCGGACTTCCGGGACGAAATCGAGCGCGATCCGCGCACGGTTGCCGGCCCGGTCCTCGCAGAGCGCCTCCTGCTCGTAGACTTCGAGCACGACGACGGGGACGGCCACGTCGCCGCACGTCACGCAGCCATCACGGTCCAGTGTGCAGCTGCCGTACTGTGCGAGTTCCGGATGGACGTCAGTCGGTCGCATCGAAGATGTACCCTTGCACCTCTTCCAACGCTTGCTGGTCTTCACCGAGCGCCTCGAGCAGGCGGAGTTGGGCAGCCGCTTCTTCCTCGCTCACTTTGCTGAGCGCGAAGCCGACATGGATCAACACCCAGTCGCCTTCAGCGAGTCCCTGGTCCCAGACCAGATCGACGTTGACGCGGCGCCGGACACCGAGCACGTCGACCGAGGCGAGGTGCGTGTCCGGCTCCAGCGCGACGATCCGACCAGGTATGGCGAGACACATCGGACGTGTCCTCCTCGGTTAGGATGACGGCACGGCCAGCGCCGCACGTCGCGAACGGAGCCAAGCCAACCACGCTCCGAGACCGTCCCCAGTCCGGGCTGACAGGGGCAGGATGGGAACCGCGGGATTGACGGAATGTACCGACGCGCGGAAACGCTCGAGGTCGAAACCGAGATACGGCAGCAGGTCGCACTTCGTCAGGACCACCAGGTCGGCGCGGTGCACGATCGGCGGGTACTTCTCCGGCTTGTCTTCTCCCTCGGTGACCGCGAAGAGAACGACCCGCACCGCTTCACCCAGGTCGAAACTGGCTGGGCAGACCAAGTTGCCGACGTTCTCGATGAAGAGGTAGTGCAGTCGCTCGAGGTCCCATCCCTCGAGCACCGCTGCGACCATCGCTGCCTCGAGATGACAGACCGTTCCAGTCGTTACCTGGCGCACCCACGGTGAGTGACGGCGGAGCCGTCGGGCATCGTTCTCGGTGGCCAGGTCACCGACGACGACGGCAGCCGGTTCCGGGGCGATGGATGCGAGCGTGCGTTCGAGCACTGTTGTCTTCCCGGCTCCCGGGCTGGACATCAGGTTCACGGTCAGGATCCCCGCCGCCCGGAAGCGCCGACGGAGCTCCGCGGCGGCATCCTCGTTGCGTCGCAGGAGACGCTGCTCCAATCGGACCAGTTCTTCAGGCATCGACCACCTCCGCGGCGACCAGCTCGAGTTCGTCGCCGCCGATCACTGCGGGTGCGCTGCTGCCGCAGCTCGCGCACGTCGGAGGAAGGTGGATGAGATGCGCCACGAACCCGTCAGACTCGTCGGCGCCGGGGCCGTCGATCCGTCGTTCCTGCCCGCAGGCACGGCAACGGACGACGATGGAAGTCCGTTCGATCGCGAGGTGTGCGCCGTCGGCCAGCGTCCCCGCGGCGGCGACTTCGAACGCTGCGCGCAGGGCCGACTCGACCACTCCGGCGAGCGGCCCGATCCGGAGGTGCACCGCGGTCACACGCGCACCGCTACGGTCGCGCAAGCGCTCCTCCAGCGTCTCCACCAGCGCGAGAGCGAGCGACAGTTCGTGCATCGCAACGCACTCCATCGACGATCGTGATCAGCGACGCGTCGAGAGGAGGCGCATCACCGCATCTTTCGCCACATCACCCACGAGTCCCAGCAGCCAACTCCGCTGACCGAGGCGCTGTGACGCGGCCGACAGCGCTGCACCTGAGAGTTCCCGAACGGTGCTCGACTCGACCAGGGCTTGGAGCGAGGCGCCTAGGCGTTGCAGCCCTTCTCTTCCTTGCCGTGCTCCGAGAATGTAGCCGACGATGAAGGCTGCCATGATCTCCATGGTCACTCCTCCGCGAACCGAGGGACGTCTTGCCTACATTTCACGGATCCGCAAATATCGCGCGAGATCTGGCAGTGACTGGACGATCAGTGCAGCGAGTGCCACGAGGATGAGCCACCTTACGAGTCGCCCGAGCATACGTCGCCTCCCTTCTTCGTCGCGTCGTGTGTCCAGGCTGCGATCTGCTCGAGTACCAATGACGCAGCGAGCGGCACCGCTGCTGCGACCGTCGGCGTGAGGCCGAGTTCCTCAGCGAGCGATGCAGGTTCGCAGCCGATGATTCGTACGTACTGCGGTCTTTGCGGCAACGTGGCCAACACCTGGAGCGCCCACCCGGGATGCGCGCCATGGGGATCAGGGATGCCGGGAGCTGCCTGGATCGGCAGCTCCGGCTCGATGACGTAGAGCGTCCCCGGTATCCCTCCGCGACTCACGGTATCGAGTATGAGCACTCCATCATACCCATTCTGTAGCTCGAAGGCGAGGTGAATACTGCCGGTGCCGAAATCGATGACCGTCGTGTCCTCCGGGAGTGCCTGTGTGCGGAGGTACTGAGCGACAGCTGACCCGAAGCCATCGTCCTGCAGGAAGATGTTTCCCACGCCAGCTACGAGGATGCGCATCCGCTTGCCCCTTCCGGAAGCAGTTCCACCTCGTCGAGCCGGAAGTACCGGAACCGTCCCCAGTCGCGGAGCAGGTCCGCGTCCGGATCGTCAGCGAGAGTCACACCGAGAAAGGTCGTCCCGTCGATGTCAGTGCGCACTTCCGCCACGATCGCGATCTTGCCGACCAGGAACCAGTCTTGCGCATCCGTCCGTCCGAGTTGGGGGTAGAGACGTACCCGTCGCCCAACGAGAACAGCGGTGTCAGGGTTCGCTCCCCATACCCGCCGAGACCGGATAGCTCCGTGCAGGCGAGTGAGCGTGTCCGGGGACAGCCTCTCCAACTGGTCAAGCAGCTCGGCGATTCGCGGGTCGGTCGCCCGCGCCTCGCGCTTTTCCTCCTCCGTCAAGAGCAACGTACGCAGAATCAGGAGTTCGTCGATCTCCGTCGCGTCGTAGAGGAGCCGCGGACTTTCCGGTGCGACCTGTGGGTAATCGTACAGAATGATCGGCGCCGCGAGCATGAGCTGTCGTTCGCCCGGCTCCCCCACGAGAACGGGGAAAAGCCCATGTGAGAGGGTGATCGTGTGGCGGGCGATCGCCCGTGGTGGGTCCATCGCCGAGCAGAATGCCCCTCGCGTTGTGCCGAGCAAGAGATGGACACTCACGAAGGCGGAGGCGATCGCCTCGGCGCGCTCGTGCGCAGCAGCACTCGTTAGCGGCGTCAAGTTCTCGAGCGACGCCTCGAGGCGGATCAGCCGGTGCTCCACCGGCTCGGCTCGGACGAGCAACGAACCGACCAGACCTTCCCGCCGTCGCACGAGGTGACCGACGGCGTGTCCCGCGCTGTCCGTCAAGGCGGTCACTTCGGTCGAAGACTCGATCGAGAACGGCACGCGTACGCCGTCTCCGAACGTCTCACCGATAGTTCCCACCCACTGGACTGTTCGTTCCACCCCCTCGTCCCAGGACACGTAGACCTGCTCCTCGAGACGCAGTTCCGGAATCGTCGCGACGGGTTCGCCCGATTCCGTCCCTTGTATCCGGCGGCGTTCGATCTGGAAGAAGCGTGCTTGGACTGCCAGGTCGGTCGCGCTATCACCTTCCAAGAGACAAACCGTCCCGAGCCACGCGCGCTCGCCCATGACCTCGGCGTAGACAGGGGGGAAAGCAACCCCGAACTGCCATCGGAACCGATTCTTCCGAGCAGAGGCACGATACGGGTAGAGTGCGTACCCCTCGTACAGAACCGCATCAGCGATGGCCTTGGCACGCGAGAAGTCCAGTCCCATCACGGAACCTCCTGACCTGCGGCAGCGAGGAGCGCACGAATCGTGTGCTCCCAAGTCGGAAACCCGTGCATTGCCTTGAATCGTTGTAACGCGAAGATCGACTCGCGTGAGAGACGGATCCAGCCGCTGTTCGGGAAGTAAGCGTCGAGCATGGCTCGCCAAACGCTCACCGGCAGCCGGTAGACGGCTTCGCTCTCCCACGGTACCTGTTCCACCGTCAAACCTTCGGGCTCCTCGAGAAAGGCTGTTCCGCTGAACAGGAGGAGGAAGGGGATGACTCCCTCTTCCAAGACACTGCAATAGCGCGCAGAAGCGACCTCGAAGTCGAACGTGCACGATACCGGAAGCTCGACCTCGGTCTCGCGCGCGAAGCGCGGTACGACGCAGGAGACGGACGCAAATTGCAGTGGACGGAGCGTCTGGTGCCAACGCTCCGGGACGTCGAAGAGGTCCCGGAGGAGGAGCCGCTCGCTCGCGGTATAGCGCCGGTGCTGGGGGTGAACCTGGATTTGGCATCGTAGCAGTAGGCCAGCGACCGGTATCCCGGTCGCTTCCTCCACCTGCAGTCGAAAGCGGAGCGTCGGAGTCGCAGCGTAGGGATCTGGTTGGGCATCGACACAGCGGAAGCGGAATCGAGCCATCACGACGACCCCTGAATCCGCGTTCGGAGATCGTCGAAGAACGCCATCAGTGTCCGCTCGAGATCGTGCCCGTGAGTGACAGTGCGCAAGCGACCGACCAGTTCGTAGCAGACGTCGATAGGCGCTAGATAGACGCTCACATCTTCTGCATGGCGCCAGCACAGCACCGCTTCCACGTCGGCAATCAGCAGCGTGCGGAGTGCGACCGCGACGGTGGATTCAGGCGGCAGGGTACTCTCCGCGACGCCGTGAGGGTTCGGGTAGCAGGTAACGATCGCATCCCGGCTCGTAGACACGAAGGCGAACCCGAGCTGCACCGGTCCACAGATCGCTTCGGCCATCATGCGGGCCAGGTCGGTGTCGGGCACGGCACGGAGCCGATCGGGGACAGCTCGCAAGTGTCCCGCACCGGCCCCATCGGACGTGAAGAGGAGGTAGCAAGCACGACAAGCGCAGTAGAGTCGACGCGTTCTCGTATCGAGCACGTGCTGGTGCTGGTTCGAAAGCTCGTCAGCGCAGAAGTCGCAACGTGGAGACGGTTCCGTCGTGCGTCGGCGTTGACGGAAGGCGCGGATCACGTCCGGCAGTTCTCCGGAGGCTGGCGCAGCCGACCTATTCGGCTGGGGGAGAGGATCGTGCACCATCGGCCGAACTCCTCGGACGAGCGACCAGCGAGCCGACGGTCTCCGTGTGAGCACCTGATTCTCTACCCGCCGCCTCGATTCGCGAGTCGTCACACGTCGGGCAGCATCGTCGGCGAATGCACCTGTTTGATGACCTTGCCGTTGCCCAGATACATGTGCACGCCACATGGGAGACACGGGTCGAAGCTGCGCACCGTGCGCATGATATCGATGCCCTTGAAGTTATCTGGGCCGTTCTCCTCGAAGATAGGTGTGTTCTGAACGGCATCCTCGTACGGGCCAGGCGTACCGTAGATATCACGCGGGTTCGCGTTCCAAGGAGTGGGTGGCCAGGGTTGGTAGTTTGCGATCTTCCCGTTGCGGATCACCATGTGGTGCGAGAGGACACCCCGGACCGCTTCGGTCCAACCACAGCTGATCGCCTCCTCCGGCACTTGGAAGGGAGTCCAGGTCTGCGTATTACCGCGGCGTACTTCGTCGAGCGCCTTCTCGACGAAATACAACGCCGCAGCCGCAGCGTATGCCTGGAAATAGGTGCGGGCTCGATCGCGCTCGATCGTGTTGCTCCACTGCGGGATCTTCCACTCGAAGGTCATCTCTGGCATCGTAGCCGTCTTCGGAAGATTGATGATCACGCGGGAGCCGGTCGCCGGGATGTAACCGATATCGACGAGCCCCGACAGCGCCGTCGACCAGAGGCGCGCCAGTGGACCGCCGCCAGTATCCAATGCCAGATAGTTCTGTCCGTCGAACCAACGTGGAGACATCACCCAGGAGTACTTGTTCGTGAAGTCGCGCTTCTGTGGCTTGGGGATCGTATGCACGTTCCATGGGTGCCGACGATCGACTGGATTCCCGAGCGGATCGTGGGTGACGAACATCTCCTGATCTTCCCAATCTTCGTAGTAGGAACTCCCGAGCAGGATACGGACTGTCTCTTATACACATCT
>JANZZC010000147.1 GCA_026419575.1 Thermomicrobium sp. | reverse complement strand
GCCCTGCGAGCCGTCGTCGAGCGAGGCCACGAAATCGCGACGCACGGTTGGGACCACCGAGTCTACACCGGTATGACCCGCAGCCAGCAACGCGAGGACCTGGCGAGAACGCGCGAAACGCTCGCCGAACTGGCCGGCGTGACACCGGTCGGACACAAGTCGCCCTTCTGGCGGCCGACGGCCGAGACCGTCGAGCTGCTGCAGGAACTCGGTTTCCAGTGGAACATGGACCTCGCCGTCGGCGACCTCCCGGTGGCGATGCGTCCCGACCCAGCGCGTCATCCGGTCGTCCAGTTGCCCCCGTCGCGCTGGTGGGACGACTACCCGTTCTTCATCGAACAGTCGTTGCCCCCGCGGCTGGTCGCCGAGTTCTGGCGCGACGACTTCGAGGTCATCCGCGCCGAGGGCAAGCTGATGTGCCTCACCCTCCATCCGTGGATTTCCGGCCGCCCGGGACCGTCCCGGGCGCTCGCCCAGTTCCTCGACACCGTCATCGCGCTCGGCGACGTGTGGATCACTCGAGCCGATCACGTCGCCCTCTGGTGGCGCGAGCGGGAGCGCGACCTGGCAGGGCCGGGCGCGGCGACCGAGGAAACGTGAACCCCCATCCCGAGACGCGCGGTACACTGGACGGGCACGCTCGACAGAAGCGAGGGAGGTGCCCGATGCCGCATCGTTCTCCACCCGACCGAGCCACGCGGGCGTTGCTGCTCGGTCCCGCACTCGTCCTCGCGCTCGTCGTCTCGTCCTGCCGCAGCGCGCCCCCGTCACCGACACCGACGAGCGCAGCGGGGACAGGCCCCGATCCTGTCACCCCGGTAGCGACGGCTACGGCACCTCTGCCCTCTCCGCCGCCCAGGCCGGTCGGTTCACCTGCTCCGGCTGCCGAGCCGACCGCCACGCCGACCGTCGCGCCCTCGCCGACCCCGACACTGGAACCGACACCGATATCCGGTCGCGTCCTCTTGGAGCCGATGTCGCACGAGTACCAAACGTGGAACAACTGCGCCGCCGTCTCGACAGCGATGGTGCTGTCCTACTACGGTATCCAGCGTACCCAGGCGCAACTCGGCCCGCTCCTGCGGCCGAACCCCGGGGACAAGCACGTCGAGCCCCACCAGATCGTCGCGCTGTTGGCTGAGTTCGGCCTGCGAGCGCGCGTCCTCGAAGGCGGCACGATCGAGCGCGTCAAACGACTCGTCGCGGCCGGCTTCCCAGTGATCACCCCGCAATGGCTCGACCACAAGCCGGATGCGATCGGTCACTATCGGGTCGTGCGCGGCTACGACGACGGTCGCGGCGTCTTCCTCGTCAACGACTCGATGATCGGTGCCGGTGTCGCCATGCCGTACGGCGAGTTCGAAGAACTCTGGCGCGCGTTCGACTTCCGCTACATTCCCGTCTACCGACCCGAGGACGAACCGCGCGTCCTCGCCATCCTCGGTGAGGACGCCGACCCGCAGCGGAACCTCGAGCGCGCGAACGCTCGCATGCGGCAGCTCGTGACCGAGCACCCGGACGACGCCTACCTCTGGTTCTCGCTCGGTACGACCGAGTATCTCCTCGGGAACGTTGCTGCCGCACTCGCCGCTTACGAGCGAGCGGCCGCTCTCGGTTTGCCTCCGAAGATGCTCTGGTACCAGTTCTGGCCGGTCGCTGCCTACGTCGACGCCGGTCGCTACGAGGAGGCGCTGGCGCTGGCAGCTGCGCAGATCGCGAGCGCCGGTGTCTTCGGCGAGATGCACTACGAGCGTGGACGGGCGTTCGAGAGGCTCGGGCAGACCGGCGCGGCGATCGCCGAATACCGGCGGGCGCTCGACGACGACGCCAACCTGGAGGCCGCTCGCGCCGCGTTGCGCCGGCTCGGTGCCGAGCCGTAGCGTCGGTGCCCGCAGCGTGCTAGGCTGACGGATGGAGATGAAGCGGAGTTCGCCGGGATGCACGCGACGCTCGTTCTCTTCGGTGGGCACGTCGTCACGGCGGTACCAGGCGCATCGCCAGCGACGGCCGTCGCGATCTCCGGGAACCGGATCGTCGCGGTCGGCTCGGACGTCGCGGTGCGCCCCTTCGTCGGCCCGACCACCGAGACGATCGACCTCCGGGGACGCACCGTCACGCCGGGCTTCAACGATGCGCACTGCCATCCGCTCGCGCTCGGCCTGAGCTTGCGCGAGGTCGACGCGCGCACACCGCCCAACCGGAGCATCGAGGACCTCGTCGAGCGGATCGCCGAGCGCGCTTCGATGCAACCACCCGGCACGTGGATCGTGGCGCGGGGATACGACCAAGCGCACCTCGCCGAGCGCCGACATCCGACGCGCGACGACCTCGATCGGGCGACCACCCAGCACCCGGTGCTGCTCGTCCGCGCCTGCGGGCATATCGGTGTCGCCAACAGCCTCGCGCTGCAACTGGCCGGGATCGGCTCCACCACGCCCGATCCTCCTGGTGGCACGATCGATCGCGCATCCGATGGCACGCCGACCGGCGTGCTGCGCGAGAGCGCGCTGCACCTCGTTCGGGCGAAGCTTCCCGAACCGACCGTCGCCGAGCTCGCCGACGCGCTGCGTCGCGCTGGCGAGACGTTCCTCCGCTTCGGCGTCACCAGCGTGCAGGAGGCTGGTATCCGCCGGGCCGAGGAGTTCCTCGCGTACCAGACGCTCGCCCGGGACGGACGTCTGCCGGTTCGGGCTTCGCTCATGATCCTGATCGACGACCTCCTGGAGACCTGCCGCGAACTCGGGCTACGCACCGGATTCGGCGACAGCTGGCTCCGGATCGGCCCAGCCAAGCTGTTCCTCGACGGGAGCATCGGCGGACGGACCGCCCGCATGTCGCGACCGTATCTCGACCGCGGGACGCTCGGTCTCTGGATGGACGACCCGGAAGCGATGAAACGCAAGATCGTCCAGGCGCACCTCGCTGGCTTCCAGTGCTGTGCCCACGCGATCGGCGATGCGGCGATCGAACTCCTCTTGGACGCCTTCGAGGAAGCGTTGCGTCGCCAGCCCCGCGCTGACCACCGGCACCGGATCGAGCACTGCAGCATTCTGCGACCGGACTTGATCGATCGCATCGCTCGGCTGGGGGCCGTGCCGATTCCCGGAACGACCTTCCTCCACGACTTCCAGGAGGTCTACCTCAGCGGTCTGGGACACGAGCGACTCCGGTACGCGTACGCCCTGCGCACCTTTCCCGACCGAGGCATCGTCGCGGCAGCGAGCAGCGACACCCCGGTCTGCTCGCCGAGCGCCATGCTCGGCATCCAGACGATGGTGACCCGGCGGAACGCAGCCGGCCATACGCTCTGGCCCGAGGAATGCATCGCGCTCGAGGAAGCGATCCGCGTCTACACCGCCAACGGCGCCTACGCGAGCTTCGAGGAGCAGAAGAAGGGAACCCTGGAACCCGGGAAGTTGGCGGACCTCGCGGTACTGGAGACCGACCTGCGCTCGGTCGCGCCGGCGGAACTCGGGCGCGTCAGCGTCGACTGCACGATCGTGGACGGTCGAATCGCCTACGTACGGCCGGGCGCAGTCTGAGCGAAAGGGAAAGCGATGATCGCGGACCTCGTCCTGCGCAACGCCAACGTCCTCACGCTCGATCCTGATCGCCCGCGAGCCAGCGCGCTCAGCGTCTGGCGCGGCCGCATCCTCTCGGTCGGGGACGAGACGATGGTACTCGGCGATGCCGGGCCAGGGACACGGATCCTCGACCTCGGCGGGGCGACGGTCCTGCCGGGCTTCGACGACGCGCACTGTCACCCCCTCGGCTTCGGTCTCTCGCTCGAATGGGTCGACGTCTCGCCCGATGTCGCGCCGACGCTCGACCGACTGTTGGCTCGGTTATCCGAAGCCGCCCGCAGCTCGCCTCCGGACCGCTGGCTCCTGGCCCGCGGGTACGACGACACCCGCCTGGACGTGCGGCGCCATCCGACCCGGTGGGAACTCGACCGGGTGACCGGCGACCGGCCGACCCTCGTCATCCGGACGTGCGGCCACATGCTGGTCGCCAACAGCGCGGCATTGGCGCGGGCCGGAATCACGTCCACGACCCCCGATCCCGAAGGCGGGCGCATCGTGCGCGACGCGACGGGCGAGCCGACCGGCCTTCTCCAGGAGCGTGCCCAAGACCTCGTCCGCACGCTCGTCCCCGAGCCGACGGTCGCCGACCTCGAGCGTGCGCTCCGCCGCGCCGGGGAACGCTTCCTCGCCCTCGGCATCACGTCGGTCACCGAAGCCGGCGTCGGCCGCCCGGAGGAGCTCCAGGCCTACCAGAACCTCCGCCAGCGCGGCGAACTCCCGGTGCGCTCGCGCGTCATGCTGTACACCGACCAGCTGCTCGACCCGGCCGAGCGGCTGGGTTTGCGCAGCGGATTCGGCGACGACTGGCTGCGGATCGGCCCGTTCAAGTTGCTCCAAGACGGTGCTGGAGGAGCTCGCACCGCGGCGATGAGCATCCCCTATCCGGACGAGCCCGACAACTACGGCATCGCCGTCTACACCCAAGAGCGATTGGACGAGATCTCCGGACGCGTGGCTCGGCTCCGCGCGCAGCTGGCGGCTCACGCGATCGGCGACCGAGCGATCGACATGGTGCTCACAGCCTTCGAACGAGCGCTGCCGCAGCAGCCGAATCCCGACCATCGCTGGCGGATCGAGCACTGCGGGATGCTCCGGCCGGATCTCCTCGACCGGATGGCTCGGCTCGGCGTCATCGCTGTCCCGCAACCCGGTTTCGTCCACTATCTCGGCGACGCCTACCGGCGCAACTTCAGCGAGGAGTGGCTCGCCCTCGCGTACCCCACGCGGGCCTGGCTCGAGCGCCGGATTCCGGTCGCGTTCAGTTCGGATACCCCCGTCATTCCGCCCGACCCATGGGTCGGTATCCGGGCCGCCGTGCTGCGGCGGACCCGGACCGGCGAGCCGCTCGGACCAGCGCAGCGCATCGGGGTCGCAGAAGCGATCCGCCTCTACACTGCAGGCGGAGCCTACGCGCACTTCGAGGAGGACCGGAAAGGCCGAATCGCGCCGGGCTACCTGGCGGATCTCGTCGCGGTCGACCGCGATCCGCTCGAGGTGGATCCGGAGGAGCTGCCGACGATCCGGACACTCCTGACCGTCGTCGACGGGCGAGTCGCATGGGAAGCCTGAAACGCAGTATGCTGTCCACGAGCGAGTCGCATCGAACCCGAAGGGAGGGAAGGCTGCGATGGCAGTCACGGTGCGGTACCTCGGACACGCGGCGTTCGCGGTCGAAGCGGACGGCAAGCAAGTCGTCATCGACCCGTTCCTGACCGGAAACCCCAAGGCTGCAGCCCGTCCCGACGAACTCCATCCGGTCGCGATTCTCCTGACGCACGCGCACGCGGATCACGTCGGCGACGCGGTCGCGATCTCCAAGCGGACGAAGGCACCGGTCATCGCCACGTTCGAACTGGCGACGTACCTCCAGCAGCAAGGTGCCGAGGCGATCCCCGCCAACCACGGCGGTACGGTGCGCTTCGACGGTGGAACGGTCAAGTTGGTTCCGGCCTGGCACACCTCCTCCTACGGCGAGCAGTTCCTGGCGCCGGGGGTTCCGGCCGGTCTGGTCGTCCGCATGGGCGGGAAGACGTTGTACTTCGCCGGCGACACCTGCCTCTTCGGTGACATGGCGCTGATCGGCGAGGAAGGATTGGATTTCGCTGCGCTCCCCATCGGCGATCACTTCACCATGGGGCCGGCCGACGCCGTGAAGGCCGTCAAGCTCCTCAAGCCGAAGATCGTCGTGCCGTGCCACTACAACACGTTCCCGTTGATCGAGCAGGATCCGGTCGCCTTCGCGCAAGCGGTCATGGCGCAAACGAGTGCCCGTTGCATCGTGCTGCAGCCCGGCGAACAGTGGACCGTCCAATGAGACCGATGGATCGGCCCGCGCACGGCCGCGCGCGGGCACGGTGGGTCTGACGTCGGACATCGCGATCCTCAATGCCGAGACGACCGGCGTCGGACCCGGCGACGACGTCCTCGAGTTCGCGGTACTCGACGCGCCCGGGCGTGTCCTCCTCGACACGCCGGCGCGTCCGACTCGCCCGATCGATCCCAGGGTAGCCCGCGTTCATGGGCTCACCGAGTCGATCCTCGCCGGTGCGCCCCAATGGCCGTCGGTCCATCGCGAGCTCTGCCGTGTCCTGCGCCCGATACGCGGCGTCGTCACCGAGGATGCGCTGCTCGACCGTCAGCTGCTCGAGCAGACCTGCCGTCGGCACGGACTGGCTCCGCCGCAGCTCGACGGACACTGCGTCATGCGCCGCTTCGCCGACTACGCAGGGAAGCGGATCGTCGATTCCGGGCGGGCCTGTCACCGACTGGCCGAGGCGCTCCATCGCCTCGGCCTCGTCCATCCTGGGGCGCACCGCGCGGCGGCCGATGCCGCGGCGTGCGGCCAGCTCGTCCCGGGGATGGTCTGCTGGCGTCCCCTGCTCCGCGGACCGCACCGCTCCCGCACCGGTAGGATTGGAACGGACGACACACCGGACGGCGAGGGGCAGCGATGGACGACGCGAGCGAGCAGGGCGGCGGGGTCGATCGCCGGACGCTCACCGCCGAGATGGAGCGGACCGCTTTCCAACGGCGCGTCGTCACCCGGGCGAGCGCCGACGAAGTCCTGGAACGCGCCATCGCGTTCTTCCGAGCGCGTGGCTACCGCGCGGGCCGGACCGGTCGACCGAACCAGGTCTTCGTCATGGGAAAGCGCGAAGGGTCGCTCCCCCGTGTGACGGCGGAGATCCTGGTGCAGCCGAACGTCGGGCGCCGCGGCGCGACGCTCGTCACGATCAGCGGTTTCGGTCCCCAGCTCCGCGAGCACCTGGCGGCCTTCGCCCAGGATCTCCGGCGCGAGCGCCAGGCGACCGACGATCAGTGATCGGCTGCTGCACCCTCGCCGGTCACGATACCGAAGCGCGCATTCTCCGCCTCGACCGCCTCCAGGCCAGCTTCACGACGCAGACGATCGCGGAGATACTTGGTGGCCGCCGCCTTGAGCGTCCCGAGCGCGAGAGTCGCGCAACGGGGACGCAGCTTCACCACTTCCTCGCCGATCAGTTCCTCCATTAGGTGATAGTCCGCCTCGAGAATCCGGTCGAGCGTCCACCGTTCCTCGTTCACGACGTCGAGCAGGATATCGGCCGCCGCTTGACTGATCGTGCATCCCTCTCCATCGAAGGAGGCTTCCGCGACCACCTGCCCGTCCGGATCGACGCGGAGATAGATCGTCACCAGGTCACCGCAACCCGGATTGCCGCCGGGCATGGCGACGTCGGCATCGGCCATCGCGTAGCGATGGCGCGGCCGCCGGTAGTGCTCGACGAGCTGTTCCATGAGCTCCTGCTTGTCCATGCGTACCCCTTCGACGGTTGACGAATCCCGAGTGACGCGGTAAGGTATAGCACAGGTGAGAACGAGAATCATTCTCAACTGGGAGCGAGTCACCGAACATGTTGCCAGCCGGATTCCGGATGACGCCGCAGCGAATGGCGATCCTGGCCGAGGTGCAGAACGCCGAGCGGCACCTGACGGCGGCGGAGATCTACGAGCGGGTGCGACGCAAGTACCCGACGATCGCCTACGGGACGGTGTACCGGACGCTGCACCTGCTCGCCAAGCACGGGCTGATCCAGGAGTTCCCCTTCGGTGACAACGCCAGCCGTTTCGACCGGCGCACCGACCGGCACGACCACGTTCACTGCGTGGTCTGCGGGGAACTCGTCGACGTCGAGGTGCCGATCGCTCTCCTGGCACGCCAGGTCGCGGCCGAACAGACCGGGTTCCAGATCATCGATCACCAGACGGTGTTCACCGGCATCTGTCCCGCTTGTCAGGAACGGCGCGAACGGGAGTCGCAGCGGCAGCTCGCTCGTCGCTGACGACGGTCGGTGGGGAGCGCCGGAGCGTTCGCGCCGCGAGTTTCGAAACGGTATGGTAGAGTAAGTGGAGTGCTGTCCGAAGGCAGGACGAAGGAGGGATAGTCGAGAATGGCCGAGCAGACACCGCTTTTCGTGATCGAGAACCTCCGCGCCGGCATCGAAGGGAAGGAGATCCTGCGTGGAGTCGACCTGGTCATCGAGCGAGGCGAGATCCATGCCTTGATGGGCCCGAACGGCTCGGGCAAGAGCACGCTCGCCTACGTGATCGCTGGCCATCCCAACTACGAGGTGTACGAGGGACGGATCCTGTACAAGGGCGAGAACATCCTCGAGCTCTCGCCGGACGAGCGGGCGCGCCTCGGCTTGTTCCTCGCCTTCCAGTACCCGACGGCGATTCCCGGCGTCACCATGGCGAACTTCTTGCGGCTGGCCGTCAACTCGGTACGCAAGGCGCGCTACGGCGAGGACAAGGCGCTCAGCCCGCGCGAGTTCCGGCGCCTGCTCCGTGAGAAGCTCGAGATGCTGCGCATGGACGAAACGTTCGCTTCCCGCTATCTCAACGAAGGCTTCTCGGGCGGCGAGAAGAAGCGCGCCGAGATCCTCCAGATGGCGATGCTCGAGCCGGAGTTCGCCGTGCTCGACGAGACCGACTCCGGTCTGGACATCGACGCGCTCCGCACGGTCGCCGAGGGAGTCAACAAGCTCTTCAACCCGAACATGGCGCTCCTCGTCATCACGCACTACCAGCGGATCCTCAACTACATCCGACCGCACTTCGTGCACGTCATGCTCGACGGCAAGATCGCCGTTTCCGGCGGCCCCGAGTTCGCCCAGGAACTCGAGGAGAAGGGATACGACTGGATCAAGGAGCGGTACGCCGAGGCGGCGTCCTGAGGACGCGCCACGGAAGGAGGCGAGAAGATGTCGACACCGGAAGTCGAACTCAAGCGACTGGGCAGCGAATACGCGGAGAAGTACGGGTTCCGCGACCCGGAGCAGTACGTCTTCAAGGCCCGTAAGGGGTTGGATCGCGAGGTCGTCGAGCAGATCGCCTGGATCAAGAACGAGCCGGACTGGATGCGCGAGTTCCGGCTCAAGGCGCTCGAGTACTTCCTGCGACGGCCGATGCCGACCTGGGGCGCTGATCTCTCCGAGCTCAACTTCGACGAGATCGTGTACTACATCAAGCCGACCGAACGGAAGGGGTCCAGCTGGGACGAGCTCCCGGAACACATCCGGCGGACGTTCGACCGGCTCGGTATTCCCGAGGCCGAGCGACGCTTCCTCGCCGGCGTCGGTGCCCAGTACGAGTCGGAGGTCGTTTACCACTCCCTGCGCGAGGAGCTCAAGCGCCTGGGCGTCATCTTCTGCGACATGGACACCGCCGTCCGGGAGTACCCCGACCTCGTCAAGCAGTACTTCGGCACGATCGTGCCGCCGAACGACAACAAGTTTGCCGCCCTCAACTCGGCGGTATGGTCGGGCGGTTCCTTCGTCTACGTGCCCGAGGGCGTGCGGGTCGAGGTGCCGCTGCAGGCGTACTTCCGGATCAACGCGGAGAACGTCGGGCAGTTCGAGCGCACACTGATCATCGTCGAACCGGGCGCCTACGTCCACTACGTGGAGGGCTGCACTGCTCCGATCTACAGCGCCGCCTCGCTCCACAGCGCGGTCGTCGAGATCATCGTCAAGGAGGGCGGCCGCTGTCGCTACACGACCATCCAGAACTGGTCGAAGAACGTCTACAACCTGGTCACGAAGCGAGCGGCAGCCTACCGAGACGCGACGATGGAATGGGTCGACGGGAACCTCGGCTCGAAGGTCACGATGAAGTACCCAGCGGTCTGGCTCATGGAGCCGGGGGCGCGCGGTGAGGTGCTGTCCGTCGCGTTCGCCGGGGACGGCCAGCATCAGGATGCCGGTGGCAAGATGGTGCACGTCGCGCCGTACACCTCGTCGCAGATCATCTCCAAGTCGATCTCCAAGGGCACCGGCCGCGCCAGCTACCGCGGTCTCGTCAAGGTGCACCGCGGTGCGCATCACGTGCGGGCCAACGTCGTCTGCGACGCGCTGCTGCTCGACGAGCAGAGCCGGACGGATACCTATCCGTACATGG
>JANZZC010000089.1 GCA_026419575.1 Thermomicrobium sp. | reverse complement strand
GGGATGACCTTCTCCGGCCCGCTCACGATTACCGAGCCGGGACCGAGCGGGAATTGGACGTGCAGCGGTACCACGTGCACCGCTGGGAACTCGCTGCCACCGGGATACGCGGGCTACTTCCACTTCGGTGCGACGGTCCAGCAGAAGCCGGTGACGAACTGCGCGCGCGTCGTCAACCAGGCCGATGCGGTGCTGGGGAACAATTTCGACTGCGTGACGGTGTCGTGACCGGTCGCGAGCGTCCCGCGTCCCCGCGTGCGGCACACTGGATCGGGGCGGCACGTGGAGCGCAGCTCCATGCCGGAGGAGGAGCGATGCGCTGGCTCCGGAGCATGTCGTTGCTGGTCGCGTTCGGCACGATCGTCCTGACGCCAGCCTGTCGCGGCGAGCTCGTGGCGGTCGGAACCCCGGTGGCGAGCGCGAACGAGCGAGCGCGCGGCATGCCGACCGCCACGGCGACCGTGCCGCGACCGGTCGCGCCGGTCGCGACGCGTGCGCTGCCGACAGCGACCGTCGTGACGCCGGCGACGCCCTCGCCCACGCCGGTGCCTGCGACACCGACGGCGCTCGCTTCGCTGCCGGTCGGCCCGTCTCCAGCACCGGGTTCTCCGCCGGCCGCTTCGTCGTCCCCGACCGCGGCACCGCTGCCGACCGCGCCACCCACGCCGAGTCCGACCGCTGCGTCGCCGACGGTGCCGACGGCCCGCTGCGACCTCGCTGTGTCCCAAGCGGTCGCCGAGGGGCCGGATGCCGGGACAGCGATCGTCTCCGTCACGGTGGAGAACCGCGGCGACGGGACGTGTCCGGCCGGAGCCGTGCTCGCGGCACGACCGGCGACCGGACTCGACCTCGAGGGGCCGGTCCGGGCGAGCGAGGCCGGAGGAGCGGCGGGTTGGCAATGCAGCGAACTTGCCTGCACGGCCAGTAACGCGATTCCACCGAGATACGCCGCCACGCTGTTCTTCGTCGCGACCGGTTCGGGATCGGGACCGTTCGAGCAGTGCGTGCGCGTCGCCGTCTCCGGCGACAGCGAACCGGCCAACGACGCGGACTGCGCAGCGGTCGCCTTGCCCGCGACGCCGACGCCGGTCACCTGCTCGTTCGGCCTCGAGAAGTCGGTGAGCCGGGCGACGGCACCCGGGACATCGGGCGGCTCGGTCTCCGTGCGCGTCGTCCTGGCGAACGCGGGGCCGGTCGGTTGCGCGCCGGAACGCAGCGAACTCGTGATTGTCGACGAACTCCCGTCCGGCATGGCGGCGGGCAGCGTACAGGTGACCGGGCAGGCGGGGTGGACGTGCGCGACCAGCGACACCGTAGTGCAATGCAGCGGTCCACCACCGGGGCCAGGCGAGCGCGTGGTCGTGACGTTCCAAGCGAGTGTGCGCGCGGGCGACGCCGCGCTGGTCAACTGCGCGTGGGTCGAACCGCTGGCGATTCGGGCCTGCTCGGCGGTCCGCTGAAGCCGCGGGGACCGGGGCCGGAGCGGGGCGATGTGCCGCTCGAACGGAGGCGTCGCGGCCGCACGTGCCATCGCGCTGGGCTGCCGGGCTGCGCGGTGCTGGGGCCTCGAGCTGGCGCCGGCGCGGAAGGCGGTCGCCGGGGCGCGCGGAGGTGGGTCGGCGATCCCGCTTCGACCCACCTCAGCGCGTTCGAGAAGAGCCGGTCGGGGCCGCTCGGCGATCGCCGGTGGAGAGGCGACCCGGCGATGGACGCCGGTGGGCACGAGTCGGGCACAACCCCAGGAGGGGACGGAGCGGTCAGCCGCGCCGTGAGTCGTCCGCCGTGCGGGGATGCCCCGCCGTGCGTCGCCGGACGGGGGTCGTCGGCACCGCGCTGCCCTGCGGTACCGGCTATCCTACTCCCAGAGGACCGTGCTGCACTGCGGGAGCGTCATGACCGAGTTCGCCCCGGAGATCCGGGCCTTCCTGGAGCGCCAGCGCGTCGGGCACCTGGCGACCGTCGATCGCACGGGCGCACCCCACGTCGTGCCGGTCTGCTACGCCGTGGGCGAGGGGACGATCTACCTGCCGCTCGACGAGAAGCCGAAGCGGCCGGGCCGGGTCCTCCGCCGGGTGCGCAACATCCAGGAGACCGGGCGGGCTGCGCTCGTCGTCGACCGCTACGACGAGGACTGGTCGCGCTTGGGCTGGGTGCTGCTGCGGGGGAAAGCCGAGCTGCTGCCATCGGGCAGCCCCGAGCACCAGCAGGCGATCGCGGCGCTGCGGCAGCGCTATCGGCAGTACGCGGCCATGCGGCTGGAGACGCAGCCGGTCATCGCCCTCCGGGTCGGGCGGGTCACCTGGTGGGGCCGGCTGGACTGAACGGGTGTTCAACCGAGGACGTGGAGAAGGGTGGCGAGCCCCATCCCCACCATGACGGCGCCGGCTGCGATGCCGGCCCACCCCTGGCGGGCCGCGGCGGTGCGCGCCCCGGCGAGGACGATCGCGACGGCTGCGGCGCTGGAGAGGGCGACCATGACGGGGCGGCCTTCGGCGGCCCAGGGACTGTGACGAACGGTGGTGGCGAGGAGGAAGAGCGCGCTCAGGACGAGTGCGCTCGCGAGGGGACCGCGCCAGAGGCTGCGCGAACGCTGGGTGGATCGGCGTACCGAGGAAGCCACGGCGAACCTCCGTGCCGGGACTCGTTTCTCGCAGCTGTTCTACCACAGGAACCGGGAGGGGCTCTCGGTGCCGGGCCGACGCGGATCCGTGCCGGGACGACGAAGGGTCGCAGGCTCGGCCGTCCGGCCAGCGCAGATGGTGGATGGCGCGCTCGGCGAGGTCCAGGCGCGGAGGGTATCGGCAACCGGCGTCGCGTGCGTTCGGAAGGCGGCGCGTGTGCGAGGACGCTCGGCTGCGGTATACTGTGCGGTCTGGAAACCGGAAGGGGGACGAGTCGTGCATCGCATTCAGATCGAGTACTGTACGTCGTGAGGCTACCGGGGACGTGCCACCCGTGCGGTGGAACTGCTGCTGGAGAAGTTCGAGCTCCAGATCGCGGAAATCACGCTGGTGCCCTCTTCGGGCGGTCGCTTCGAGATCGCGGTCGATGACGAGCTCGTGTTCTCGAAGCTGGCCGAGAAGCGGTTCCCCGAGGAGAGCGAGCTCGTCGATCTGGTCGGGAGCCGGCTCGGGGCGAGCTGAGGACGCGGCCGGCACCGCTCCAACCATCCGCCGGTCTGCCGGGGAAGCCCGAGCGGGAGATGAAGGATGAACGGCACGCTGGCCCCGCTCGTGATCGCACGTGTCCATGAGCTCGCGCTCAAAGGGCAGAACCGTCCGTTCTTCAAGCGGGCGCTCTTCGAGAACCTGCGGTACGCGCTGCGCGATCTCCCGGTCTCGCGGGTGCAGGAGCGCGCGCTCCGCTTCATTGTGCGTCTCGAGGATCCCGCCGCCTGGCCCGAGGTCGCCGAGCGGCTGCGCTGGGTGTTCGGTGTGGCCAACTTCTCGCTCGGTCTCGAGACGGCGCTCACCGTCGAAGCGATGCAGCAGGGGTTTGTCGAGCTTCTCGAACGGCACGGACCGCCGACGGGGAGCTTCCGCATCCGCGTCAAGCGCACCAACAAGGCGTTCCCGCTGACCTCGCCCGAATTGGAGCGCGAGCTCGGACGCTTCGTGCAGAAGCGTACCGGAGCCCCGGTGGATCTCTCGGATCCCGACGTGACCTACCACGTGGAAGTGCTCTACGATCGGGCGCTCGTCAGTAGCGAATCGATCCCCGGGCCAGGAGGCTTGCCGATCGGGGTGAGCGGCCGCGTGGTCGCGCTGCTCTCGGGCGGGTACGACTCGCCGGTCGCGGCCTACCGGCTGATGAAGCGCGGCTGTTTCGTCACCTTGGTGCACTTCCACGCCTATCCGTACGTACGACCGGTGTCGATCGAGAAGGCGGTGGAACTCGCGCGTCATCTCTCCAGGTACCAGCCGCCGAAGAACCGGCTGGTGGTCGTGCCGATCGGCGACGCCCAACGCGAGATCGCGCTCGCCGCCGAGCCGTCGTTGCGCGTCGTGCTCTACCGGCGGCTCATGCTGCGCATCGCGACCGCGATCGCCCACGAGGAGGGGGCCGGCGCGATCGTGACCGGCGAGAGCCTGGGGCAGGTAGCCTCCCAGACGCTGGAGAACATGCGGGCGATCGGGGCGGTGACCGACTTGCCGTTGCTCCGACCGTTGGTCGGGAACAACAAAGACGAGATCATCGCCGAAGCGGTGCGGATCGGCACCGAGCCGATTTCGCGGGTACCCGACGACGACTGTTGCACCGTCTTCGTGCCGCTCCATCCTGCGACCCGGGTGTCGCTGGAGCAGGCCGAAGCGGCCGAGCGCGCCTACGACGTCGCGGCGCTCGTCGAGCAATGCCTCGCCCGACGGACGGTCTACGAGGGCGATCCGTTCCGTTGGGACCCCTTGGTCGCGCTCGCGACCGCGACCGCCTGACGACGTGCCTCGCGGTAGCGCCGGACGAGCATCGTCAGGCTGAGCAGCGCGACGCCGGCGCTGAGCACCTCGATGCCGAGCCGATCGACACGCGTCACGCTGCTGGTCACCTGGAACGTGTCCCACAGCGTGTGCAGCGCAACCGCGAGGAAGAAGGTGCCGATCGTCGCTCGGGTGAGGCCGGCGTGACCGTGCCGTGCGCGCTCGCGCCAGAGCGTCGCGGTGACGAGACCGGTCCAGGCCGCATGGCCAGCCGGCGAGAGGAAACCGCGGACGAGCAGAACGAACTCGGCGAGCCCGACGTTACCCCGCGAAGCGACGAGCGCTGTGATGCCGTAGCCGAGCGTCTCGAGCGCGGCGAACCCCATACCGCTGGCCAGACCGAAGAGGAGTCCGGCCCTCTCCGAACGGTACCGCCAGCGCAGGAAGAAGACGAGCGGTACGAGCAGTTTCGCGGACTCTTCGATGAAACCGACCGCGAGGAGCGGTAGGACGCCGAGGGACCGGTAGGTGTCGTACTCGAGGATCCCGGCGACGACGATACCGAGCGATCCACCCCAGAGGAAGTTCCACACGACGGCGCTGGGTGGGATCGGCTCGGGAATCGGGTGCTCGTAGGCCCAGAGGACGAGGACGACCGGGACGAGGAATGCACCGAGCACGAGCAACGAGGGCACTAGATTCGGGTTCTGCGTCCGTTGCAAGGCCCAGTTCAGGAGATAGAACGGAAAAAGAAGGCCGCCGACGAGCACCTGGAACCAGTCGCTGCGCGCGACGCGTCTCGCTCGTCTCATGATCGCCCCCTCATCGGCAGTGTCGAAACGCTCGACGAGCGTAGCCGTCGGGCTTCTCCTCGCCGAGGCGCGGACGAGGTTGAGCCGAACCCGACGACCGGTGGACACGTGCCATGGGAATGAGCTACCCGGTCGCTTCTACGCGCGACGCTGCCTGTCTCCGTCGCCTCGCGGAGTCGGGTGCGGTCGTCTCCTGCCGCGGTGGCCGGCAGGACGCGCGAGCCCACGCCCGTCGCCGACGCGCGTCGGCCTGTGACAGCTTCCGTGCGATCAGCGGGAGCGGGAGACGAGCGTGCGGATGGTGCGTTCGACGTCAGGGGGGAGCTGGAGCGTGAAACCTTCGGCCGTGAGCAGGTGCCCGTTCTCGGTGTGACCGCTCACGATCGGGACGAGCCCGCCGCCCTCTACCCGCCAGAGGGTGAAACCGGCCTCGATCTTCCCGTGGTAGGGCACGATCTCGAGGACGTAGCCGTCGCCCTGGAGCGTGACGGGTCGGAAGCGGTGCTTCTTGAGGAGAGCGAGCAGGCGTTCGGCGAGCTGGGCCATCAGCGATCCTTCCGCTCACGGTCAGGATACGCGGTGCGGTCAGCTGGCGACAAGTGCGCCGAGTGCGGTGCATCGGAGGCGCGAGTGCGGAAGCGACCACGGGGCTGGTTTCCCAGCCCCGTGGGAAGCATGTCCGGCGTGGAGGTGCGATGCGTCAGTTGTCGCTGCCCTGGCTGCGTTCCATCCGCAGACGCTCCTCCTCCGACTCCAACTCGACGTACTGGTGCTTGAGTTCCTTCTCGGCTTCGAGGATGAGCGCGACCTCCTCCTCCGGCGCCTGGGCGACGAGGCGGTGGCGCGAGTACAACGCGAAATAGAGGAGCGCGATCACCAGGAAGAAGGCGACGCCGAGGACACCCGGCCGGTAGTCCTGGATGGAGAAGGTAGCGAGCAGCGCGACGATGGCCAGGATGGCGCCGAGCGCGGCACCGGGGATGCCGAACGGGCTCCGGTACGGGCGCGGCAGGTCAGGGCGCGCGATCTTCAGCCGGATGTAGGCGAGCATGACGGCGGCGTAGGAGATCACCGCACCGAACACTGCCATGTTGAGGAGCGCCGCACCGACGATACCGGTGCCGAACCGATCGATGACGAGCGCGCAGAGCAGTCCGATGATCGCGCCGGCGATGAGCGCGCGGTGCGGTGTGTGCGTCTTGCGACCGGTCACCGAGAGGAAGCGCGGGTAGTACCCGGCCCGCGAGAGCGCGAAGATGACGCGTCCATAGGCGTAGATGATGGTATGGAAGCTCGCGATCAGGCCGGTGAGGGCGATGAGGGTGAGCACGGTCGTCGTGGCGCCGGCACCGAAGACGGCCTGGAATCCGTCCGCGAGCGGTGCACCCGACACGCCGATCTGAGCCGCGCCGCCGTTGACGCCGGAATTGAAGATCAGCGTGAAGATCGAGAGCGCCAGCAAGGTGAAGATGCCGGTGATGAGACCCCGTGGCATGTCGCGGACGACGTCGTGGGTCTCCTCGGCCGCCAGCGGCAGTTCCTCGATCGCGAGGTAGAACCAGATCGCGAACGGGATCGCGGCGAAGATACCGAAGAACCCTTTCGGCAAGAAAGTGGAAGCTCCGGCTCGGTTCGGATCAGGCTCGATATTGAAGACCAGATCCCAACTGAAGGCCCCCGAAGCGACCGCACCGATGTAGAAGATGACGAGGACGAGCATCGCGAGGATGGTGACCACCAGACCAACCTTGAGCGTGATCTCGACGCCGGCGATGTTGATGCCCACGAAGATGGCGTAGAACAGGACCCACCAGACCCACACCGGTACTGCCGGGAACAACGTATGCATGTATCCACCGATGCCGACGACGATCACCGCTGGGGTGATGACGTACTCGATGGTGTCGGTGACGCCGACGAGGTAACCGCCCCACGGGCCGAAGGCGCTCCGCGTGAAGGAGTAGAAACCGCCAGCGTGCGGGAGCGCCGTGCTCAGCTCGGCGATGCTGTACACCATGCAGAGATACATCGTCGCCATAAGCACGGTCGCGATGAGCAGACCGCCGAAGCCTCCGGCGTCGAGCCCGAAGTTCCAACCGAAGAAGTCGCCGGAAATCACCGCGCCGACGCCGAGCGCCCACAGGAGCACCCAGTTGGCGTGGCGGCGCAGCTTGCGTTGCTCGAGATACTCTTGCCCGACCTTCTCGTAGCGGACGCCGCCGCGTTCGATCGTCTCGCCCATCTCCGATCGTCCTCCTCTCCTTACAGGTAGCGATTCACTCTTCCGGCGTGATGTAGGCGGCCGTGATCCCACCGTCGACCAGGAACGCCGTCGCCGTGACGTAGGACGACTCGTCCGAGGCGAGGAACAGGGCTGCCTGGGCGACTTCCTGGGCCTGCGCGAAGCGCCCCATCGGGATGTGGACCAGGCGTCGTTGCCGCTTGGCCGGATCGGCCAGGATCGAGCGGAGGAGCGACGTGTCGACCGGTCCCGGACAGAACGCGGTGGCCCGGATGGTCTTGCGGGCGAACTCGATCGCGATCTCGCGCGTCATCGCCAGGACGCCGCCCTTGCTCGCGGTGTAGGCGATCTGCGGCACGGCAGCGCCCATGAGCGCTACGAAACTGGCGGTATTGATGATCGACCC
>JANZZC010000004.1 GCA_026419575.1 Thermomicrobium sp. | reverse complement strand
GATGTGTATAAGAGACAGTCGCAGGGTCGGTCAAGAGGCTCCAGGAGCGGAACCGGGCCGGCGGAGACGATGGACGGTGACGGCGACGGTCGCGTCGTTGGCGTCGGGCCAAGGACCTGGCCACATGTCGGTCTCGTCCTGCCAGCCAGCGTCCCGCAGCGACTCGACGAAGCTCGCCGCGGTCGCGCGACCGGGTTCGGCGAGCCAGAGCAGACCGCCGGGGCGGAGCAGGCGCTCGACGAGCGACCGGAGCGGTTCGACGTCGCGTCGCTCGTACAACACATCGGCGGCCAGGATGACCGGGACGCTGGCGAAGCCGGCCGCGGCGAAGACTTCCTCCGGCGGCTGGCGCCAGTTGACGCGGAGCACGGCCGGTTCGAGGCCGGCGTTCCACGCGCAGTTCCAGCACGTCAGGACGAGCGCTTCGGCACTGTAGTCCATCGCGAGGAGCTCGGCACCGGCCCGGAGCGCGGCAGCGGCGGTCACGCCCAGTCCGCAACCCAGCTCGATGACGCGCTGACCGCGGAGCGTGTCGGGCTCCAGGAGAACCGCATCGGCGAGCGCGATCCCGCTCGGCCAGAGTTCGGCCCAGTAGGGGAGTTGCTCCTCGGGGTCGGCTGCGGCGAGGTCGAGGAGCCGGTCGATATCGGCGGGTTGGACGATGCGGAACGACGCTCCGCTGCGCGGCAGGACGACGCGGCGGGTGCGCAGCGGCCCGAGACGAGCCCGGTCCCAGCCCGGAAGAGAGAGATCCTCCGGCTGGGACCGGCCGGACGTGCACTGGCTTCGACGGATACCCTGTGTCACGAACGTACCTCGGCGAGGCGCCCGACGCGCCGCAGCGAGACGACGAACCGCTCGCGGCCGACGCGGACTTCCTCGAGATGTCCGTCCTCGCGCTCCGGCTCGCCGGGACGGAGTTCGACCGCCAGGGTCTCGTGCTTGATGTAGTCGGCGAACCGCTCGACCGCCTGTGCGAGCTCCGGGGAAACCCGATACACGATGACGATCGTGTCGTCGATCTCGAACCCGGCGTTCTTGCGCGCCTCCTGCACCCCGCGCACGAAGTCGCGCGCCAGACCCTCGAGCTTGAGTTCGGGCGTGATGGTGAGATCGACGGCGACGAGGAGATCTCGATCCTCGAAGGCGGCGAAGCCGGGTCGATCGAGCGTTTCGACGAGGAAGTCGTCGGGGCCGAACTCGACCTCCTCGCCGTCGATGGTCAGCATGACCCGGTGCCCCAGACGGAGCTGGCGCGCGAGCTGGTTGTGGTCCAGTTCGGCCAGGAGTCGCTGCAGGGACGCGAGCTTGCCACCCAGACGCGGACCGAGCACCGGCAGGTTCGGCTTCACTCGGTAGGAAAGGTACTCCTCGGGACGTTCGGCGAACTCGATCGCCTTGACGTTGAGTTCGTCCATGAACTGGTCGGCCAAGCGTTCGAGCGCGCGACGCGCGGCGGCGTCACGCGCGGCGACGACCGCGCGTGGCAGCGGCTGCCGCACCTTGACCCCTGCCTTGTTCCGCGCAGCGCGACCGAGCTCGACCGCCCGCAGCAGCCAGTTCATGTCCACGATGAGGTCCGTATCGATCTTGGCGGGATCGACGTCCGGATAGTCGGTCAAGTGGACCGACTCCGGGGCGTTCCGATCGACCCGGCGCACCAGATTCTGGTACATGAGTTCGGTCGTGAACGGGATGAACGGTGCGAGCGCCTTGGCCAGCGTCACCAGCACCTCGTAGAGCGTGAGGTAGGCGGCCGCCTTGTCGCGGTCGCTCTCGGTCTTCCAGAAGCGCCGCCGGTTACGGCGGATGTACCAGTTGGAGAGGGCGTCGACGACGAACTCCTGGAGCGCACGGGCCGCGTTCATGGAGTCGTAGTCCTGGATCCGGTCGCGCACGGTGGCGATGACCTGCTGGAGACGAGCGAGGATCCACCGGTCCAGGAGCGTCCGTTCGGCGAGCGGCACGTCGTGCTGTCGCGGGTCGAACCCGTCGAGGCGAGCATAGTTGGCGAAGAAGGCGTAGGAGTTCCAGAGGGGCAAGAGGAACGTGCGACGTACCTCGTCGAGCAGGCGCCAGCCGAAATTCAGGTTCTGGGCGGGGTTGTGCTTGAGGTAGAGCCAACGCATGACGTCGACGCCGGCACGCTCGGCCGCCTCGTCGAACCAGATCGCGTTGCCCTTGCTCTTGTGCATCTCCTCGCCCTTCTCGTCGCGGAGCAGGGCGAAACCGAGGCACGTCCTCATCGGCGCACGGCCGGCGAGCACCGTGCTCTGGGCGAGCAAGGAGTAGAACCAGTTGCGGAACTGGCCAGGGAACGACTCGGTGATGAAGTCGACCGGGAACCATTCCTCCCAGTAGGCGCGGTCGTGCCGGTACCGCAGCGTCGAGAAAGGAACGATCCCGGCATCGAGCCATGGATTGCCGACGTCAGGGATACGACTGGCTACCGCACCGCATCGTTCGCAGCGGATCTTGACGGCGTCGATCCACGGCCGGTGCGGCGTATGTCCCTTGAACTCCTCCCATCCGGCGATGGCCCGCTGCTCGAGCTCGGTCTCGCTCCCAATGACATCGAACCAGCCGCACTCGGAGCACTGCCAGATCGGGAGGGCGAGCCCCCAGTACCGCTTCTTGGAGATCATCCAGTCGTCCATGTTGCGGAGCCAGTCGAGTTCGCGCTCGAGCCCGAACTCGGGGATCCAGCGCACTTGCCGCGCAGCCTCCATCACCTTCTCCCGCCAGGGATCGACCGCGATGAACCACTCGTCGACGAGGCGGAAGACGAGCTCCGTCCCGCAGCGCCAGCAGGTCGGATAGCGGTGCAGGTACGGCTCCCGCCGGTAGAGCAAGCCTCGCCGCTCCAGGTCCTCGGCGATCGCTTCGGCGACGGTGAGGACGTGCTTCCCGGTGAGCCAGTCGAAACCCTCGACGTAGTACCCGTCCTCGGTCAGGGGCGCGACGACCTGGAGGTCGTGTTCTTTGCTGAGCTGGTAGTCTTCCCGACCGCATCCCGGCGCGATGTGGACGATACCGGTTCCTTCGCTCGGATCGACCGCCTCCCACGGGATGACTCGGTGTTCGACGTTCGCGTTGACGGGCAGGTGATCGTAGGGGCCGCGGTAGCGCAGACCGACGAGTTCGCTCCCCTTCAGATGCTGCAGCACCTCGTAGGCAC
>JANZZC010000007.1 GCA_026419575.1 Thermomicrobium sp. | reverse complement strand
ACCTTGTGGGCAGGGAGCTGACCGCACTCGCCTGGCTTCGAGCCCTGGGCGATCTTAATCTCGAGTTCCTCGGCACGAACGAGGTACTCGGCCGTGACGCCGAAGCGCCCGCTGGCCACCTGCTTGATCTTGTTGTGCGGCACGTCGCTGCCGCTCTCGTAGTACCAGTCGGGATCCTCGCCGCCCTCACCGCAGTTGGAGCGCGCGTCGATCCGGTTCATGGCGATCGCCAGCGTCCGGTGCGCCTCCGGCGAGAGCGCACCGAGCGACATCGCGGTCACCACGAAACGCTTGACGATCTCCTCGGCCGGTTCGACCTCCTCGAGCGGCACCGGTCGCGTCGGGCGGAATGTCAAGAGATCGCGCAGAGCCATCGGTCGCCGGTTCTGTACCAGCTCCACGTACTGGCGGTAGGCGGCGCGGTCGCCGGTCTGGGCGGCCTGCTGCAAGGCACGGACATTGGTCGGGCTGAAGGCATGGTATTCTCCGTCCTTGCGGAAGCGCACGAATCCCCAGTCCGGCAACTTGTCGAGCGGCTCGGCGAACGCTGTCGAATGGCGCGCGAGCGCTCGTTCGCCGATACCGGCGAGGTCGAGACCGCCCAGGCGGGCCGGGGTACCCGTGAAGAACTCGTCGACGACCGACTGCGCGAGGCCCAAGATCTCGAAGAGCTGGGCGCCCTGGTAGCTGGCCAGTGTGGAGATGCCCATCTTGGACATGATCTTGAGAAGCCCCGCCTCGAGTTGCTTGACGTAGTTCTTGGCGAGCTGCTCCGGCGTGAGGTCCCCGGCGGCCCGGGTGCCGGCGAAGCTCCGCGCGACGTAGAGCGCGAGATACGGGTGCACGGCAGCAGCACCGTAGCCGATGAGGACCGCGGCCTGGTGGACGTCCCAGACGTCTCCGGTGTCGCAGACGATCGAGACGCGCATCCGCTTGCCGACGCGGATCAGGTGGTGGTGCACCGCGCCGACGGCCAGCGGCATCGGGATCGGCGCGTGGTCACGATCGACTGCGCGATCGCTCAGCACGAGGATGTTCGCACCCGCGTCGATCGCTCGCTCGGCCTGTGCCAGGAGTTCGCGCAGCGCTCGTTCCAGTCCTTGCGGTCCCTCGGCGACCGGGAAGACCGTCTCGAGCGTAGCCGCCGGGAGCTCCGGGTGCGCGGTGAGCGCGGCGAGTTGCTCCTCGAGCAGGAACGGGCTCGGCAAGTGGAGAAGCCGCGCGTGCTCCGGCGTCTCGGTGAGCAGGCTCGCGCGCGGTCCGAGGTAGACGTCGAGGGACATCACGAGCTTCTCGCGGTACGCGTCGATCGGTGGATTCGTCACTTGCGCGAAACGCTGCCGGAAAAAGTGCGCGAGCGGCCGCGGGAACTCGGAGAGGACGGCGAGCGGGGTGTCGTCGCCCATCGACCAGAGCGGCTCCTTGTTTTCCACCGCCATCGGCTGGACGACGAGTCGCTGGTCCTCTGCCGTGAAACCGAAGGCGACTTGCCGCTGGAGCCACGCGCTCTCGTCGAGTTCCTGACCGTTCGGCTGCATCGCTCCCGGGCTCAACTGAAGCCGATGCTGGGCGAGCCAGTCGCCGTAGGGACGTCGAGCCGCCAGGAGCTGCTTGATCTCCCGGTTGCAGTAGACCGTGCCGGTGGCAGTATCGGCAACCAGCATCTGCCCCGGACCGAGCCGGCCACGCTCGACGACCCGCCGGCCTGTCAGATCGATGACACCGGTCTCGCTTGCCAGCACCACCAGGCCGTCCTCGGTGATCGAGTAGCGCGCTGGCCGCAGCCCGTTCCGGTCGAGCACGGCGCCGGCGACGCGCCCGTCGGTGAAGGCGATCGCCGCGGGACCGTCCCACGGCTCCATGAGCCCAGCGTGGTAATCGAAGAACGCGCGGATCTCGGGCGAGAGGTCGTCCATGTGCTCCCAGGCCTCCGGGATCAGCATGGCGACCGCATGGACGATATCGCGCCCGGACAGTTCGAGGAGCTCGAGCACTTGGTCCAGACTCATCGAGTCCGAACCGTCGGGATCGATCAGCGGGAGAAGTTCAGCCAGTCGGTCACCCCAGAGCGGTGACGAGAGCTCGGGCTCTCGTGCCCGCATCCAGTTCCGGTTCCCTTGCAGGGTGTTGATCTCGCCGTTGTGGGCGATGCGGCGGAACGGCTGCGCCAGCTGCCAGGTCGGGAAGGTATTCGTGCTGTAGCGCTGGTGGAACAGGGCGAGCGCGCTCTCCATCAACGGATCTTGCAGGTCGGCATAGAAGGTCGCGAGATCGCGGGCGACGAAGAGCCCCTTGTAGACGATGGTCCGACAGGAGAGCGAGGGGACGAAGAACTCGCGGGCGCCGACTTCCTTGGCGCAGCGCTCGGCACGACGACGCGCCAGGTACAGTCGACGCTCGAACTCCATCTGGTCGAGACCGGCCGGTCGCGCCACGATCACCTGTTCGATGCGCGGCATGGACCGGCGCGCTTGCTGACCGAGGACATCGGGATCGACCGGAACGTCGCGCCACCAAACGTCCGGCAGCTCCTGCGCCTGCAAGGCTTCTGTCAAAGCCTGCTTGCAGCGTGCGGCGAGCGCTGGATCGCCGGCCGGCAGGAAGACGAGACCGGCACCCAGCCGCTCGGGTTCGACCGTGACGCCGTACAGGCGAGCCAGTTCGCGCGCCAGTAGCCGGCGAGGGAGCTGGACGGTGATCCCAGCTCCGTCCCCCGTCTTGGCATCCGCCGAGACCGCACCGCGGTGCGTGAGGTTCACCACCGCCTCCAGGGCGTACCGTACGATCGCCTGGCTCGGCTTGCCGCTCAGATCCGCGACGAACCCGGTTCCGCAGGCGTCATGCTCGTACGCCGCCCGATAGAGGGGCGCTTGTCGCTCCGCATCGATCGCCGTTGGCATCATCGCGTCGTGGACTCCCTTCCCTCTCCATCGAGGTCGTCGCTCCGGTTCGCCGAGCGACATTCGAATTCTCCGATGGCCGAATCGTTCGCCGAGATGATGGACGCCAGGTGTGCGCGAGGGCACCGACGCGTTCCGGTCCGATTCGATCCGGAACGCCGGACGACGTAGCGATCAACGCCTCGCTCGTGGGGAACGAGGGGCGCTCGTTCTGGCGGTAGCAGACTGAACCGAGGACGAAGCGGTGGACATCTCAGCGGGGCGACTCTGCCGCGACAGTGCAGCCGTCATGTTCCTCCTCCATCGCTCGCGCACCGTTGCGCGGGCAACCCGTCGAGGACTTCAGCTCGTTACTATACCAGCAGGACGCGGCGAGCGCAAGACCGGTCGGTCGACCGACCATCCGCGGCTCACAGCTCTGCGGAGTCGGACCGTCGCTCGCGCTCACGTGCTTTCCTCGCTGCTCGCGATGCGTTCGGCTCGTTCGGTACCGGTACGACTCCCGCAAACGGGGATCCGGCCAGTCTCGGCGGAGCATCATCGGACGATTTCAGCGCTCTCCGGAACGAACGCTGCCGAAAGTCGAGCTTTTCCTGGAGACCCTTGTCGTCATTCGACGGCTATGTGAGACTGCAGGAGCGAGGACCGGTGCGGGTCCGTCGCGGCCGTTGGAGGCGCTCCGGGAGAGCGATACTCCGCAAGAGATCAATCGGTGACACGGGGGTGTCGAATGGTCGAGAAACGCATTGCTCATCCCGAACCGAAAGCGGCGCCGGACTTCGAGCAAGAGGCGCTGGCGCACGTGTGGATCCATTCCGCGGAGTGGATCCGTTTGGCCGAGGAGCGCGGCTTTCGGGTCTTCGAGCGGGCCTACGGGAGCACGCTCGTCGACGTCTACGGTCGCGAATATCTGGACGGCCTGTCCGGACTGTGGGTCGTGAACGCTGGCCATGGTCGGCGGGAGATCGCCGAGGCGATGGCCGAGCAAGCGGCGAAGATCGCCTACGTCTCCTCGGCCAACCACACGACCGTCCCGACGGTTCGGCTCGCGCACGAACTCGCCTCGCGCCTACCGGGTGACCTCAATAGGGTCTTCTTCTGCTCCGGGGGGTCGGAGGCGGTCGAGAGCGCGATCAAGATCGCCAAGCAGGTGCAGGCGATGCGCGGCTTCCCCAAGCGTTACAAGATCATCGCCCGCCGGGGCAGCTATCACGGTATGACCTACGGTGCCATGTCGCTGACGCAATCGCGGAACGAGAAGTTCTTCGGGCCCTTCATGTACGGGGTGTACTACGTGCCCTCGCCCAACCGGTACCGCAACGACTTCGGTCTGGAGGGCGAAGAAGGCGATCTGATGTGCGCCAACTACGTCGAGCAGGAGATCCAGTATCAGGATCCGGAAACGGTCGCTGCGGTGATCGGCGAGCCGATCTCGACCTCCAACGGTGTGCACGTTCCGTCGCCGAAGTACTGGCAGCGGCTGCGCGAGATCTGCGACAAGTACGGCGTGCTGCTCATCATGGACGAAGTCATCAACGGGTTCGGGCGGACCGGGAAGATGTTCGCCGCTGAGCATTTCGGCGTGGTACCCGATCTGATGACCATGGCCAAGGGGATCACGTCGGGGTACGCCCCGATGGGGGCGGTGGCCGTGCGCGACAGCGTGTTCGAGATCTTCCGAGAACAGAAGGACGTGCCGCTCGGGCATCTCTTGACGTTCGGCGGGCACGCCGTCGCTGCGGCGGCAGCGTTGAAGAACCTCGAGATCTTCGACCGCGAGCGCTTGGTCGAGCAGAGCGCCGAGAAGGGAGCGTACCTTCTGGAGCAGCTCCGGGGATTGCTGCGTCATCCGACGGTCGGTGACGTGCGCGGTCTCGGGCTCATGTGCGGGATCGAGCTCGTGAAGAGCAAGTCGACGAAGGAGAAGTGGCCGCGCAACAGCGCCTTCGTCAAGGCGCTCGAACGGCGGATGAACGAGAAGGGATTGCTCACCCGCGTCTGGGAGATCGTGCACGTGGCCCCACCGCTGGTCGTCACCAAGGAGGAGCTCGATCGGATCGTGGCCATCATCGACGAGGCGTTGACCGAGACGGAGAACGAGTTCGCGAGCGAGATCTCCGAGTGACGAAGGCGTCAGGAAGTCAGGAGGCGCTCGAGCAGCGTGGCGAACCGCTCCGGCTCGAGCGCCTCATCGCGAACCAAGAAGACGAGACGACCCTCGCGATCGAGCACGTACGTCACGGCGGTATGCAGAACTTCGTACGAATTACCTGTCCCGCCGGACCGCTCAGCAGCGACAGCGAACCCGGCCCAGACCGGTTCGAGCGATCGCCGGTCGCCGGTCAGGAAGAGGACGTCCTGGAAGCCGTTCGCGACCGCGTACTGGCCGATCCGGGCGACCGTGTCGCGCTCGGGATCGACGGTCACCGCGACGATCCGGACCCGATCCCGGAGTTCCGCGGGCAAGCGCTGCCGTACGGCGACCAGCCTGCGCAAGGTGAGCGGACAGGTGTCCGGACAGCTCGTGTAGACGAAAGTGACGACCGTCACGTGGCCGGTGAGATCGTCCAGCTTCACCGTCCGCCCGGTCTGGTCGGTCAGAGCGAACGCCGGGGCGGGGCGACCGTCGAGCTCGAGCGCCCACTCCGCCTCGCGATGGGCCGCGTACCAGCGAAAGAGGTAGGCGCCCGCGGTCGCGATCGCCGCCGCGATCGCGAGTGCCCAGAGGACGGTACGGAACGTGCGGAGCATCAGCGTCTCCTCGCCTCGCTGCGTCGCTGGGCGACCGAGCCGCGCTGCTGCGACGGTGCGCCGCCGAAGATCCACCAGACGAGCGCGACGAGTGCCGCCCCGACGATAGCCCAGAACCACCAGGAGCGCCAGAAGCCGGAACTCGCTCGTTCGACGGTGGCGGGGAACTCGACCGTGCCGGCCCCCTCCGGCCCACGGATCTCGATGCGGAATCGGTACTCTCCTGGTCGATCGATCGTGAATTCGGCCGCGTAGTAGAGCTTGTTCGTCGCCTGCTCGCGGGTCGCCGGGTAACGGAGGGCAGGGCCTCCGTCGATCGGCTCGGCGTTCACGACGATCTCGGCGCCGTCGACGATCTCCTTCGTGTCCGCCCGCTGGAGCAGGACACTGACGTCGACAGTGCCGGTCCGCAGCGGCACGGGGCTCGTGAAGACGGTCACCTGGTAGGGGCCGACCGGTGCGTCGGCGATCCGCACCTGACCGCCGTTGGCCACCCCTCGCGGGACGACGACCAACGACGCGACCAGGATCGCCACGGTCACGATCGCCGAGCGATAGCGCACGAGCCCTCCGTCCTCATCCCAGGAGTGTACCGCGCATCTCCATCGGCTGCCCGAGGAGCCAGACACCGGCAAGGAACAGCGCCCCGTGGAGAATCAGCCACGGGAGAAGCGCGGCGAAGCCGAAGCGCGCGCGACGGCCGAGCTCCATCGTCCAGACGATCGACCCGAAGAAGCCGAGCGCCAGCACCAGGAGGACGACGTCGCTCGTGCTGGTCACCGAGAGCAGGCTCGCCAGTCGCCAAGCCGGCTCGCCCAGCCACGCTCGTCCGGTGAGATCGAGGACGAAGCTCTGGGCCAGCGGAACGATCGTCAGGGCGCCGGTCAGGAAATGGAAGAGATAGTGCGCCGACCACAGGCCGAAGCCGAGCGGAGCCAGCGTCAGCGCGAAACGGGTCAGGACCCAGCGTGTACTCGGTGCCCCAGCCGCACGGGAGGATACGAAGCTCGCGAGGATCACGGCGACGGCGAGCGTCGCGATGCCGCTGGCGAAAACCAGCGCGACCAGGAACGGCTCGCTGGTGACGTGGAGGATCCGGCCGAGCCAGTCGAGCAGGCGATAGACCGGGCTGACCATACCGAACGCGTTGAGAAAGCCGAGCGCAGTCAAACCGACCGTGAGCGCCACCCAGTCGGGGCGCTCGCTCAGGCGACCGATGCCGGAACGGTTGCGATCGACGTCCATCTCCCGGCGCAGCGGCAACCGGAGAAGGACCCCGACGTTGTCATGCGGGCACGCTTGGATGCAGTCGAGGCAGAAGGTGCAGTCGAGATTGCCGAGTTTCCGCTGCTGGAAGAGACCAAGTTCGCAGCCGCGCTGGAGCAGGCGACCCGACCCGTCGTATCGCCCCCGGATGCAGTCCTTCGTGCGGCAGCGTTGGCAGACACGCTCGTCGCGAACGCGGATCTCGCTCGGCGAGAGGAGCGAGCCGACGAAGTTGAATTGCCCGATCGGACAGACGTGCTTGCAGAAAGCCGCTCCGCGGAAGAAGCCGTCGATGACGAACGCCGCGACGAAGTAGCTGACTGCGACCCACGCGGTGAGGAAGGGGCTGGCCCAGAGGTCGAAGGCCTCGTAGGCCCAGAAGAAGAGGACGATCGCGACGAGCGCGACCCACTTTCCGGGGAGCCAGCGTGGCCAGCTGCGCCGTGGTCGCAACAGCCGCTGGGCGAGCCGCCGCGGGAGCATGAAGGGGCAGGCGAAGCAGAAGAGGTTGCCGACGAGGAGCAGCGCCAGGACGACGAGACCGCGCCAGTGCACCCACGGCAGCACTCCCGCGAAATTTTTGGGGGCGAGCGCGGGGCCGAAGAAGCCGTCGTAGAGGACGAGCCCGGCGACGAGGAGCAGGACGAGCTGCGCCGTCGTCCGCGCGTGCCGCCAGCGCAGGAAGCGGCCGAGCAACGGCCAGGTCGAGAGATCGGTGCGTGCGCTCGCGGTGGGTCCGCTGTGCGTCGCTGTCCGGCTCATGGAGTCGGCGTCCCGTGCTGGTGCGCCGGCGTCCCCGCGGCGCTCCGTACGCCGTTCACCTCGGTCCGCGCTTCGAAACGGTCCCCTCGTACGCTCCCGCGCACGATGACGATCCAGTCCCCCGCCATCGTGAAGGCGAAGTCGCGCGTCACGAACATCCCTTCGCTCTCTTCGACCGCCGTGGCGATGACCGGTTGCATCCCGGCGTGCGTCATGGTCCCCTCCACTTCGATGGTGCCGAGCCCTGTGAGCGGGGTGCCGTCCGCTCGCTGCAAGCGGAGCCGCAGGGTCGCCGGGCCGACCGTCGGGGGTGAGGGGTCGATCGCCACGACGGTCACCGTCACGGTCTCGCTCGCTTCCCCGCGACGGCAAGCCGGCCCGAGCGATGCCGACAACAGGACGAGAGCGAGGCCGATGAGAACCGCCCATCGCGCCCGCATTCGCTGCCTCCTCTCATCGGCGCGAATCGTCCGCAGCTACGGCAACAGGGAATGCGCGCGCGGTGGCGGCGGCTCGAGCGTCGGTATCCAGCCTCGCGGTCGCGTGAAGCTCCGACCGCGGGGGCTTGCTCCGTTCGCGACGGCGTGCAGCGGCACCGTTCCCGAGAGGACCGCGAGCGCGACGAACGCGCTGGCGAGGCTGCCGAGGCTCGCAGCGACGAGCGAGACCTCGTCGGAGCGGAAGGGTGCCGCGTGCGCTCCATGGTCGTGCCGGTGTCCGGGAAGCGCGAAGAGGCTGTGCGGGTGAGGCTCGCTCGCACCGCACGCGCACTCGGTCGGAAACAGCAACAGTGCCGGACCGAGCACGAGCACGAGGACGGCGGCGATGTTCGTGCGCAGCGATCGCTCCATACCGGTGTCCCGGTCGCTGCCGCGCGGACAGCGACCGCTGTCCAGTGTACCCGGTCTGGCCACGGAAGGCGGTGACGTTCAACCGGGGAGTGGAGTCTCGGCAAGCTGTGGCAGCGGCCGCTCGCCGAGTGCGACCTCGATCGTGGCATCCGCCAGGACGCGAAAGGCGTCGATGGTGTGCACCGGGACCGATATTCCGTCCATGAGCACCGAGAGTTCGGTGCACGCGAAGACGAGCGCCTCGGCGCCGAGTTCGACGAGGAGCTCGCAGACTGCCGAGACCTCGCTGCGCAGCTCGTCGTCGAGCCGACCGCTCTTCACCGCCTCGATGACGCGGGTGACTCTCCGCTGCGCCGGAGCAGTCGGTACGATCACCCGCACGTCGTACGGCGCGAAGGCGCGGTGATACAGTCGAGCGACGATGGTTCCTTCGGTCGCGAGCACACCGACCGTCGTGCCGACCGGAAACCGGCGGGCTGCGACGGCCGCGACCTCCGCGATCATGTCGAGGACCGGAATCGCCACGGCGGCTCGCACTGCCGGGAGGAACGCGTGCGCCGTGTTGCACGGTATCACGAGGAAGTCGGCTCCGGCCGCTTCGAGCCGGCGCGCCGCTGCGACCAGGTGCGGGCTCGGGTCCGGACCGTCGCCGAGAAGCGCTGCCGTGCGGTCGGGAATCGACGGATCGGCGTCGACGATGACGTGGAGGTGCTCGTGGTCACGACGAGCTGGCGTACGCAGGACGATCTGCCGATAGAATTCCGCGGTCGCCAGCGGTCCCATCCCGCCGAGAATGCCGATCGTCCGCCGCCGCATCGGTCGCCCCCTTCCCGGCGCTCGGTGCTCGAGTGTACTCGCCGGGAGCGGAGTCGCGTCGCCCGTCCGCTCGGCGATCCGGTAGGGCGCGGTGCCTCCGCGTCGGCTGCCGATTCCGGCCTCCGATCGTGCGGGGCGCGGTTGACGTGGGTTGCGTCGCCGACGCAGGATAGCGGAACGAGCGGATGGGGGACACCGATGTTCGTCGATCTGAGCTTCTTCGAGGTGGAAGAGGGAATGCAGCCGGAGTTCGAACGTGCGTTCCGTGTCCTGCTGGCCGCGGCGCGCGAGGCCGAGGGGTGCGTCTCCTCGGAACTCGTCCGGTTGGACGAGGAATTCCGCTATGTCTGGGTGGAACGCTGGGTGAGTCGCGAAGCACACAACGCGTTCAACGAGCGGCTTTTCGGAGAACTCCTACCGCGCATGCCCGATTTCGAACGGTACGCCCGGCGGTTGGTCGAGCGCGACGCTGAGGGCTACGTCGTGTTGTGATCCGGCCGCTCGCCTATGTACCGGAACGTTGTCCTGGTAGCGGTTCACAGGACGAGGACGGATTCCTCGGCGTCGAGCGGTTCGACGAGGGGGCGGGCGTACCGGAAGAAGGCGTCCGTGACGCCTCGGCCGTCGGCTGCGATGAAGTCCGGTGGTACCGGACGTTCCCGTCCAGCGACCGACTCCAGCGGCACCGGGCGGAACGCGATGCGGTACGGCTCGTCGGCGAGGCGTTCCAGCGCGATCGAAACGGCGTCGGGGCCGGCGGCGAGCCGGTCGACAGCGGCGTGCCCGATCGCACGCGCTTCCTCTCGGTCGCGTTCCGAGGTCGCCAGGAGAAAGGAACGAGCCAACGCGTTCGGCCGCACGATCCGGGTGCGTTTTCCGCTGGCCGTCGTGACGAGTTCGGCGAGCGCTTCGGCCGGGCTCGGCGGGTAGGGATGTCCGTGGGGATCGACCCAGCGGGCCGCCGGGCCGCCGAGCGGGTTTCCCCGGCGGTCGCGCAGGGTCTCCGGTAGGACGACCAGGAGCCAGCCGCGCGTCTCGCACGCCGCGATCAGTTCCTCGACGAGGGTATCGCGAGACGGGGGCGGGCATTCCGGCAGCACGATGACCAGGTGGGGATGCCAGCTCTTCGGCATGGCCAGGGCGGTGGCAGCGGCGAGCCATCCCGCGTTGCGACCTTGGACTTCGAGGAACGTGAACGCGTACAGCTCGCGCACCGACCAGCAGTCGATGGCGAGACTCCGCGCGGCAAGGGCCAGGAAGCGCGCGGCGGAAGGATAGCCGGGCGTGTGATCGTTCTCCGGGAGATCGTTGTCGATCGTCTTGGGGACGTGGATCAGCCGCAGCCTGCGACCAGTGTCCTGTGCGCGCGCGAGGAGGACCTGGGCCGTTGCGGCCGTGTCGTTCCCTCCGATCGCGATGACCGCGTCGACCTCGTGCCGGTCCAGGACAGCGAGCGCTCGGTGCACCGTCTGGTCGTCCAGTCGGTCGCGGGACGTTCCGAGCGCAGCACCAGGAGTCCGCGCCAGGTGGTCGAGGTCGGACGGGGGCAGGTGCGTGAGATCGACCGTCTCGCCGACGAGGAGTCCGGCGAATCCCCGGCGCGCTCCAAGGATCTTGCGGAAGCCGGAGGCACGAGCGCGCTCGATCACCCCGGCGAGCGTCGCGTTCACGACTGCGGTCGGTCCGCCGCCCTGCAGGACGAGGAGGGTCGCTCCCTTCACGGCTCGGGTTCCTCCGCCCGGTCGAGGCGGTAGAGCCGACGGGCATTGTCGGCCAGGATCTTCCGCTTGGTGTGGGGCGAAATCGGCAGCTCTTCGATGACGCGCGGTGCACGGACGATGTCGCCGACTTGATGGGGGTGATCGCTCCCGAGCAGGAGTCGATCCTCCCCCACGAAGGCGAGCCCGAGCAGGAGACAGGCAGGATCGAAGAGCACTGTGTCGAGGTACATCGCACGGAAATAGTCCATCGGGTCGCGGCGCAGCCGCCCGCGGAGTTCCGGGTACGCGCGGTAGCCTCGTTGCACGCGCTCGGCGAGGTAGGGAAGAACCCCGCCGAGGTGCGTCTGGACCAACGTCAGCCGGGGGAACCGATCGAGGAGGCCGCCGAGAACCATGCGGACCGCGACGAGCGTCGTGTCGTAGGCGAACCCGAGCAGCGCCACGAGCCGAAAGTCGGCGAGGTGCTCGGCGAAGGCCGGGGTGGTGGGGTGAATCACGAGCGGGACGCCGAGCGCTTCCGCCGCCTCATAGACGGGCCAGAACTCGGGGAGATCGATCGGTTTCCCGTTCACGTTGGAGAAGAGCATCGCGCCGACCAGACCGAGTTCCTCGACCGCGCGCTGCAGTTCGCGGGCTGCTGCCTCGGGCGCTTGGAGCGGCAGGGTCGCCAGGCACCGGAAACGGTCGGGGTAGGTCTTCTGCACTTCGGCGAACTCGTCGTTGACGATGCGTGCCAGGGCGATGCCACGCTCGGCACGTTCTCCGTGGACACCAGGCGTGGTGAGCGAGAGGACGGCGAAATCGATGCCAGCCGCTTCCATGTCGGCCAGACGCGCGGTCAACGAGTGGTGGGCCGGCGCGAGGACGTTGTAGTCGCCGGCATAGGCGAGCACCAGGTTCCCGTCGTCGTCCCGACGGAGCTCGGCCTGGTCGCTCCAACGCTCGAGCGCAGCGAGATACCCGGCTGGGTAGAAGTGCGTATGGCAGTCGATCCGCATCGTACCCGTCGTTCCTCTCGCTACCGTCCCTCGGGCAGCGTAGCAGAACGGGGGGAGCGAGGGAAGCGTTCTGTACTCTCGGTTCCGGCCCGCGGCGCACGTACGCTCCCGAAACCGGAGGGTGAGGAGCGCCACGCGGCCAGCGGCTCGTCCCGGTGCC
>JANZZC010000163.1 GCA_026419575.1 Thermomicrobium sp. | reverse complement strand
GATCGTCGCCCGCGAGTACCGTATCCCGGCCGTGCTCGGCACCGGCGTCGCGACCAAGCGGATCCGTACGGGGCAGCGGCTGCGCGTCGACGGCGACAACGGCGTGGTCACGATCCTCGACTGACGACCCGACCTGGAGAGGAGTACGGGAAGCGATGCGCGAGGCACCGTTCGTCCTGGACTTCACCGCGCTCGGGGAGCGCGATCGGCCGCTCGTCGGGGGCAAGGCCGCCAGTCTCGGAGCCCTGCTCGCCGCTGGCTGTCCGGTCCCACCCGGCTTCGCGCTCACCACGGCAGCGTACCACCGTTTCCTCGCTGCCAACGGGCTCACCGGTCTCTTCCGCCTCGAGGAGGGAAAGAGCCTCGACGAGGCCGCCGCCGCGCTCTCTCGATGCGTCGAGGAGGCGTTCCTCGAGGCGCCGCTCCCGGAGGAGCTCGCGGACGAACTGAGCGAGGCGTACGCGCGGCTCGGTCGGTTAGCCGGCAGCGATGCGCCGATCGTGGCGGTCCGCTCCAGCGCCGCCGACGAGGACAGCCAGACCGCCAGTTTCGCTGGCCAGCACGAGACCTACCTCGGCATCCAAGGCTTGGAGGAGCTGGCGCGCGCGGTGCGCCGCTGCTGGGCGAGCGCCTACACCCCGCGAGCGATCGCCTACCGGGTGCACCGCGGCCTCTCGCTCGAGGACGCGGCGGTCGGCGTGGCGGTCCAGCTCCTGGTGGAACCGCGGGCGGCCGGTGTGCTCTTCACGCTCAGCCCGCGCACCGGCGACCGCTCGCTGGTCGTGATCGAAGGGAGCTGGGGGCTCGGTCAGGCGGTCGTCGCCGGCGAGGTCACGCCGGACGAGTACGTGGTGAGCAAGGTGACGCTCGAGGTCCTGCGCAAGCAGATCAACCCCAAGCCGTTCTGCTACCGGCGCGGTGGACCGGACGGCTCGCTCCGACGGGAGGAGCTCCCACCGGAGCAGGCGAACGCCCCGTGCTTGGACGAGGCGGAAGTCGTCGAACTCGCCCAACGGGCGCGGGCGCTCGAGAAGCACTTCGGGTATCCGATCGACGTGGAGTGGGCGATCACCGACGAGCCGGCGAAGGGGACGCTCTACTTCCTCCAGTGCCGTCCCGAGACGGTCTGGAGCCAGCGGGAGCGGCCGACCGTCACCTTGGCCGCGAACAACCCGATCATGGCGATCGCCCAGACGCTCATCCGCCCGGCGGGCGGGAGCCGCGGCTGAGACGAAGCCGACCGCTGAGCGCACTGCCGGAACAGGGCGGGGCACCTGGACGCACCGGGTGCCCCGCCGCCCGTCGATCGCCGGTGAGCCGCGTCACTGCGCGGACGCCAGGCGTTCGTCCAGGAACTGGACATGGTACGCCGCGGCGACGACCGCCGGGTCGTCGGCCAGCTGGCGGTGGAACGGTGCGGTCGTCGCGATCCCCTCGACGACGAACTCGTCGAGGGCGCGGCGACCGCGCGCGAGCGCCTCGTTGCGGTCGCGTCCCCAGACGATCAGCTTCCCGATGAGCGAGTCGTAGTACGGCGGCACCTCGTCGCCCGGGCCGAACCCGAAGTCGCAGCGCACGCCGGGGCCGGCCGGGAGTTCCAGCCGCTCGATGACGCCGGGCGAGGGGAAGAAGCCGAACGCGGGGTCCTCCGCGTTGATGCGGAACTCGATGGCATGGCCGTTGAGCGCGAGATCGTCTTGCCGCCAGGGGAGGCGCTCGCCGGCAGCGATCCGGATCTGTTCCTTGACGATATCGATCCCGGTGACGAGCTCGGTGACCGGGTGCTCGACCTGGATACGCGTGTTCATCTCGAGGAAGTAGAAGGAACCCCCGGCATCCACCAGGAACTCGATCGTCCCGGCATTGGTGTAGCCGGCAGCGCGGGCGAGGCGCACTGCCGCCTCGCAGATCTGGGCACGGAGGCCGGGCGTCAAGGCCGGCGAGGGAGCCTCCTCCCAGAGCTTCTGGCGACGCCGCTGGATGGAGCACTCGCGCTCGAAGAGGTGCAGGACGTTGCCGTGCTGGTCGGCGAGGATCTGCACCTCGACGTGGCGCGGGCGCTCGAGGAACTTCTCGAGGTAGAGGGCGCCGTCGCCGAAGGCAGCGTGCGCTTCCTGGGCGGCGATGTGGAGCGCCTGCTCGAGTTCCGCGCGGTCGCGCACCACGCGGATCCCACGGCCACCGCCCCCGGCTGCGGCCTTCACCATGACCGGGAAGCCGATCCGGTCGACGAAGGCGAGCGCCTCTTCCGGCGTGACCTTGTCCGGCGTACCGGGAACGATCGGCACACCGACCGAGTCGGCGAGCTTGCGCGCTTCGGCCTTGTCGCCCATGAGCTGGATCGCCTCCGGGCTGGGACCGATGAAGACGAGCCCAGCCTCGCGGCAGGCGCGGGCGAACTCGGCGTTCTCGGCCAGGAAGCCGTAGCCGGGATGGATCGCCTCGGCGCCGGTCTCGCGGGCAGCGCCGATGATCGCCTCCACGTTCAGGTAACTCCGGGAGGCGGCGGCGGGGCCGATGCACACAGCCTCGCCGGCATAGCGGACGTGCCGCGCCTGCGCGTCCGCATCGGAGTAGACCGCGACGGTCCGGATACCGAGCTCGCGGCACGCCCGCATCACCCGGATCGCGATCTCGCCGCGGTTGGCGACCAGGATCTTGCGGAACACCCGACGCTCCTTCCCACTTTTGGCATCCGACACAACGGGATTTGTAGAAAATTACAACGTTTCGCGGGTTGACACCCGCTCTGCCTGTCCCCTAGCATACCGATAGTGCTTGTAGCTGTCATCCTTCCGGTTCCAGGCCGACCGACGACGTTCGGTGTCCGTCGCGGGCAGTGTGGAACGGTTCCCTTTCTCCGTTCGGCACGCGAGGGGAGGGAGACGACGATGAAGCCACCGTCCTTGTCGTACGAACGGCCGGACGACCTCGCCGGAGCGATCCGAGCGCTCTCGCAGCACGGGCCGGAGGCGCGCCCGCTCGCTGGCGGGCAGAGCCTGATCCCCATGCTCGCCCTGCGGATCGCCCGACCGAGCGTGCTCGTCGACCTCGGGCGGATCGCCGAACTGCAGGAAGTCACCGTGCAGGACGGTGCGCTGGTCGTCGGGGCGATGGTCCGGCAGCGGCGACTCGAACGCGATCCGCTCGTCGCCCGTCACCTGCCTCTCCTGTCGGCAGCGACGCGTCTGGTCGGTCATCCTTCGATCCGGAACCGCGGGACGTTGGGAGGAAGCGTCGCCCATGCCGACCCCTCGGCCGAGTATCCGGCGGTCGCCCTCGCCCTCGACGCGGAAATGGTCGTGCGCGGCTCCGGCGGCGAGCGGGTGGTGCCCGCGCGCGACTTCTTCCTCGGCCCCTTCACGACGGCACTCGCCGCCGACGAACTCTTGACGGCCATCCGGTTCCCGCTGCCTCCAGCAACCAGCGGCTGGGCGATCGAGGAGTTCGCCCGTCGGCACGGGGACTTCGCGTTGGCCGGCGCGGTCACCCTGCTCGAACTCGGGGCGGACGGTCGCTGCACCCGGGCGGCGATCGCCTTGTTCGGCGTCGCCACGCGACCGGTGCGTGCCACCGCGGCCGAGCAGGCTCTGCTCGGCCAGCCGCTGACGGCGAACGCGATCCGCGAGGCGGCGCTGCTCGCTCCCGCAGCGATCGACGAGCCGCTCTCCGACGTCCACGGGGCAGCTG